>NZ_CAWMSA010000056.1:151221-167584 GCF_963870205.1 Anabaena sp. CA = ATCC 33047 | reverse complement strand
CCCTCATTGCATTACACTGGCATAGATAGGAACCTTGGCTTCTTGTGTTACCATTGCCATTTCTGCATCTGGTTGTAAATCAAACTCATGCCATTCGTTGCGCCATTGCAAGCGAAACTTGAGGCGTGTCCAACTGGGCGGTAAATTAGGACAAGCCATTGGGCCAAATTGAGTCATTCTCACACCCGCAAACCCGAAAACTACAGCTTGCCACACTCCCCCCGCACTAGCGGCGTGTATTCCTTCGGCGGCGTTGAGTCTGACATCTTCTAAGTCTACTAATGCAGCTCTCTGAAAATGGGTAAAGGCTTCCGTTGGTTCATTCAAGTCACAAGCTAAGACGGCGTGAATTGCTGGGCCTAAAGAAGAACCATAGGTATGGTCGGTGCGTTGGTTATAATAGTCCCAATTAGCTTTGAGGGTGTTGTAGTCGTAACGCTGACGCAGCAAGTAAAGCAGCATTAATACATCTGGTTGCTTGAGCATTTGCTTTTGGCTGGTGGCTTCAATACCTAATAGACCTTGCAAAGATTTAGTCCGGGGTTCATAATCAGCAAGGTTGACATCTTCTAATTTAAAAAAGCCCTCAAATTGCTCAATTAAACCTGTGGCTGCATCTTGGTTGACGAATATCCGTTCTTGAATTTCTGCCCACTTATGTAAACGTTCTGTGGTTAAGTTGAGTTGTTCTACTAACTGAGCCGACTTTTCAGGGTATACGTGTTTGAACCAGTCCCACAGTGCCAAAGCTGAGTATAAATGCCACTGTACCATCAGGTTGGTAAAGGCGTTATTATCGATGCGATCGTGATATTCATCAGGGCCGATGACATCTAAAATGTCATAGCTGTGGCGTTGTGAGTTCCACTGCACCCGACTTTCCCAGAAAATCGCTGTATCGAGGATAATTTCTGCGCCATAGTCGCGCATCCAGTCATCATCGTCGGTAGTTTGCCAATAATGCCAAACTGCATAGGCGACATCAGCCGTGATATGTACTTCTATATCACCGCACCAAATTCTGACTAACTCGCCATTGGGATCTGGAACCCAACGAGGGGTAACTTCATCGCCGGTGGTGGCACTTTCCCAAGCAAACATAGCACCTTGATAACCAGCTTCTTGGGCTTTGCGTCTGGCTCCTGGTAGGGTATGGTAGCGGTAGGTAAGTAAATTACGGGCTATGGCTGGTTGGGTGTAGGTGAGGAAGGGGAGAATAAAAATTTCTGTGTCCCAAAAGATGTGTCCGCGATAGGCAAAACCGGAGAGGGTTTTGGGGGGGATACTGACGCGATCATCTTGACGGGGTGCTGCGGCTAGTAGTTGAAAAATATTGTAACGGACACTGAGTTGGGAGAGGCGATCGCCTTCAATCACAATATCACTGTTTTGCCAGACTTGTTCCCAGGCGGCAATGTGAGCAGCTAGTAAGGTTGCGTATCTCGGTTCATCAGCTAATTTCTGTAAGGCGGCTACTATGGGGTTTTCTGTTTCCCGTGAAGTAAACAGGGTGACTATCTTCTCTACAGCTACCGTCTTGCCTGGGTGAGATGAGAAAGTAGTTGTTAATGTGGAAGATGCAGACCGATTAACGCACACAGTTGCAGTATCATCATCTTCTACTACCAACTTAGCAGCCATCCCCAACTGAATCTGTGAGTGTAGGGTTTGACTGTGCAGCCAGATGATTTCACCTGCACCGCCTTGGTTTAAAGTCCGCCAATGGGGAACACCTTGAGTTGTGGGTTCCGCATCAAAACCTACTTCAACTGTGATATCACCTGCAAAATCAACAGATGTAATTTCACAACGAATTACTAAAACGTGTT
This sequence comes from Anabaena sp. CA = ATCC 33047, assembly GCF_963870205.1. Taxonomy (NCBI): domain Bacteria; kingdom Bacillati; phylum Cyanobacteriota; class Cyanophyceae; order Nostocales; family Nostocaceae; genus Anabaena; species Anabaena sp. CA = ATCC 33047. The sequence goes on along the minus strand of NZ_CAWMSA010000056.1, from coordinate 165,755 downwards.
GATCTGCCAAACTGGTGAAACGCTGAAAATGTAAATCTAGAGTATGTCCTTTGGGAGAACGCCAACGCACATCACGACTAATTAAACCTAAGCGTAAATCAAGGCGACGCTCATAATTAAGGATTTCCCCAGAGTTCATTTTAAAGCTTTCACCTGCCACTGTCACCACCAAGGGCAACCAGTTAGGACAGTTTACCAGTTCTGTGTAAGCAATAGCTGTGTCATCATACAAACCATTAATTAGGGTTGCTGAAGAATCTTGATCATACCCTTCCTCAAACGTTCCCCTTGTTCCTAAATAACCATTCCCAAGGGTAAAGACGGTTTCTTTATGGTGCAGTTGTGTAGGGTTAAATTCTGTTTCTATAATGTTCCACTCAGCAGTTTCCAGCAATTTCTCAGTGGATGGATAGTTTTCAACACATAAATCGTTAAGCATGAGTATTAAAACCTAATCTTTTGGGTAGAGTTGTTAATAGATGAAGCCGCTTCTTTGGGAGTTACAGATATTTTCTGGCTATCCCTTGATTGTGGTTAGTTTCAATTAGTTTCATCAGATGTAGTAGACTTGGCTACTAACATTAACGTTCCCCGTTTCATCTATCTCTGGTTAGGTTTTAACGCAGATTGGAGTAGCTAGAAGAGATACTCTAGCAATTGATACATTTTGTCATATAAATTGCCAAAAACGATATTTTTTGGTTTTATGAATGCTGTGGCGAAAGTAAATATATTTAGTGATAATAATGCTATTTTTTGTTGATAGGAGATGATTTACTCACGCAGAGGCGCAGAGACGCAGAGAGAAGATAAGGAAACACCAAAAAATAAATTATCCAAATCGACTGTTAGTAGGGTGCGTCAGGATGAATATTTTCTTGATATGGCTAGGGTTTCTCGTACTGACGCACCCTACATTTTCCCTAATTTCAGTTAACAACAGCTTTTCCTGCTTACCTTGGTACTGGCACTTGATTTACTATTGATGCAATTACAGCATCAATTTGTAAACCATCTAGCATAGCTTCAGGTTTTAAAATCAAACGATGGCGTAAAAGTGGCGATGCTACAGCTTTGACATCATCTGGTGTGACAAAATCCCTTCCTGCTAACCATGCAGCAGCTTGGGATGTTTGCAGCCAAGCACCCGCAGCACGAGGAGATGCACCCAAAGCTAAGTCAGAATACTGGCGTGATGTTCTCACTAAAGTTAAGAGATAGTCAATAATTGCTTCTGAGACTTTTACTGCTTTTACTGCCTGTCTTGCTGTTAAGATTTCATCTACTGTTGCGACTGGTTGTAAGCGGTTAATCTCCCAGCGTCTTGCAGCAAAGCCATGCTGACGATTAATTAACATTTGCTTTTCGGCAGCTTGATCAGGATAATCTACTACTAGCTTGAATAAAAATCTATCTAGTTGCGCCTCTGGTAAGGGATAAGTTCCTTCAAATTCTAAGGGGTTTTGGGTGGCAATTACCCAAAATAAATCCGGCAATGGTAAGCTTTCACCATCTAGTGTGACTTGCATCTCTTCCATTGCTTCTAGCAAAGCCGCTTGTGTTTTGGGGGGAGTGCGGTTAATTTCATCTGCTAGTAAAACTTCGGTAAAGACAGGCCCTTTTTTTAAGGTGAAACTATGGCTATTCAAGTCAAAAATGTTTGTCCCGGTAATATCTGAGGGTAAAACATCTGGTGTGAGTTGCACCCGGCGAAACTCTGCTTGAATCAATTTTGCTAATACTTTTACTAGGAGTGTTTTACCAGTTCCCGGTACACCCTCTAATATAATATGCCCACCTGCTAATAATCCTATTAGTAATTGTTGTACTAGGTTGGATTGTCCTACGACAATTTGGTTAAGTTTTTCACCAAGATGAATTAATACTGGACGGGTTTCATTCATAAATAGTTATTAGTTATTAGTCATTAGTTATTAGTTATTAGTTATTAGTCATTGGGCATTGATTGAGGATTATTTCTTTATTTCCCCTCATCCCCCCAGTACCCAGTCCCCAGTCCCCAGTCCCTATTCCCTCAAAGTTCGCCATTTTGCTAACCAGTTGATTAAGTCTCGCTGACTGATACGGCGTTTTCTGGTTTGTAACTTTAACACTGTATCTAATTCGGTGGGATTTTTACCTGTTTTCTCTGTCCACAGGTTGAGTAAAACTTGATGTTCTAGGGGTACTGATTCTAAACCTAAAGCTTTTTGTAGTTGGATTTGTTCTTCTTTGCCTATCATCTCTAAAACAAAGTCGCTTGCTTCGGCTTTTTGTAACACTCCTGCTAATGCTTGGATGTAGGCTTGGCTGTTATCCATGACTGGTGTTTCTAAGGTTACTGGCTGACCAAAACGGCGATTTTGTGACCAGATTAAAACTAGGAGTAACACGCCAGCCTGTATCAGTATAACTAGCAAGGGTGTGTTAGCCAAGTAACTAATTAAATTACCTTGTCCTTGACTTTCTCTGATATCAGCATCTTTGTAGCCGTGGATGTATTCATCTACAAAGAGGTTGTTATTTTTTTGTGTGACTAAACTGGCTAAGTATTGAAAATTATTTAATTCGTCTTGGTAGGCGTTGGCGGCTAAATAGGGGGTGGTGGAATAAATTACTGTTCCTTGTTGGCGTTGTTCTTCCCAGACTATAGCACCGAAGCGATCGCCTAACAAAATCTCTTCCGGTTTCACTTTTTGATTTCTTCTGCGGGTGGCAATTTTCACCTCACCCACCGGAGAGTCCTGTATTGTGTGAAAATTAGCTTGACTCACCCTAGCCCGCACACCCAAAATTACTAAATTATTGCCTTTGTTTAACCATGCTCGCTCATCAGATGATAAGCTGACTTCTCTTTGCTGACTATATATTCTTAACAGGGTGGCTGGTTTGGTTTCACCTGTCAAATCACTCACAGGCTTTTGCCAACGTTGAATATTAGTCCCTTGCTCCTGCATAAAAGCATACCAAGCACCGTAACCATCGGCAGCACGGCTATAGGTAGAACCAGTATAAATTTGTGTATTGGGAGCAGTTACAAAACTTAATATAACGATAACTGCGATCGCGATCGCACCCAGCCAAACAGTGCGTTTTGAGCGTTTCATTTTTGGGTAATCTCCCGGTAAGCTTGCTGACACTGTTGATAATTTTCTGGCAACATCTCCGTATTACCAAAACATAATTGTTCGTGAGTAGTAATCACAGTTTCGTAAGGTTGGATAGCAGTTTGGGATAATCGTAATAATTGCAGATATTCCGCATCAGTGCGACTAGGTTGATGGATAATAATTTTTTGGTCGTGCAAATGTTGTAAAATCGCTAAATATATACAACGACAAGCCTCACGATAATTACCTTGACGGTAAAAGACTTGCGATCGCTCCCACCAACTTGTCACAGATAAATCTTGGCTGAGTGTGTTTATTCTCACACCAATACCATTACCACTAGCCAACCGTGAATATATATATGGACTAAATACTAACCACAACCGCCAAATTACACCAGTCACAAAGACAACAACCACCAGCCAAAACAAAAATTGTAACAAACTCGCCAACCAAGGGCTAAGTTGCCAATCAGGATTCCATTCTGGTAAAACTCTTTCAAAGCGGTAAGATTGATATTCCAACCATTCTCCTACCTGCTGTTGCAACTGAGATAACTGCCAACTCCAGCTAGTTTTTTCAAAAGCATCTGTAGACATAAACAGGGAATAGGGACTAGATAAGAGATAACACAGATGCCTAAGATTACAACATAATTCATCGCCAATAAACTGGAGAAACACTCCGCGCTCCTCTGCGTTTAAAAAAGCGATTGAGCATAAATCTATTGATATATGTAACTATTATAACATATAATCATCACCCCAGTCCCGGTAGTCGCGCTTTAAATTTACTACATAACTACATCAAGGTATGATTTACTCACGCAAAGACACAGAGACAAAGAAGAGAATTTTTTTTATATTGAATTTTTAATTATTTATGCCTAAAGTACAAATAAACGGAATTGATTTGTTCTACGACATCCAAGGAACAGGAGAACCTTTACTTTTAATTTCCGGCTTCACGTGCGATCATTCTTATTGGTCGGTACTCATGCCATTGTTGACTGCCCACTACCAAATCATTCGTTTAGATAACCGAGGTATAGGGCGGAGTTCTGCATCTAATAGTCCTTATACTATCCAAGAACTAGCCCATGATGTAGGTGCATTACTCGAACATTTAGGTATTGAGCAAGTACATGTTGTTGGTCATTCTATGGGTGGTCAAATTGCCCAAGAATTAGTATTAGCATATCCACAAAAAGTTAAAAGTCTGATATTACTATCCTCGCTCGCTAAAGGTGATGAGCGATTTAATAGCATTGTTGAAACTTGGGGGGAACTTCCGCAACATATAGACAAGAGGCTTTATCAAAAGATTTTATTGACTTGGAGTTTTAGCAATACTTTTTATTCAAATTCAGAAATCATAGAACAACTGATTGAATGGGCTGTGCATTACCCTTATGCACCATCAACTCAGAGTATTTATCAACAAAGTCAGGCTATCCTGGGTTGTGATACTACAAACCGTCTGCACAATATTCTTTGTCCGACGTTAGTGTTAGTCAGTAAGCAAGATATTCTCACGCCAATTAAGTTTTCGGAGGAATTATCCCAAGGTATTCCCCATGCTAAGTTAGAAATTCTTGATTGTGGTGGTCATGGTTTTATGATTGAATCACCGCAGATTGTCAGTAGGGCGATACTGGATTTTTTAGCCCAGTTAAATTAACTGAGTCATTAGTTATTAGTTATTAGTCATTAGTCATTAGTTATTAGTCATTAGTTATTAGTTATTAGTCATTAGTTTTTCTCCCCCACTCCCTCATCTCCCCCCACTCCCTCATCTCCCCCCACTCCCTCATCTCCCACATCTGCCAGAATTTTGTGGGAGTTCTGCGCCTATGGCGTAGACTTATAAAGCGTTGGGAAATATAAAAACAGCATGGGTGGCAGATTAATTGTATTTGAAGGGGTGGAAGGTTGCGGTAAAACTAGCCAAATGCAGCTTTGTGCTGAGTGGTTAGAAAGTTTGGGTATTCCTGTAATTCTCACCCGTGAACCTGGGGGAACGGAGTTAGGTTTGCATTTGCGCCGTCTGTTGTTGGAGAAAGCGGAGGATAAACCAATTGATGAGGTGACAGAGTTATTATTATATGCTGCCGATCGCTCACAACACGTTGCCCAAGAACTGAAGCCTAACTTAGCAGCCGGCAAATATATTTTGTGCGATCGCTATATCTACTCTACCATTGCCTACCAAGGTTACGGTCGCTGTTTGGACATGAATTTAATTCATCAACTCAATCACATCGCCACTGGGGGGTTAACCAGTGACCTAACTATCTGGTTAGATGTAGATGTAGAAGTCGGACTTGCCCGCAAGGGTAAAGACGGAGTAGGATTAGACCGCATTGAACAAGAAACTCTCGCTTTTCATCGGCGTGTGCAGCAAGGTTATGCAGATTTAGCTGCCTCCTCTCCTACAAACATTATCCGCGTTGATGGTAATTCCAGTAAGGAAATTATACATCACATTATTCAGGGAATTGTACGCGAACATCTAAATGTCTCTTGAATATTGTCATAATCAATGAATGACTTATCATCCGTTCACACCACTGGTAGGACAACAACAAGCTATTGAGTTACTGACTCAAGCTGTCAAACAAAACCGCATTGCACCAGCTTATATGTTTGTCGGTGCTGACGGTATCGGACGGAGTTTAGCAGCGCGGTGCTTTATTGAATTATTATTTAGTAGTGGTGTAGAGGCGCAGTTGATTCCATCTTTACAACAACGGTTGCATCAAGGCAATCACCCTGATGTTTTATGGGTACAGCCAACTTACCAGTATCAAGGACAACGATTTACAGCCGCAGAAGCCGCAGAAAAAAAACTCAAACGCAAAGCACCGCCGTTAATTCGCTTAGAACAAATACGGGAAATTACCGAGTTTCTCAGTCGTCCACCCTTAGAAGCACCGAGAAATGTGGTAGTGTTGGCAGAAGCCCAAACAATGGCAGAACCAGCCGCCAATGCTTTACTGAAAACTTTAGAAGAACCGGGAAAGGCGACAATTATTTTAATTGCACCTTCTCCTGAGTCGCTGTTGTCTACTTTGGTGTCACGTTGTCAAAAGATTGCTTTTTCCCGCTTAGATACAGCTTCTTTGACTCAGGTACTCAGCCAAACAGGTAAGGATGAAATTTTACAGCATCCGGCAATTTTGAGTATAGCGGCTGGTAGTCCCGGCAGTGCGATCGCTGCTTACGAACAATTACAAGCTATCCCCTCCCAGCTACTCGCAGACTTGAGCAAAGTACCTAAATCCTACCGTTACGCTTTAGAATTAGCCAAGCAAATTCATCAAGATTTAGATACAGAAGCCCAACTGTGGTTAGTTGACTATTTGCAACAATCTTACTGGCAGCAATGGCAGCAACCAGCAATTATCAATCAGTTGGAACAAACTCGCAAATATTTACTGACTTACGTGCAACCGCGCCTAGTTTGGGAATGTACACTATTATTTCTCTATCAAACTCTCAACGGGCAGAATTGATTGATATATAGGGGGTTTTACTGTTTCCCGTTCCCCGTTATGAGTTCCCTTCTGACTTGGGTGTTGCTGAAAATCAGAGCTAATGCTGGAACAATAGGAGTAATGCAACAGAGACATCATACATTATGCCTGAACTTCCAAACACTTTAGAAGATGCGATCGCCCAAGCGCGGGAAGCTACCAAAGCCGCTTTAGCTGAGGGTTATACCCGCTTACAAGTTGAGTTACTGTTTCCCGAACTCAAGTTTATGCCTGTGGCAACACAATTTCTGCCGGTGTTTTCCGAATATGAATCCCGCTTAAAAGTGTTTTTTGCTGATGCTGGTGCGTCTGCTTTAGCCCGGCGTGAATGGGCAGATGTCCCCTATAAAATTCTAGATATTGGTACAGGAAGAATCGCTTCCATTGAATCAAAAGTACAGCCAGAAGATGAAATTTTCTTATTCATCGCCCCGACTTCCGTAGAAGTACCGCAACTGGAAAAAATTTGCGAAATTATAGGCGATCGCCCCCTAGTCATGTTAAACCCTCGTTTAGAAGATGCCGGAACTGTGGGCATTGGTTACGCCGCCAGACAAACCCGCCAACGCTTTATCAGTACACTGGAATCTTGCTATTACCTGCGTCCAGTTGATGATGAAACTGCCGTCTTCCGTTGCTACCCTGGATTATGGGAAATCTGGATTGAAAACAGTGGTACTTGGCAAAAAGTCGCTGAATTACCCAAAAAACCATCAGGCGATGAAATAGATTTAATTCTCAACCAAGGACAACCACAAACATCTACAGATAGCACCGTTACACCTGCCAGAAAACCCAGTGTTTTCAAGAGTTTGCAACGGTTTATCAAAGCCTTGAGTAATTAGATTCCAACAGAGGTAGCCGAGCCAAATTTTCCTAGCTGCTACCTCCTGAACTCTAAACAGTTACAAAATATCAACTATCAGTCTAATTAACTGCGTTTCTATCCGTCTAAATACAACTTGATAGATATTAACATTTCACTGAATTAATGATAGGATATAATGCTATGTAACATCACACCATACGCCTGATAGCTGCTAACTATTCATTGATTCAAATATTCCGTTTAATTGTAACTAGAAACCACTTGTAGTTAAGTATAACTACGTGATGTATTTGGTCATGTGACATTGTACAAACTTAAACTTTATAGAATTATTCCTTATTTATCACGAAGCGCAATTAACTAAGTATTGGTGATAATAAGACATAGAAAAGAACTAACCCAGAGTGTAAAATTATGTTTCTAATTTTACCTAAACTACATAAATACCACTTTGATCATTGAATATCAACCACAAATCCGAGATCAGATGCAATTAATTTTGGATATGGGCAAATGTTTCTCATATCCGGTTTAACACAAGTCAGCGACTAGAGATCAGAAATCCCAAAACCCTTGCGATTGCCATACGTCAGTGCGTTATTTTTGTAACAATACAAACAAGTAATTTAGCGGTTATGCTATGACTACCTGCACCACAGATGAGGAATGGCAAGGTTTACAGACAACAGAACTGTTATTGAACCATAGAAAAATTAAAACTTTTTTATATCTCAGAAGTTAAATGCCAGATACTTACTCAGTGCTTAATTACGTATCCCAGGAGCAAATGAAAAACATTTTAATAATTGAAGATGAACCAGAAATCAGAAATAATATTCAACAAATATTGGAATTCTCAGATTTTGAGACAGTAGTCGCAGAAAATGGATTGCAGGGTTTGGAGTTGGCAAAAGAGAAACAGCCTGACTTGATTCTTTGCGATATCATGATGCCTGATTTGGATGGCTATGGCGTATTAAATCAACTCCGTCAGGATAGTGCTACTGCAAGCATTCCGCTCATTTTCTTAACTGCTAAATCAGAGTGGCAAGATTTACGCCAAGGGATGGAACTTGGTGCAGATGATTACTTAACTAAACCCTTTGAACATGAACAATTACTGCAAGCGATCGCTACTCGTTTAGAAAAACAAGCAAAAGCTGAACAGCAAACTCAAGAAAAATTGAACGAGTTAAGCAGTTGTATCCATCACTCACTCCCCCATGAAATCAATACTCCTCTCAATCATATTCTAGGATTCTCAGATTTATTGATTCAAGAGCATGAAGAACTTTCACCTGAAGAAAGTTTAGAAATGCTACAGTCAATTCATCAAGCTGCTTTAAGGCTGCATAGAATGACTGTTAATTTTCTCATGTATGCAGACCTGGAGTTATTAGCATCTAACCCAGAAAAACTGGCGGAACTACGCAATAATAAAGTTAAAACTTTTGTCAAATCAAGCATTGAGAATGTCGCGGTTAAAATTGCCAAAAGTGTCAATAGGTTGTCTGATTTAAGCATAGAAATCTCAGATGCTTCCGTTAAAATTTCTCCGGCGAAGCTGAGTAAAATAGCTGAAGAAATAATTGATAATGCCTTTAAATTTTCCCAACCCAATACAAAAGTAAAAATCATAGGTTATAGCAGTAATAGTGATTTTTATCTGTATGTAATTGACGAAGGACGAGGGATGACCAAAGAACAAATAAAAAACGTGGGGGCTTATGTCCAGTTTGAACGTAAAATGTATGAACAACAAGGTTCTGGCTTAGGATTATCCATCGCTAAGAAGCTAGTGGAACTGCACGGCGGAGATTTATCAATTGATAGTTTACCAGAGAAGCAAACTATGGTTAGGCTTGTGCTTCCTCAGTAAATCAAGACTTTCATCTGCTTAAAAAAGCATACTGACTGGTAATTTTCTTCCCTATTACACTCGACTATATCCGCTAATTTCGCCTTTAAGCAGATGCAGACTTTTTGACTATGGCTAGTTATAAACCAGTCACAACAATCGTAACTAGCTGAACAGCACAATGAAAAAATGCAAATAAATCAGCTTACTTGCTTCAGAAATACCGCAGCCAGAAAAGCACAATGCCTAAATTGTCAATAAAAACGTAAATATAAAAAACTTACCTTATTAATAATTGATGTCTACAAAATTTTTTTCAACCTCTGATATAGAGCAAACGATTTTACCTGATCCTTTCACCTTGACTGCTACAACCCCAGCAATTGAAGCAGTGCAATTAATGAGTCAAGTTCGTGACACTTGTCACCTCAACTCAGCCTCAGTGCAATCTGATGTGAATCTGCTCAATCATTTCCATCATTCAGAACAAGCCAGTTGTGTTCTAGTAGTAGAAGACAACAAATTAGTTGGCATCTTTACAGAAAAAGATATTGTTAAATGTACAGCAATGGGGCTGGATTTAGAAACAGCAACGCTGGCAGAGGTAATGAGCAATAGTCCAGTAACTCTGAAAAAATCACAATTTACAAATATTTTTATTGCTTTAAATTTATTCCGTCAATATAAAATTCGTCATCTAGCTGTAGTTGATGACCACAATCATATTATAGGTTTGGTAACACCAACAACAGTGCGTCAATTACTACAGGCGGCTGACTTGTTAAAAATGCGTTCTGTTGATGAGGTAATGACTGGTGAAGTAATTCAAGCACCACCAACAGCATCCGTATTAGAGTTAGCGCAATTAATGACAGAGAATGCTGTCAGTTGTGTAGTGATTACCAACTCAGATTCTCAACCCATAGGAATTGTCACAGAAAGGGATATTGTACAAATTCGGGCTTTAGACTTAAATATTCGAGACATTCAAGCTAATATTGTGATGAGTGCGCCACTGTTTTATATGCGTCAAGAACAGTCTTTGTGGGAAGCGCATCAACAAATGCAACAACGACGCATCAGACGCTTGGTGGTAGTAGGTGGGAGCAACGAACTACTAGGAATAGTCACCCAAACCAGTGTACTTTCTGTTCTTGACCCATTAAAGATGTATGAAACAGTTAATTCTTTGCAGCAAACAGTCTGTAAATTAGAAACAGAAAAAGTTGAGATTCTGGAAAAGCAAAATGCAGAACTAGAGAGACAAGTTGCACAACGAACAGCAAAATTAATACAACAAGCAAATACAGACAGACTACTAGCTAACCTCTCTCAAAATATTCGGAACACCTTTGATATAGAATCGATTTTGCAAACTACTGTTTCAGAAATTCGGGCGTATTTGCAAACAGATCGGGTAGTGATTTACCAATTTGAACCACAATGGACGGGAAAAATTGTTGCTGAATCCCTAGCACCCGGAAAAACCTCTATCCTAGGTCGTATGATCTATGATCCCTGCTTTGCCACGAGTTGGGTAGAACCCTACATGAATGGACGGGTACGAAAGATTGAGGATATTTATGCTTATGGGCTGGCTAATTGTCATATTGAGCTTTTAGAACAAGCAGAAATTCGCGCTAATTTGATTGTACCGATTGTCTATAATCAACAGCTTTGGGGTTTGCTTTGCGCTCATCAATGTTCCCAACCGCGATATTGGGAAACCTTAGAAGTTGAATTACTAGAAAAGTTATCTAGCCAAATCGCGATCGCTATTCAACAATCTCAACTTTATCAACAAGCACAAAAGGAACTCCGAGAACGCCAGCAAGCAGAAATCAAACTCAAAAAACTGAATGAGGAATTAGAAGAAAACATATCTCAACGCCTACAAGAATTACAACAAATCAATGATGAATTAGTCCAAGAAATTGTCGAGCGTAAACGAGTTGAACAGGAATTAAGGTATAGTGAAAATCGTGTCAGGGATATCCTCAATAGTCTGTTTACCTTTGTTGGCATTATCAACACCGATGGCATTTTACTGGAAGCCAACCGCGCTCCACTAGAGATTGCTAATCTCAGGGCTGATGATGTGATTAATAAACCATTTTCTGAAACTTATTGGTGGTCTTATAGCTCTGAAGTTCAAACCCAACTTCAACAAGCTATTATCCAGGCAGCACAAGGGCATAATGTTCGCTATGATGCCTTAATTCGTGGGGCAGGGGAAGAATTAATTACAATTGATTTATCACTCAATCCCATTTTTGATGTGACGGGCAAAGTGAATTACTTAGTAGCATCAGGTATTGATATTACAGAACGCAAACAGGCAGAACAAATATTACAAAAACAGTTAACTGCTATTGAAGCAAGTATTGATGGCATTGCCATTTTAAAAGATGATAAATTTATATTTTTAAACAAATCTCATGTTCAGTTATTTGGATATGATCATGCACAAGAATTAATCGGTAAAAGCTGGCGAGAACTTTATACATCAGAGGAAATAGCCCGTTTGGCACGGGACGTTTTCCCCATCTTGTTGCAGGAGGGGCATTGGCGAGGTGAGGCTAAAGCACAGCGACGTGATGGTACTACCTTTCATGAAGAAGTCTCACTCACTCTCACTCAAGATGGCGAATTAATTTGTGTTTGTCGAGACATTACTGAAAGTAGACAAGCACAAAAGCAACTACAAAAGTTAGTGATAGAATTGTCAAACTTCAAACACGCTCTAGATCAAGCTGCTATTGTTGCCATTACAGACCCCGAAGGCACAATTACCTATGCTAATGATAATTTATGTAAAATTTCCCAATATTCCAGAGCAGAACTGATTGGTAAAACTCATAGCATCATTAATTCTGGTTATCACTCAAAAGAATATTTTCATCACCTTTGGTCAACTATTACCAAAGGTGAAGTTTGGCGCGGAGAAATCAAAAATCGGGCTAAGGATGGAAGTTACTATTGGGTAGATACAACCATTGTTCCTTTTCTGAAACATAATGGTAAACCTTGGCAGTATTTAGCCATCCACAATGATATTACTAATCGCAAACAGGCAGAATCAGACCTGCAAGAGAGTGAGGAGAAATTCCGTCAACTTGCAGAAAATATACATCAAGTTTTCTGGATAACTGATCCAGAACAATTGCAAATGCTCTATATCAGTCCTGCTTATGAAGAAATTTGGGGTCGCACCTGTGCAAGTCTGTATAAAAATCCTAAATCTTTTATGGAAGCTATCTATGCTGATGACAGACAGCAATGTGCGATGGCAATGCAGAACAAAAAACAAGGGTTTGATATCGAATATCGCATTGTTCGACCTGACGGATCAATGCGTTGGATTAGAGATCAAGCCTTTCCCCTCAAGGATGAAACTGGAAAAGTTTATCGAGTGATTGGTATTGCAGAAGATATCACCAAGAGCAAAGTTGCCGCAGTCGCCCTTGAGCGCAGTCAAAATTTTCTCCGCCAAGTTATTGATACCAATCCCAATATAATTTTTGTCAAAGATTTGCAAGGTAGATTTATTCTAGCTAATCAAGCTTTAGCAAATCTTTATGGGAAAAAAATTGAAAAATTAATTGGTAAAACTGAAGCAGATTTTAATTCTAATCCCAGTGAGGTTGCATACTTCAAATTAATCAATCAGCAAGTGATCAGGACTTTGCAACCTCACACCATACCCGAAAGAATAATCATCACTGCTTCTGGAGAAACTCGTTATTTTCAAACCATCATATCCCCTTTGATAGCTCCTGACGGTAAAGCCTATCAAATTCTGGGAGTATTAACTGATATTACTGAACGTAAGCAAGCCGAACAGGAAATTTCCAAAGCCTTGGAAAGAGAAAAAGAACTCGGTGAATTAAAGTCTCGTTTTGTGTCGATGACTTCGCATGAGTTCCGCACTCCTTTATCTGTAATTTCTTCTTCAGCCGCAATTTTGAAAGATTTTGGTCACAAACTCGACGACACCAAAAAGAAAAAACATTTAGATTGCATTCAAACCTACGTCAAACACACAACACAATTATTGGACGATATTTTATTAATTCATAAGGCAGAAAATGGCAAGTTAGCTTTTGAACCTGCGCCTCTGGATTTGATTTCTTTCTGTCAGCAATTAACAGAGGAAATACAATTGAGCGCGCCAAATCACACCATTGTTTTTTCTAGTCATCCTCAAACCGGTGTGATTGGGAACATGGATAAAAAACTACTGCGGCAAATTTTGATTAATTTGCTTTCCAATGCTATTAAGTATTCACCCAACAGTGCTACAGTCAACTTCAACGTAAAAATTACAGAGTCAAATGTAATTTTGATGAGTATTCAAGACCAAGGTATTGGTATTCCCGAAACCGACCAAGTTAAATTGTTTGAATCTTTTCATCGCGCCAGAAATGTCGGTAACATTCCCGGTACAGGCTTAGGTTTATCAATTGTTGCTAAGTGTGTGGCATTGCATCAGGGATCAATCTCTGTGAATAGTCAGGTGGGTATGGGAACAACTTTTATTGTGGAGATTCCTTTACAATCTGTAACTTTTTTACCGGGATTCCTGAAAAATCCTGACTCTATATAGTTGCCGTCGAACTTTTGCCTGATGGTGGGAAGTAGGAATCTCCCGCCACCGGCGCAAGCCTTGGCGGTGAGAGTGTCAATTTTGGATTTGGCTGGGAACAGGTGAATTTCTCGAACCTTTATCTGTTTGTAAAAAAATATATATTCCTGCCAAAAAAGCTAGTACAATTGCCAATCCAATCCCCAGATTTCGCCCAGAAAGGTTGGGATTTCTGGGTGCAGCCAAATTATTTGGCTTGGGTTCCAGAAGTGTGACATCTGGTGTCTTGTTACTACTGTCGGAAGATACAGGTTGTGGTTGATGCAACGTATTTTCTAAGTTGCTGGCTTGCTGATTGTTAATTTGCCCAACCGCTAGATTTTCACTAGCGTTTGGATGGGGTGAAGGGCGTGGTTGCAAAATTGTCTCTTCCGCTTGCTGTGGTGCTTCTGGTTGTAGCAGTTGGGTATCACTATCGTGATTGCCACTGGCGTAGGGTGAAGGATGTGGTGGCAACACCTCCCCTGGGGTTGGCTGTGCTTCTGGTTGTAGCAGTTGGGTATCACTATCGTGATTGCCACTGGCGTAGGGTGAAGGATGTGGTGGCAACACCTCCC
>NZ_CAWMSA010000056.1:111104-151211 GCF_963870205.1 Anabaena sp. CA = ATCC 33047 | reverse complement strand
GTAGCAGTTGGGTAACGCTATCGTGATTGCCACTGGCGTAGGGTGAAGGATGTGGTGGCAACACCTCCTCTGGGGTTGGCTGTGGTGCTTCTGGTTGTAGCAGTTGGGTAACGCTATCGTGATTGCCACTGGCGTAAGGTGAAGGATGTGGTGGCAACACCTCCCCTGGGGTTGGCTGTGGTTCTATTGGTTGCGGTATTTGGGTAACGCTATCGTAATTGCCACTGGCGTAAGGTGAAGGATGTGGTGGCAACACCTCCCCTGGGGTTGGCTGTGGTTCTATTGGTTGCGGTATTTGGGTAACGCTATCGTCATTTGACTCTTGATTGTACCCTGTTTGCTGAAAAATAATAGTTTCAGCGTCAGATTGGCTAGACTCTACTGCTGGCACTGGATAGGAATGAGATTGAGGATGAACAATAATTGGTTTTTGGCTAGTATTGGTACTGCCCAGCGCAGGTTGGGTAATGGCTTGCAAAGCCTGATTTAGTTCTGCTACCGATGCAAAGCGATGATTCGGGTTCTTTTGCAGACATTTGAGGACTACAGCTTCTACTTCAGCAGATAAGTGTTCACATCCAGGTTGCTCCCGTAGAGGTTTAGGTGGCTCATAGGCATGGGCTAGAACCCAGGAAGCTTCACTAATATTATTACCTTGAATGTGGAAACCAAAGGGATCTGCTGCACTTAACATTTCATACAGAATGATCCCCAAACTATAAATATCAGCCCTGGAATCTAGATTTTCCTTGTTTTGGATTTGCTCAGGTGCAGCATAGCGAAATGTACCAATAAAGGTATAAGTGAGATGGGTCTGATCTGATGATTGATTGCGGATTTTGGCGACACCAAAATCTAAAATTTTCACCCACTCTCCCAAATCTGTAGGTACAAGAAAGATATTATCGGGTTTTAAGTCACGATGCACCACCTGAATATGCTCATGGCCGCCATCTTTTTGCAGGGTCACTCCTTGATGGGCCAAATGTAAACCCTGACACACTTGAGAGATAATACTTACGGTTCGTTCTACAGATAATCGCTTTTCACACAGTAGCAAGTGTCGCAATGTTTGACCGCGCAAATACTCCATCACATAAAATGGATATCCTTCTGGAGTGACACCACAATCAATAATCTTGACAATGTGGTCACTTTGCAAGGCCGCAGAGATTGCCACCTCCCGCTCAAAACGCTTTCTCATCTCTGGTGATGCTACCAGCGTATCTTTGAGTAACTTCAACACTACCTGCTGACCGACACGGGTATCTGTTGCCAAGAAGACTTCTCCCATGCCCCCCGCAGCTATGGGTCTGTCTATCCGGTATCGCTGGTTATCACCTACAAAGCGTCCATTCCAAAAATTTGAAGAAGGTGGGGAATTCATTTGATGGAAGCCATCCTAAATTTAATTTCAAGTTTAAACTTTTAGCCAACAGAATAATAATTATTTTGACAATATTCAACGCTACCACTTAAGCATGATAGCAAGTTTTAAGATTAATTTTTACTTCTTTTAATTTCAGCTTATGATATCACTCGCGTCAAGCCAAATTCATCATTTTGATGGTAATACTTAATCAATGTTTAAAATTTTTACTAAAAAAATTCTGGCAATTGACTTTTGATGGTATTCTAGATTGATTGGGTAAGTCTATGTAACTACATAATATACAAGGCAAACCGCACTAGATTATCCTGACTGGTTAGTAGCATCAATCAATTCTACCCTTCCCTGGTGTGATGAATAGGACTGGTGCAAGTGTCACACTCAATATCTATATGTAGGGTGCGTCATCCTGCATAAATCCTGCAAATAAACTTATGTTTGCCATCTGACGCGCCCTACCTTACATCTTGCACCAGTTGCTTTATTGCAAATAAAGTCAGGTGGGCAATGCTCACAACGTAAAAATAATGGTTAGAGCGTATTTTCAGCATTGCCCACCCTACGGTTATTGAGAATGGTGCAAGATATCAGCTACCAATGTGCCAGTTGCGTAAGTTCTGATGAAGTATCGAAATGCGCTCCTCAATACGCATTAATACAATTATCAGATGCGTTAAAATGTTTTTTCCCAGAAAACCAAAGGCTTTCCTCAATTCCAGAAAAAAGACAAAAAAGATTTTTTTACCTGATACTGTTGCGTGGCGTAGCCATAGATGCACTTGATTCTGCACTGTAGAGACTAGCTATGCTTAGAGATTATTTACAGCAGGGAACAGGGAACAGGGAACAGGGAACAGGGAATAGGGAATAGGGAATAGGGAATAGGGAACAGGGAACAGGAAAAGAGAAAAGATCAGCATCGAAAACTTATCATAAGTAATTAGCCGGACATGATATCAGCCGTAACACACCCTACTTAATATTTACTTGATAAATAGCCTCTTAGTCTCTACATCATTGATTTGATGCAACTTCATAGAGAATTGGTATTTCCTATCAATTGTGATGATTTATAACTGCAAATAACTCTATGATTATCTGCATAATTAAAGTTAATTATAAAATTACAGTATTATTTATTTTTCACCTAACTGTTTCACAAATTTATATAAGATTCTATAATGAATGATTAATAAAAAATAAAATTTGTAAACTTGGACACATAATTTCAAGAAGATAAAATAATCTAAAAAATACTTAAATTTTATCAAATATCTCCTTAGTGAAATGTTAGCAAATTTTCAGAAACTATTAAAACAGCCAGTCATTATTTCTAGTGCGATCGCCACAATTTTCATCCTGGGAGTTCAAAGACTGCAAGTGCTAGAAGCCCTGGAGTTAAGAGTTTATGACCAGATGATGCAATTGCGTACTGATCCAGGGCCAGATCCGCGTCTATTAATTGTCGCTGTCACTGAACAGGATTTGCAAAAATGGAATTGGCCTTTATCTGGGGAAGTTCTAGACCGATTGTTGGGCAAACTTGTAGAATATCAACCCCGCGCCATAGGTTTAGATATTTTTCGGGATTTACCTGTACAACCTGGCCATGAAAAACTACTAAAACGCTTACAACTAAGTGATGTTATCGTTTCTATCTGTAAACACGCCGATAGCAAAAATCCTGGTATTGCACCCCCACAAGGAACAGAACCATTCCAAGTAGGATTTAGCGATGTTGTTGAAGATACGGATGGTTTGATTCGGCGGAATCTCATATCAGTTAATGTAGATCAATCCGATAGTTGTAAAAGCCCCTATTCCTTGAGTTGGCAGTTAGCCCTGAAATATTTGCAAGTCGGAGGTATTCAGCCGCAATTAACCGCCAACCAAGAACTGCAACTACGTAATGTTGTCTTGAAACCTCTGCAAAGTCACTCTGGTGGATATCAAAATGCAGATGCCCAAGGCTACCAAATTCTCTTAAATTACCGTTCTCCTCGTCAAGTTGCCCAGCAAGTTACTGTGACAGATGTACTTTCAGGCCAGGTGAAACCGGATGTAGTTAAAGACCGCATTGTATTAATTGGTTCCACAGCACCCACTTTAAAAGATATTTTTAATACACCATTTACTTCGGGAAAAGCTGATGATTCTGGCAAGATGGCAGGAGTAGAAATTCATGCTAACATGGTCAGCCAAATTCTGAGCGCGGTTTTGAACAACGAGCGTCTGTTTTGGTTTTTACCTGGGTGGGCGGAAGTGATTTGGATAGGGGGATGGTGTGTAGTTGGGGGGTTTTTAGCCGGGCGGATTCGACATCCATTAGGCTTAGGATTGGCAGAAGGTGCTTCTTTGGCTGTTTTATTTGGCAGTAATTTTGTCATTTTTACCCTAGCTGGATGGTTTCCTGTAGTTTCTCCGGCACTGGGTTTAGTCATGGCGGGCGGTGGTGTTCTGGCTTATACTGCCTATCAGAGCAAGCAAGAACAAGAAAAAATCTTGCAACGGGTACAAGAGCAACAAGATTTAATTGCTCAGTTGCAAGCCTATGTGACTCAAGAAACCAAGATGCCCACGCAGGGCATCACCCTTGCTGCTACTGTCTATCCTGTAGGGCAAGAACTGGGATTAAATACATTACTGAATAAACGTTACAACATTACGGAAATTTTAGGTAGTGGAGGATTTGGTACTACTTACTTAGCTCAAGATGTACAACGACCGGGAAATCCTGTATGTGTTGTGAAACAGATGCGACCTAGTAACCAAGATTCACAATATCTCAGTGTCCTCAGACGGTTATTTAATAATGAAGCATATATTCTCGAAACTTTAGGTAAACATCCACAAATACCCTATTTACTAGCCTTTTTTGAGGAAAACCAGCAATTTTATTTGGTTCAGGAATTTATTCCCGGCCATCCTTTGTCTGACGAGTTAACGCCTGGGGTAACTCGCTCACGGGTTGAAGTAATCAATCTACTCAAGCAAGTTTTGCAGGTGCTAGTTTTTGTTCACAGCTATGGTGTGATTCATCGAGATGTCAAACCTGGTAATTTGATGCGGCGAGAAACAGATGCACAGATTGTTTTAATTGATTTTGGTGCGGTGAAACAAGTGCAACCGAAACAGCACCCCCAGGAGCAAGAAAATCAGACTATTGCAATTGGTACTCCCGGTTATGCCCCTGGTGAACAAATGAGTGGGGTGCCAAGACTCAACAGTGATATTTATGCGTTGGGAATTATTGGCATACAAGCTTTAACTGGGGTAAATCCAAAAGTTTTCCGCAGAGATGTCAATACAGGTATGGTAATTATTCCCGTTACTTCGGAAACTGGTGAACAAATTTGGCAGTATTGGTGGCAAAAAGCAGATACTACTGAGCAATTGACTAAAGTCCTCAATAAAATGGTACATCTTGACTTTACCCAAAGATATCAGTCAGCTGGAGAGGTGCTGAATCTTGTCCAGAGTTTATAGGGGACTGGGGATTGGGGACTGGGTAATATCAAATTAATATGAACCTGCTTAGAATCAAAGATCAAGCATAATTGAACGCAGATGGACGCAGATAAACGCGGATAAAGACAGATAAATCAATGGATTTTATAATTCTGTGCAACTTCACATAAAATTGGTATAAGAATTAATTCTTCCTTGTCTCCTGCTTCTGCACCGCAAGCACTGCTTCAGCTATAACCTATTGGTATCGTGATCAAATAGATGATAAATAGTACCTTCAGGAGCGAGATTCATGGCTGCGTTGTAATCCTCAATTGCTTTTTGCTGATTACCTAGTTTTTGATAAGTTTGACTGCGCCAATAATAAAAGAAAGCATTATCAGGATTTATACCAATGGCTTTAGTATAATCTTCTAATGCTCCTTGATGATCGCCTAATTTTTGTTGACGAAATTTTGCTCTAGCTGTATAAATTTCTGCACATTGGGGAGCAAGAGAAATTGCTAAATGAAAATGTGCGATCGCTCCCTCAATATCTCCTTGGGCAAAATAAGTATAAGCCTGTTGAATATATCGGTGGACATCTGGTTTTTGTGCGGGGCTAATTTCTTGATGATCGCTATTCACTTGTTTCGAGGTTTTTTAATAGTTTACTCAAGCCGTATCTGTTATTAGATTAACCGCATTTACTGTCATCGTCAGTATTTTAAATATCCATTTGCAAATATCCTCAACTTTTACTGATTTTTTCTGAGTTTTTCTGAAAAAACTACATCCCTGGGGAGGAGTTTAAGGTTGATAGCGTAAGCTAAAGTAAAAGCCTTCGTCTTGGATATTGTTACCCCTGCCTTGCAAATCGACGAAGGGAATAGCATAATCTAAACGCATACTCAGACGCTCAATTCCTAAAGCCTGATTCCACAACAATCCTAAGCCTGCACCGGCGAGAAAAGTTTGCTCAGGTAATTTATTGGGATTATCCGCTTGATTCCAGACAACACCCAGATCAAAAAACGGTGCTAGCTGCATTGTTGGTAATCCCGCTTCATTCCTCTGCACTACAATTCTGTTTTCTACTCCCAAACGAAAACCGTTATCACCGGCGCGGATATTTTGCCGATAGCCACGGATAGACTGTCCACCGCCAATCACGAATTGCTGGGAAGGTAATAAACTGTTGGGTGTGAGTTGCCAATCTGCTTGGATGAGTAACAAATTATCATTATTGAGTTGCTGCGATCGCTGTATTTGACCTAACCAACTAAAAAAGCGACTATCAGGGATGGGGTCTTGATTAATTGTGGCATCAAATAAGCCCACACCCAGGTTAAATTGCGATCGCAAAAACCAAGCACCCTGAAGATCACGCTTTACATAGTCTTGAGCAAACTTAATTACACTGGTACGACTCACCCCATTGTTACCAGGGCCTATACCCACACGGACGGGGGGGTTGCCAAAAAACAGAAAACTTTGACCATCCTGATAGGTAAATCCTAATGATAAAGCAAACTCTTCTCTAGTGGTTCGCCATAGCGGTTGACGATAATTAATTTCATACAAATCCTGTTCACCCTGAATGTTTAACTCCCGAAATGGTGACTCAGTGATGTTGCTGCTACTAGGTGAAACTCGGACTTGCACAGTTCCATTCATGGCATTCACAGGCATCTGATAACTAAAATCCCAGACTTCAGAACCACCTGTAAACGTCCGGTAATAAGAACCTGTGAACAAATCCCCAAATCCCGTTAAGTTCCGATAAGCCAGTTCCACCCCGAATCTTTCACCACCGACGCTAGGAGGTGAATAGTTATCAATCAAGAAGTTACTGGTAAAATTTTGCGCCTCTTGGACTCTGACAATCAACAAACTTTCTCCCACTTTACCAGTAGGACGGAGGCTAGCTTCCACATTTGTAAATAGGGGATCGAGTCGCAGTAGTCTGAGTTGTTCCTCTAGGTTAATGCCATTTAGAGGCACACCCGCGCCTAGTTGGATGCGACTGCGAATATAAGCCGGGTTGACACGTTCTGCCCCTTGAATATCAATCTCTGCCAACCGCCCCTCAATCACCTGAAGCACCAACACACCGTCTGTAGTACCAGGCTGGGGAGTGATAGGAATGGCTCTAGAATTGAGATAATTCTCATTTAAGTAAAGTTGAGTTACCGCATCAGCCGCTTTTCTCATCTCTTCCACAGTCAATTCCCGTGCTTCAAAGGGCTTGACTATAGGTGCAAAGTCATTTTGATTAAAGACGGTGCTGCCTACCACCTGAATTTGACGCACATAAAACTTTTCTGGAAGTATCGGTGTTTCTGTTGCTGGTGGTGATTGCGTCTGAGATTCTGGCTCAGGAGGGGTAGCATCTGCTGCCTGTACTATGGTAGTTGTCGGTAGATACTGATGACTATTTAACTCAGGTACTGGGTGAGGATTATTACTAGCTAGGCTACGCTGTCCATTGACAATGAATAGACACAGCGTAGGCATCATCAAGAGCAAACTCGACTGGTATCTATGAAAATTGAAATTCTTTACCCTGGGGACACAACGGAAAGCAAAATTGGCAATTCTTGACTGATTGTGGACTTCAGAGGCAATACCAATCTTTTTTCCTTTGCTCATGTCACCTCGGTAGGATGGGTTAATTTGACAAACTGGCTGATGTTGATTCTGCCCTATGCGATTGCTGTTTACGTATCTATGTATCATTTTTTAACAATTATTCTTAAAAAGATTTGTAACTAAAAAACAGAATTAAGAGTATTTTCTCGTACAAGTGATGATACCGCATTATATTCTGGTAGTAGCAGAAAACCTGGGAGTAATTCCATGTCACCACTGATCTCCATTGTTATCGTTAATTACAATCGGGAGCTTTATCTAGGCGAAGCGATCGCCAGCGTCTTACAGCAGACATGGCAAGATTTTGAGTTACTGGTGTGGGATGATGGCTCCACAGATAGATCAGTGGTGATTGCCCAAGAGTATGCCCAACAAGATAGCCGAGTGCGGGTAGTAGCAGCACCGCATCAAGGAACTGTCAAAGCCCGGAAAGCCGCCAACGCTCAAACTACCGGGGCTTATTTGGGTTGGGTAGATAGTGACGATATCCTGGCACCTACGGCTTTAGCCCAAACCGCCGCCGTTCTGAATCATCACCCAGAGGTGGGATTAGTTTATACAGATTATATAGATATTAATGCGGATGGTCAAGTGCTGGGTTATGGTCATCGCTGTCAGATTCCCTATTCTCCCCAAAGGTTATTGGTAGATTTTATGACCTTCCAATTCCGCTTATTGCGGCGTTCAGTGTATGAACAGGTGGGAGGTGTGCATATATCTGCTTCTGACTATGCCTATGATTATGATCTGTGTTTGCGACTTTCCGAAGTTACGCAAGTGGGACGAGTGCAACAGCCGCTTTACCTGTGTCGCCTTCACAATCACAGCATCTCTGCAACCAAAAGAACCGAGCAAATTCTTTGGTCGCAAAAAGCGATCGCGCAAGCATTGCAACGACGGGGACTAGCTGACAAATTTGCCATCGATGTCGAATTACCCGCAGGTCGTTTCATCTTGCGGCGGAAACCAACATGGCGAACAACTCTCACCAATAGCTTGAAGTCTGCGTTAACCCAAACGACTGTCAGCTTGGGTGTTAGCTGCATGGGAATTTTTTCCTTATGGGGAATGAATACAGCGATCGCCCAAACCCAAAACATTGCCCCCACCCCCGGCACAAATACCATTGTCACACCCAATGGCAACAGAATTGACATCACAGGTGGCACAACTTCCAGCGACGGTTTGAACCTGTTCCATAGCTTTCAACAGTTTGGAGTAAGTGCCGAACAAATAGCCAACTTCCAAGCCAACCCCGCCTTAAGAAATATACTCGGTCGGGTAACAGGTGGTAATCCCTCAATTATCAACGGCTTAATTCAGGTGACAGGGGGTAACCCTAACCTATTTTTGATGAATCCTGCCGGATTTATTTTTGGTAGTAATGCCAGTTTAAATGTTCCCGGTGCGTTTACAGCTACAACCGCCAATGGCATTAAATTTAACAATCAATGGTTGAACGCTGTCGGTAATAATGACTATGCCAACTTGGTAGGCGAACCCACCGGATTTGCTTTTACCATGAACCAGCCAGGGGCAATCATCAACGCTGGTAACTTAGCAGTGGGTACTGGGCAGAGTTTATCATTATTGGGTGGAACAGTCGTAAATACTGGACAACTCACCGCACCAGCCGGAGAGATAGTTGTTACCTCCGTACCGGGACAGAAATGGGTAAGGCTGAGTCAACCGGGAAATCTGTTGAGTTTGGAACTGGAAAACCTCACGGCTAATAGTAGCCAACCCAACAATTGGACAATTGCGATCGCCTCCTTACCAGAATTGCTCACAGTCGGTAACATCAACACAGGGTTAACAGCTAACCCTGATAGTAGCGTCACATTAACCGATGCTAACCTCACCATCCCCACCACCCCAGGCACAACCATCGTCAGTGGTAATGTGGATGTTTCCGGCACAACAGGCGGAACAGTCAATATTTTGGGGACAAACGTCGGTGTAATCAACGCTAATATTAACGCCTCCGGCACCAATGGCGGTGGTACAGTCTTGATTGGTGGCGATTACAAAGGTGGCGGTACAGTACCAACTGCCACGCAGACTTACATTAACTCAAACACTGTCATTAACGCCAATAGTCACCAAAATGGCGACGGTGGACGCGTCATTGTTTGGGCTAACGACTCCACACAGTTTTTTGGTAAGATTTCCGCCCGTGGCGGCGCAAACAGTGGAAATGGTGGTTTTGTAGAAGTATCCGGCAAAAATTTCTTAACCTTCCAAGGTTTGGTAGATGCTTTCGCCCCTAATGGTCAAAATGGTACTTTATTACTTGACCCCAGCAGCTTAACCATCATCGAAGAAGGAAGCGGTACATTTGACGAGACAATTTTTAGTGCAGATGGCAATATTTTTGAGAACGATCAAGATCCTTCTGGCACAAACACCAACACCATTTCTTGGAGTGCGCTGGCATCTTTGGGTAGTGGGGCTACGATTAATTTAGAGGCAACTGGTGATATTACTATCGAAAACATCACCGGTTCTCTCTCAGAAATTCCGAATGTCGTCGTATTAGACTTGGGCGATAGCGGCAGTTTTAGTTTAACTTCCACCAATGGCACAGTCAGATTTGTTGACACCAACGATACCATCAGAACTAATGGAGGAGCAATCAACATTGAAGGGGCTAGTCTAGTTTTAGGAAATTTGGATACAACGCCTAATAATACTGATTTCCCTGATAGCGGAGATGTGAGTTTATCCGCAGTTGGCGATATCTCAGCCGGAAATATTTTGGCTAGTGGTGATGGCTATGCAAGTAACATTACAGTTAACAGTAGTAACGGTGGCATCACCCTAGGAAACCTGGAAACTAGACCCAATTTCGATAATGGTAGCGTAGCATTTAGCGATGGCGATAATGGCAATGTGACTTTATCTGCATTTGGCAACATCTCGGCGGGTAATATTGTCGCCAGTGGTGATGGTTATGCTCCGGGTGACATTACAGTTAACAGTAGTAATGGTACTATCAGCTTAGGCACACTTGACACCAGAAGTATTCTCAGCAGCGACGGTATAATATCTACCTTCGACGATAGTGGCAATGTGACTTTATCTGCACTAGGAAACATCACAGCCGGTGATATTCTTGCCAATGTTGATGACTCTTCTTCAGTTAATACCTATTTGCCAGGCAATATCAGCGTACAAAGTACCAATGGCGATATCAATCTGGGAAATCTTAACACCGAAATGTTTGCAGGTTTTGGTTATGGCTTTGGTTATGGTACTACTGGTAGTAGTCAAAGTGGCAACGTAACAATTAATGCTATTGGCGGTAGTATTAATACAGAAAATATTAACTCAAATTTATTTCTTGGTTTTTCGAGTGGAAGCAACACTTTTACAGGAACAGGTGGTACAGTAAGCTTGACAGCCAGAAATAATATTAATGTTGCTGGTATTGATGCTTCAGCAACAGTGACTGGCTTCAGTGGATCATATTCGGCTACAGGTGGGAATGTCACTCTTGAGACTACTAATCCGGCTGGTAGTATAATTAGTTTCAACAGCATTAACACCAGTGCCGCAGCTAGCACTGCAAACACTACAGGTGGCAATGTGCGAGTTTTGACCAACGGATTGGTACAAGGACTAAGTACAACATCTACAGGTTATACCATCGACAGTGGTGAATACTTGTCTTTCGGTGCTGGTGAAGGTGCTTCTCGTTCTCCACTTCCTGGTGGGGGTCAGGTAACAATTAGACATGATGGTGGCCCTGACAACGTGCCATTTACTGTAGGTAATCTCAGTGAAAGTGAAACAGCACAGCTTGTCAATGGTACAGTAGGAGGAATTTATGCGGGTACTGATTCGCAAATCCCTCCCCCTTCCCCGACTGAATCCCCATCCTCTCCCATCAGCTTCCCAGTCTTGCCGAATGGTGGAAATGCCGAAGGCACACCCAGCAACATCACTATTACGTCTGTTAACACACCACCCACACTAACCACCAACTCCCCCATTGCCTCGAATGCTCAACCAGGAGTACCCTTTGACTTTACGTTTACAGCCAGTGTAGGGGATGTGAATCTGGATAATACTACTGTGGAGATAGATTCTATTTTGGCAGGGACACTGAGCCGAGGCGGTACAGTGTTACAGCCTGGAGACAGCCTAACTATAGGTGAGACATTAACCTATACCCCACCAGAAAATATTACTACTAGCAGCAGCATTCAGGCTTTTAGCATCAGAGCTAGTGATGTGGTTTCAGCTACAACTATACCTGTAGAGGTGGGAATACAAGTCTCTACACCCCCAACACTAGACAACTGTGAGGTTTTACCGTCTAGTTGTCAACCGCCTACTCTCCCACCTAAAACTGAAGGTACTAATCTTGGTAAACCAGTATTGGAGCGCGAAAGCAATCCAGAAAGAGACTTCACCAATAAGATTGCTAGCCAGTTAGGTGTAGCTACGCCTAAAGTCAAAACCATAGAAGATGCAATTGCGCTTGTCCGCCAGACAGAACAAACCACAGGCGTAAAACCGGCGTTAATTTACTTCAGTTTTGTGCCAGTGGAAATTGCACCCAACATAGCGACGAAGAACAACAAATCTAATCAAATATTAAACACCGTCGGCGAGAGCGATCGCGATCAATTAGAAATAGTAGTCGTCACAAGTTCAGGAAATCCCATCCGCAAACGCATCCCCACAGCCACTAAAGCCGAAGTCTTGCAAGTAGCGCAAGAATTTCGCAATCAAATAGTCAATCCCCTCAACCGCAGCACCAACGGTTACTTAAAGCCATCTCAACAACTTTATAGTTGGTTAATTGCGCCACTAGAGGCGGAATTAAAAGCTCAAGGTATTGATAACCTCGTCTTCTTGCCAGATATTGGCTTACGTACAACGCCAATGGCAGCACTTCACGATGGTAAACAATTTCTCGTCGAGAAATATAGTCTGGGCTTAATGCCTAGCCTGAGTTTAACTAACACCGTTTACACCGACATTAAACAATCCCAAATTTTGGCTTTGGGAATTTCTCAAAGCACTCAGGGACAACAACCATTACCAGCTGTTCCCTTTGAATTATCCACTCTCGTCTCTAAACTCTGGCCTGGCAAATTGTTGTTAGATCAGCAAGCGACATTAGAAAATCTGAAACGGGTTCGTAGTCAACAACCCTTCGGCATTATTCATCTAGCCACCCATGCCGACTTTATTCCCGGCCCCTTGAGCAACTCCTATATTCAATTATGGGATGATAAATTACGCTTAAACCAATTACGGCAATTACGGTTGAATGAACCCCAAGTTGAGATGATAGTGCTGAGTGCTTGTAGAACTGCTTTAGGTGATGAAGAAGCAGAAATTGGCTTTGCCGGTTTAGCTGTACTCGCCGGGGTGAAAACCTCGATTGCTAGTATGTGGGCAGTCAACGATGCTGCTACGGCGGCTTTGATGACAAAATTTTATGCCTCCCTCAAGACTGCACCCATCCGTGCAGATGCCCTCAGAACCGCTCAGGTAGCTATGGCTAAAGGACAGGTTTATCTGAAAAATAGTCAGTTGCAAGGTTTAGAAGCAGTTCAGGGCTTACGTTTGCCTGCTGAGAGTGTTGTTGAAGAAACCGATTTACAGCTCACTCATCCTTATTATTGGGCTGCATTCACAATGGTGGGTAATCCTTGGTGATTTCATACCCTTCAAATATCCTCTAAAATTTGTAGGGGCGCAAGCCCCTACCTCATCTATCAGCCGCATTCTTGTTGCCAATTGAGATCAGCTATTTTAATTTTCGGTAGTACAACAAGATAATAGTGGCTTGTTTGCCACAGTATCCAGTTCTACTGATTTCAACAAGTCCGTCCAATATTTCTGAACTTGGCGATCGTTGGGACGTTCGCGGCGTAAATTAGCTATAACACTGAGAGCATTTTCCCACACTCCAGCTGTTGCATAAAGAATCGCCTGATCTAAAGGTTGGGTTGTTTGCTGTATCTGCTCAGACAGGTTTTCGTCTTGCACACGCTCAATTTTACCTTGTAGGAATAGGTCTTGATCACGATTACGATAATCGCAAACCATAGAAAAAGCCCAAGTATAATTTTTACCTGTCTTTAATGCTGGTTGATCCGTCGGGATAGTTACACTCACAATCCCTCCTTGTTCAACAGGTTTCAAACTTTTTTTATACAAGGTTTCCATACTTTCATTATCCCGCAACAGAAATTCCAAACCTTGTATTGGTTTAACAGTTTCAGGAATGTAGAAAAAGAATGTGGGATGCTCTGCTGTCGTTAGTTGGGCTTCTTTGCTTGTCGGTATCAAAGGAATGGCAGTCTTTCCATTTAAGAAGCAATTGCCTCTGGTGGCAGCAGTTGCTAATCTACCAGGTTTACCCGGAACAAACATAATCAGACTTCTGCGCTGCTCAATGTAACTACTGACATTCCTCACCGCTATAGTGGCATACTGATCGTTAGGTTTGATTTGTAGTGCTTGCTGGAAATATCCTAAAGCCTTGCGATAGTTTCTGCGTCTAGTTTCTGTATAACCAAGTTGCATATATTGGTCATAATCGGAGTTTGTTTGTGCTATTTGCACAACCTGATCTACTGCCAAAACCTGCGTCTGACTGACAAAATCTAAAGGTAGACATACTAAACCAGCAAACAGAAAGTTTGTCCAAAATCTAAGTTTCATGGGATACATATTTACTGCTACTAATATAGTGTTGTTAATCACATAAATATTGCGACTTATAGGTTTTTCAATTCCCACACCACACTAGAATATAATACGTAATCTTTGGTGCTTATGTTCCCGATTTTCACTGCTTGCTCATGTAGCGGTTAGCGAATTTATACCTATAATCATAGGTATTTTTTCAAAAAATGAGATTATACTATATAACACTCTCATTAGCAAGATACTGTACCCAAATTCAGAGGAGGAGCGGGTTGAGCGAGATCACGATTAATGGTTGGTAGCATTTGTTAACTCGCCCCTACCACGCACTAGCGTTGCCAAGTATTGGCTATCTCCCCCTTACTTACCAAAACTCTAGACAACATTGTTACATTCTGATACGCTTATATCCAAGGTTTTTGAGAAAGTTTATTGATAATATCATCACTTAATTAGTATTTTTGTTTTGTAGGGTAGCGCATGGCGAATATTATCTCACTAGCAGATTACCAAGAATTGTGGAGAGAACGCAACCAAAATACCCAACAACCAGACCCATCAGACCCATCTGATATTATTAATCTATGTCCTCAACAATTTGGTACTGGATATGAACGCTGGATTGAACTGAGAAACATTAGTTTACTAATTATTGATGCTGAATTTCATCATGAATTAGTCATAGAAAAAACAGAACCAGAAATTTTTATCGGTGGTCTAGAATTTGGCTTTCATCTATTAGGGTGTTGGAATAAAACTAATGCTGGACAAAACTTTTTTCAAAGTGGTGGTATCTACTATAATAACAAGACTGAATTTTTGCGCCAGCAAAGACTTTTAAAAGTTGATATACATCCAGAATCCCCTGATTTACTGGATAGTTTTATTACAGATGGCTTAAATTACATATCACCGGCAATCCTGCAAAACCTTATCAAAACTCATCAAGAATCATCTTTTCAAATTGACAATACTACCCCAGAAATGCGTGTAGCCCTGGAACAAATTATCAATTGTCCCTTTAGAGGTTTAACCAAAAAAATCTATCTAGAAAGTAAATGCTTAGAATTAATTGCCCTGAAACTGGAACAATTAGCTAAAAAAGAAAATAATGGTACAAAGACCACTAATTTTAAAAAAGATGATATTGATAGAATTCATTATGCTAAGGAAATTTTAACTAACAATTTAGATAATCCCCCTTCCTTACTAGAATTAGCCAGACAAGTAGGATTAAACGACTACAAACTCAAGCTAGGCTTTCGCCAAGTATTTGGTACAACTGCATTTACCTACTTACACCAACAACGCATGGAAAAAGCACGCCAATTACTTTTAGAAGGACAAATGAATGTCAAAGAAGTAGCCCGTGCTGTTGGTTATGCAAATCAAAGCCGTTTTGCAACAGCTTTCCGTAAGCAGTTTGGCAGTAATCCTAAATCCTATGATTTGTTACTGAAAGCTTAAAAATTAAATAATATACAGTTATTTGCTGTAAAATTTTCCGAAAAATCCGTTAGAGGCGCAAAAAAATCCGTTTGAGATTCAATTAGGTCTTCAAAATCACATCAATTGTAGATTAAGCTTCTTGAAAAAGATTCTTAGCTAATAGCAGTCAGAGTCTCTGGTATTGAAAGAGGCTTGTCTACGTGAGGAGATTATGAGGAGACAACCGCAATTATTGATGGGTTTATGGTTAATAGGGGTAGTAGTTGCTGCACAACCAGCGTGGGGAAGTGGTAATAGCTTGGAAAATCCTTCTTTGTCTGAAGGAGGTAGTACATCTAGAAATCTCAAAAGATTACTATCTCAAGCATCCACACCTCAATCTCCAATTCTTGTCAATGGAGTGCGGATTGATACCACAGATAAAGGTATAGAAGTAATTTTAGAGACTAACCAAGGCGAACAATTACAAGTAGCTAATAGCAGTTCGGGAAATAGCTTCATTGCCGATATTACTAATGCTCAACTGCGTTTGCCATCAGGAAACACATTTCGGCAAGAAAAACCTTTTGCGGGTATTACTGAAATTACAGTTATCAACCAAGACAATAACACTATCAGAATAACTGTCACGGGAGAGGCGGGAACACCTATTTATGAACTATTTGATAGTGATGCAGGTTTAATTTTCAGTGTGACACCTGTATCACCTTCCGCATCTCAACCAGAAACACCACAACAGTCGTCAGAGGAGAAACCTACTACTCACACCCCCACAGCACAACCAACAGCCCAGACTGATGAACCCATTGAACTGGTAGTTACAGGTGAACAAGATAGCTATCGAGTCAGGGAAGCATCAACCGGCACAAAAATAGAAGTTCCTTTGCGTGATGTTCCCGCATCTATCCAAGTTATACCTAAAGAAGTTATTCAAGACAGACAAGTTGTTAGACTCAACGAACTAGCAGATAATGTTAGTGGTGTACGTCCTCAAGGTACTTTAGGTGGACTAGCATCTCAAGGTTATTTTATTCGTGGTTTTGCTACAGGTTTTGAAAACCTGCGTGATGGTTTTAAAGACTTTGGTTTTACCAGTCCGCGTGATGTAGCTGGTGTTGAAAGAGTAGAATTTCTCAAAGGACCTGCTTCTGTTTTATATGGAAGTGCTTTAAGTCCCGGTGGTGTAGTTAACACAATTACTAAAAAACCCCTATCAGAACCCTTCTATCAAATTGGTGGAACATTTGGGAGTTATAATTTTTATCGTGGCACAATTGATCTCACAGGGCCACTCACAGAAAATCGGGCAGCACTTTATCGGCTGAATGTAGCTTATGAAAATGCTAACAGTTTCCGGGATTTTATAGAAAATGAAAGTACATTTATTAATCCTGTTGTTAGCCTGAAATTAGGAGAAAATACCAATCTCACCTTTGCTTATGAATATCAGAAATACAACTACGTCTTTGATCGGGGTTTTCCTTCTGATAGCACAGTAATTTTTGAGCTTCCCATTAGTCGCTCTTTAGATGAACCAAATCTTCAGGATTCTGAATATAAATCTAATAACTTCGCCTACAATTTAGAAAGCAAATTTGGTTACAACAATCACTGGAAATTCCGCCAAGGTTTTAATATCCTGAGTGTTAGCGGTGCTTCCCAAGGAGTACAATCTAGGGGAATTAGAGCAGATAGGCAGACAGTACGCCGTAGATTCCGTCGTTCTGAAAGTGACCAAACAAATCTTGCTTTTCAAAATGAAATTAGTAGTAAATTTAACACAGGCACAATTCGCCATAATATCCTCGTTGGATTTGAGTTAGCTAATTATCAATTTCAAAGTAATTTTTTCCAGGGTGATATTGCCGACTTAGATATATTCAACCCTGTTTATGGCGCACAACCAGAAAACATACGTCGCACCTATGTGGGGGAATATGGTGGGGAAAATGTCGCACTTTACTTACAAGATTTAATTGAACTTACACCTAATTTCAAATTCTTAGCTGGTGGTCGTTTTGACTGGGTAAACTCCTATGACAGATATGAAGACGACCCAGATTTAAACACTAGAAATTCAGATTCGGAATTTTCTCCCCGTTTAGGTATAGTTTATCAACCTACAGACACCACCTCAATTTATGCCAGTTGGACAAATGCTTTCAACCCGCAATATTTTGGGAGAAGCCGCAATAATGAACCATTTAAACCAGAAACATCAGAACAATTTGAAATAGGAATTAAACAAGATTTTCTGGATAAACGCCTTTCTGCAACTTTAGCTTTTTTTGAAATTACCAAGAAGAATGTATTAACTCCTGATCCAGAAGACGATAGCTTTAGCGTTCAAACTGGTGAACAAAAAAGCCGAGGAGTTGAACTAGACGTAGTTGGAGAAATTTCACCAGGTTGGAAAATCATTGCTACTTATGCTTACACAGATGCTTCTGTCAGCAAAGATAATAACTCTGACCTATTAAATGATCAGTTAGTTGGTGTGCCTTATCATAGTGCTAGTTTATGGACTACCTATGAATTTCAACAAAGAAATTTACAAGGTTTAGGACTAGGATTAGGATTAGTTTATGCTGGTGAACGGGAAGCATCTTTACCAAATCAAATCCAAATTCCTTCTTATCTGAGAACAGATGCTAGTGTCTTTTATAAAAAGAACAATTGGCGGGCTGCTCTCAACTTTAAGAACCTTTTTGACACTAAATATTATGAATCCCAAGGTTTTTTTGTTGTTCCGGCTGCTCCTTTTACAGTGATTGGCAATGTTACCTTTGAATTTTGATTGGTTTAAAGTTTGATTTGTGGCAAGTATTCAGCTATCAGTAATCAGTAATCAGCTTTTTCCTACAGTTAGGCAGATTTGTCTTAAAATGAGCATAATTTGTCAAGTTTCACAACTGTTAATGAGAGAAAGCTACAGGTTAGTATTGATGTTTCTTAGGCTCTTGCTTATGGCTGATGGCTGACGGCTGAATGCTTACAATTTGTGTATAGTGGGTATTTATAGGTTAAATTTTCTATGGCAGTAAATATAATCAAAAATTCCCACCCTATATATCAAATTTGAGATCAATGAAGTCCAAATTTTAGGAACAAAGCTTTATGATAAGATACTTTCAAACCTTTTCTTTGTCTTGTTAAATATGAAAAAAGGGTGCTTTTACTATATCAAGCTATGCTTTTTGGTAATCATATCAGCATTAATAGTTACTGCTTGTCATGGTGTCAAATATCAAGACTTAACTTTGTCCAAACCAAAATTATTAAATACCGAATGTAAATTAGTAAAACATGAATTAGGCGAAACTTGTGTTTCTCTAAATCCGCAACGCATTATTGTTACAGAACAAGTATCACTAGAAGCTTTAATTGCATTAGGTATAAAACCAATAGCTACAGTAGATACGGCTTTTGTAGCTAGTAAAACTAATTTTTTAACAAGTCAAATGGATGGGATAAATTATATAGGTAAAGAGAGTCAGTTTAATTTAGAAACCACACTAAAACTACATCCAGATTTAATTATTGGTACGTATGGTATTGATGCAGCAAATTATAAATTATTTTCCCAAATAGCACCTACGGTTAAATTACAAAATGTCCATAGTCAATGGAAAGAAACTTTGATGAGTCTGGCTGAAATAGTCAATAGAACTGCAACAGCCAAGACATTATTAATTGAATATCAACAACGTCTAGAAAAATTACGCACTGCTTTGGGTGAGAAAATCAATGAACTAGAGGTTTCTGTGAGTCGATTTCACGGTGGTAATAAAGTTCCTGCAATTCGTTCTCAATATTCTTTTCCTGGCAGTATTTTGGCAGAGTTAGGAATTTCTATGCCAGTTCATCAACGTCAATTAATTAAGACTGCTGATGATACTGTAGTAACACTCAGCTTAGAACGGATAGACTTACTGGATGCTGATGTTTTATTTGTAGCAGTAGATCCTGGTGCTAGAGAGGTATTTAATCAATATCAAAATACTCGTATTTGGCAAACTCTCAATGTAGTGCAGAATCAGCGAGTTTATAGTGTGGATTCTAGTTACTGGATTTTTGGCAGTATTCTCTCAGCTAATGCTATAGTTGATGATTTATTTAAGTATTTGCTCAAGGCAACGTAAGACCCCCTACTCCTATCTTGCCAAAAATAGTAGTCAATGCGGCAAAAAACGCTGATAAAAGGGCGAATAATATAGGACTGGTTTCATAAGGAAGCATTGAATATCTCTAAAGAATCTGAGTATTTATTAAGAAATAAAATCACTAATCTTGCTCCCACAGCACAGGTACAAAGAAACCCAGTAAACCAACCAGTAACATACATACTGCACAAATCACATATAACAGGGCAATTCCTGCACCAGTACCAGTTCCAAGTAATCCGCCAAACATACGACCTAGAACACCCCCTGATTGCAAGGCTGGTGTAAAAAGACGATCTGCCAACGGGCCTGCTATTAAATAGCCTACCGCAGAAGCGATCTGTAAAAGTAGCGATCGCGCTGCAAAAACCCTTCCTTGTACATTTGATGGTACTTTCGCTAGCCAAATAGCAGTATCAGAACTACCATTTAACGGGAAATTCAAAGAAGAACAAAATTGTGCAGGAATCCAAACCCAAGCTGTTCTACCCAAACCAAAAACAATTTTACTGATACCTGCACCGATCATTCCTAGTAAAACGCCGTTGATTTTCCGTTTAAAACCGCCCCAAATACTAACAACTATAGCACCTGCCACCCCACCAAAACCAGCCGCAGAAGCTAAACTACCTAGCACTAAAGTATTATTATTTGTTTTTGATAAAATCATTGGTGTATATAGTGAATTACCAATGTCATGGGGTAGCCAAAATAATAAGTTAACTAATAGCAATGCCAATAAACTTTTGTGCGTGATAATATAACGCCAACCAACCCCCAAATCTTGCCAGATATTGACTATATTTTCGTTATTTTTAGGTGGTGTTTGAGGGATACTAACTAAAAATAAACTACTAATTGCTGTAGCAAAACTACAAATATCAATTAACCAAATTCCTGAAAAACCAATAACTGTGTAAAGATATCCTGCCAAAGCAGGAGCGATAATTTGACTACCGTAACCTGACAAAAATCCCAGACTACTAGCACGGGTATAATGTTGTTGAGGAATCATTAATGATACTGATGACTCAAACGCCAAAGACTGAAATTGATTAAAAGTTCCAACAATTGCGCCTGTCAGATAAAAGTGCCAAATTTGTAAATTATTGGTGAGATGTAACAACAAAATTATAATTGTGCAGAAAACGGCAACTGTATCACCCACCATCATTAAAAATTTGCGGTTAAATCTGTCTACAATTACACCACTAATGGGGGTAATGATAATACTTGGTAGTAAACTAAAAAAACCAACCAGAGTGAGGGTTGTTGCTTTACCTGTGATTTCCCATGCCCAAATTTCAATTGCAAAACTGGTCATGTTACTACCAATGGTAGAAACTAATTGACCAAGCCAAACAACGAGAAAACTACGCATATTGGCTGGTTGTTGTTCTTCTAGCATTTTTTACGACTTTACTTGAATTATGATTTCAATCAGTTTCTGTGATGTATTCCTTGATTTGGGCAATTCTTTCCTGTGGTTTTAATAAAGGACAGTTTGTACATTTTTCATCACAAGGAGGAATGAAGGCATATAAACAACAGGTAAGACGGACTGTAGTTTTAGCTGGTAAACCAGGTTCGTTAATTTTCTCAGTGCGGACTAAATTATAAAGTGGGTTTCGTCCTGGCATAACTAAACTATCGGGTTGTTCATATAAAACGGAATAATCTGTTTTTATTGATTCTGAATTTGTAACTTTATTAAGTTCTGAAAACTGCCATTCTGAAGCATTTACCGCATTACCCCACATAGTTTTTTTAGAAAGTTTAGTTAAACTATGAACCCGTTCTATCATCGGGGCAAAATTGCGCTGAAATAAGCTAGTAAATACAGCTTGATGTAAATCTTCCACGCTATTTACTATTTTGCCTGGATAATCTTGAGGAATGGGTATAGGTAATCTTTGGGGATAAATTACAGTACCACTTAAATCATGAAAATATAACGCCTTGGGTTCACCATTTTCTAACACAAAACTTACATTATCAATCTCTGAATTTAAGCCAATTCCTGCCCAAGTCATCAAAGCTAAAACACCAGGTAATGTTTTCCAACTGTAAACTTTGTTCCAGATAGATGCAGCAATGCGAATGTCTTGAGTTTTTTGGTATATATCGCTGGTTTGCCATTCAGATAAAAGTCTATCTGGTTGTAGATAATCATTAACTGAAATCACCTCAACATCATCGGGAGGTTGAGTTAAAATTATCAGGTCTGTATAGAAACTATCTAAATTTCTTTGAGCAAGATTAAATACTTCTTGTAAGAAATCCAGTACAGTCTTGTTCACTAATTGTTGAGGCATTTGTGGTTTTTTTAAGGATAAGGATAAACATCAGCATTCAGAAATAGAGGGATAAGATCCCCGACTTCTTTTATGAGCTTGTCAATAAATTTTAAATTGATCTCAGAAGTCGGGGATCTGGGTATCATTAACTAATGATTGAGAATTTTGCATTATTTTTATCATGATGCTTTCACTAAATATGTAAATAAATCATCTAAAATAGCATTTGCTGCCAGAATATTTCCAAAAATCCAGTAACTTGAATCAACAGTATAGACTCGTTGGTTTTTAACTGCTTTCAGATTTTGCCAGAGTGGACTATTTTGATACTTTTGAAATGTTTCTTCTGCGCCCGGATCTAAAGCGATAAATAGAATATCAGCATTGATTAAATCGAGACGTTCTAAACTAACTGAAACTAGAGGTTGATTTTCATAAGTAATCAGTTGATTTTGAATTTCTGGTAGAGGTATACCTACCTCTAGAAGTAGACTACCAGGAAATGAATATTTAGTGCGAAATTCTGTAAATTGATTACCAGCATAAAAACGACTAATAGAAACTGTTTTTCCTTTGAGTTTATGATTGACAACTGTGCGTAATTTTTGAACTCGTTGTTGATATTCTTCCAATAATTTTTGTGCTTGTTCACTTTTTCCGGTTGTTTTAGCAATACTTGAGAAAGTATCTTTCCAACCATTTTGAATATAATCAAATGTAACTGTGGGGGCTATTTGGGAAAATAATTTGTATTGTTCTGCACCGAGAGAAAAACCCAAAATTAAATCTGGATTTAACAGCACCATTTTTTCTATATTTGGTTGACTGTCTTTACCTAAAGAAACTATTCCCTCAGCTTTTTTACCCAACTTTGGTATGATGC
Organism: Anabaena sp. CA = ATCC 33047; assembly: GCF_963870205.1. Classification (NCBI taxonomy): domain Bacteria; kingdom Bacillati; phylum Cyanobacteriota; class Cyanophyceae; order Nostocales; family Nostocaceae; genus Anabaena; species Anabaena sp. CA = ATCC 33047. Next base: position 128,258 of record NZ_CAWMSA010000056.1, on the reverse strand, counting down.
TTCCTGCAATATTTGGCTGTGTTGCTGCTATTGGTTTTAAGTCCAGTGCTAACAAAGCTTCCATAGAAGTTTCATCTAAAGCAATGATACGTTGGGGTTGGAAAGGAATACAGCTTTCTCCTAGTTCATGCTTGATGACTTTACATTTAGATGTGGCTAAATTTGGCTTTACCGTTTGATTTTTTGGGGGTAAATAGTTATGGCAACCTGTAATTATAATAAATGTTAAAGTAATTAATAGCAGTAGTTTTCTTAACTTCATAATAGGTACTACATAACTTTTATATTTTAATTTATCAAAGATCAATTTCCCAAGTAAATGGCGGTTTAACCCGCCATGTAAATTACCAACTCCAACGATAATTTAAGGTAAAGGTTCTACCTCTAGCTGCTGAGGCATAATATGAACCATCATAACCAGCATAAATTTGGTTACTAACATTTAGGTATTGATTATTAAGCAAATTCCTGACACCCAAACTCAACGTACCATCACCCAATTTGAGACTACTGATTAAATCCATGACAAAATAACTATTCACGCCAATTGGATCAATTTCTGCATCAAAAGCACGGTTTCTGTTGCCAATATATAATCCTTGAAGACGATTATTCCATCCTGGTAAGGTTTCATTTTCGATGTATGCTGTCAACTTTAAAGGTGAAATGTCAAAACTACTCATGGCCACAAATTCACCTGTTGCTGAGTCTTGCCTTTCTCCTTCACTCCAAGTTAATGTACTCCCCAATTTCCATTTATCGCTTGGTTGCCAATCTGCTGCTAATTCAATACCATAATTGCGTTGGGGAGCGCGTAAAATTCTAAAATCGCCACCAAAGTCTTCAAATTGAATCGTAGTTCCTAAACTGGAATAACTATAAAATCCCGCTAGGGAAGCTTGGAAATTATTCCACTGTCCACGAATTCCTAATTCGTAGCTATCAACTTTTTGTGGTGCTGAGAGTTCCACATCTTCAGCAAAATTGAAACCTGCTTGGGGACGCTGTACTATTCGTGAAATATTCGGCAGTGAAAATCCTTGAGCAAAGTTAGCAAATAAACTAATTGTTGGGGTGGCTTTGTAAACTACACCCGCATTAAATACCACATCATCTAAAGTTTTCTCCCCACCTCGGTAAGATAATCCAGTATCTCCATCTACCCAATTATCAACAACTGACACATTAATATTTTCATAGCGTAATCCACCACTCAGGAATACTTTTTCACTTGCTTCCCATTTTACTTGAGAAAATAAACCCAAGTTTTTGGTAGTAAAAGGAGCGATGCGAATTGATGAACCGATTTTTCTTGCTATTCTGCCATTGCTGTTGTCAAACTCTGCAACATCAAATAAATCGTAATCTCCTTTACTATCTTCACTGGAATAGTCTGCACCCCACAGTAGATTCAAGTTATTTGATAAAGCTGTATCTAACTGTAAACGTCCTCCAAATCGTTCTGCTGTCACTACCGAACGACCAATATCTAAAATGCCATCTGGGTTCCAGATGCGGTTATCAAATAGGGTTGCGGCTGTTTTAGTTTGACGATAATATGCCTGTGCTTGTAGTTGACTATTCAGGATATTATTGTGGGTGTAATCAAATTGAATTACAGTTCCTCGGTTAAAAGGATCTGAGGAATTAACAAACTCAACTGGTCGATCTAAAAGACGTGCTTTGTTAATTCCTGGTAGTTCTCCTACAGTTAAATCATAATCTCCATATTGATTTTGATCATCATTAAAGTAATTAGCTGTAATTTGCAATCTTTGTTCTGAACCTAATTGAAATCCCAGCTTACCTAAAAAGTTAATCGAAGCACTTTCGGCTTCTGCATCACCAAATAATGGTATGCGATCGCCTTCTGCATCAAACGGTGTTCCAAAGCTATCACGGGTGAAAGAAGCGATAAAATCTACCCCTCCTTGCTTACCGGAAATACCGTAGCTTAAAAAGTTACCAAAACTACCACCTTTGAAATTACCAACGGAACGTACTCCAATTTCTGCGGTGGAAACTACTTTATCTTCATTAGGTCGTCTAGTAATAATATTAATCACCCCACCGGCAGCACCATCACCATAAACAGCACTTGGACCGCGTACTACTTCTATCCGTTCAATTGCCTCCACATCAATCCGACGTAAATTAGCAACGGATGTATCATTATCAATATTAGAGCTAATTGGTACTCCATCTACCAATACTAAAGGTGGTCTTCCCCGCAAAGTCTGAGCAAAACTTTGTTGTGAGTCTGAACTAGCTCCTAAACCTGGAACTGAATTACTCAAAATACCTTGCAAATCTCGATTTACTTTAGTTTGCTGATCAAGTTGCTCACGGGTAATCACAGTTACAGAACGTGGTATGTTTTGTAGTTCTTCTCCTGTACGAGTTGCTGTCACTACCAGTTCAATAGATTCATCAGTTTCGGCTGTTGGTTGTTCTGTGGGTTGTTCTGATGGTGTTTCGCTTCTCGGTTCTTCTGGTTCTTCTGGTTGTTCCGGTTCTGGTGGTGGTGTGGTTGCAGCTTTAGGTACAACTTCAAAAATTAAACCTTCTTCACCATCAAATAATTCTGCCGCTGGTAAACCAGATTCACCTGTGACTGTTAACTGTACAGTGTTATTATCAGCTTGACTTACACTCACAGAGATAATCCCCTGCACTGGATTAGCAATGTTAAAATCTTTGCCTTCTGGTAGTGCTAATACTGCATTAGGGATATCAACAATAAAACTATTTTCTGTACTTTTATTGGTTGGTTGCAGTGCTTCTGGGTTTGCACTTTCTAAAATAATTTCAATTCCCTTATCTGTATTGTTGACCTTTACACCTGTAACTTTTACAGATGAATTGTTATTTTGTTGTACCAGTAGTAACTTAGCTGTACTGGTATGATTTGATGTAGTTTGTGCCGCAGCAGGTTGGATAAGTATTAATGCGAATGCAAAAACAATTCCTGCGGAAATAATCTCTTTTGATTGCCGAGACACCATACCCCTCACTCCACAAATGCAAGTCGAATGTTGAAAATTATTTGCAACTGTCTGTGGAATGAGTTTATGTAATTGATACGGTGTAAGTCTATATAGTAGAGGGAGAATTTTGAACCATAGCGGGAGAGTGTGATTAATTGTTGACAAGAATCTGCAAGTAGGCTGAGAATAGAGTATAAAAAGCTGTTAATAACACTTTTACAAGCATTCACTTGCGAATAACCGCAAAACTCTATTACGTCTGTACTAATGCAGTGTTAGCTTGCTGTATATGCCCATATCTCAAACTTGGCTTTAGATGATAACTCTGTTTCCAACGTACCGTAATGTTCAATACAAAATTTTTCAAACTCTCTCATTACATGAGGAAATATCTCATCTGACACCAGCCAGCATAAACCGTATGCCCGTAATTGGAAAAAACTGAGGAGTTCTTCAACGGTGTTGCTTACCGTCCACTCTTTTGCAATCACATAGTTTGACTGATAACCTTTGCTACGAAAATAGTCTTCTACGTTGATTTCTTCAATTACTTTATTGACACGCTTCGGTGCTTGTTCCACTTCGTATTTAGCTACAATAGCTCGGAAATGACGCTCAAATTCCATCCGTGCAGGTGGAGTAATCCATTGAGCATTGAGATAGAAACCTTGTGTTTTCAAGACGCGAGCAATATCATCCAGAAAAATTTTCTTATTTGAAATGCCGTGAACCATGTGAACAGTTAACACAACATCAAAGCTATTATCTGTAAAAGGTAGTTGTGACGCATCAGCATGAATTAGGTTCAAATTTTGAGGTATTTCTGACAGTTTTTGCCTTAGTTGGTCAAGCATAGGTTGAGAAACATCAATTCCCGTTACAGAATAACCGCGTCTGATGAAAGGAATAACATTCAAGCCTGTACCAATACCAGGTTCTAAAAAAGATGTCTCAGGTGTTGCGTCTACTAATTCAAGAATAAAATCTGCAACTTCCTCAGCGATGGATTGTGTTAACCAACGAGTTTGGTCGTAAACATGAGCAATTTTATCGTAATAAGTAGATTTTATCATTTTGTGAACTTTATACCGTTTTTTCTCAACATCGTCCTAAACGACAATCTTGGGGAGTAATCCCAAATTTACGCTTAAATGCGGCTGCAAAGTGGCTTTGATTGGCATAACCAACGGTGTTAACTACAGTTCTGACATTTTGCTTTTGTTCCTGTAGTAATTTGCGGGCTATTTCTAGGCGATAATCACGCAAATAACCAAATACTGTAGTACCGAATATTTCCCGAAAACCATACTTGAGTTTGTTGTCGTTGATACCAACTTTTTTCGCTAAGTCAATTAATGACGGTGGATGATCATAGTTTTTGGTTAAAATTTCTCTAGCTTGATAAATTCTCTCAACATCACCAGCTTTGAGATTAATCAAGGGTTGTTTATTTCCCTCAACTTCTATTAATTGTGCAAGTTGCAAAGCCAGTAATTCTAGTACCTTGCCTTCGAGATACATTTTTTGTATCATCCCCTGATAGGGTACATTGAGGATTTGCTGTAATGCTGTCTGCATAGCAAGGGTGATTTTACCGACTGGACGGTGAAACCTTGGTGGAGAGTCGCTTTCTAAGAAAGGCTGTAACTGTTTTGGTAAATGTTCTAGTCCGTCAATGAAGGATTTAAGGAAGTCTAGGTCTATACAAATTCTAATTAAATTGATGCGATCGCCCGCAAAATATTGTTCGATTTCTTCAATATCTGGTAAGTAAAATAAGTAATTATTTCCTACTGTTTCTTGGTAATTTTCCTTAACTCCGGTAATACCCGGACAAATGACATGATGATTACCTGCTAAATAAAATTTGGCTGTTAGTATGTAACTACCATAGTGGTCAACTTGACTACTAACTTGCTGGTAGAAATAATCATCAAAAATTTCTAGACTTAATCCTGGGTGAAATTCAACTAATTGATAATTACTATCATACAAACTATTACGGACTGTCCGAATTTCATCAAATCCCTTAGTATTATAAGATACTTTTATCTTTTCTAAAGTTTCCTGTTCAATTTGATTGATTTGCTCTTGCGTCAGGATGTTGGTCATTTTTTAACGGCAAGTTTCGTAAATAAATTGCGAATTATTCTTAACTAAGAAAGTATTACTGGTTAATTTACAACAATCATGAGGAGATTTGCAATAAGGAATTTATGGCATTAGTGCTTGGACTTGTCATATCGTGTCTGGTTAAAGATTGATTTGAGAAAGTTAGTTAGGCATAAACCAGGACTTGATCGGCTGTTCTGAGTTTTCTACAGAGAGAATTGGGTGATGGGGAGACAGTTCCAGTTCATTCTTCTGAGCCTATTCCCCTTTTAGCCCAAATAATGGTCAAAAACTTACTTATTTTTTTTAATTGATAGTTTATATCTAGAATTTACTCTTGATTTCGCCCTTACGTCCTATTGGCACACACATCGGTGTCCCCACAACAGGATCATCAACAATACGACACTCTAAACCAAAAACTTCTTGCACCATTTCCTCTGTCATTACCTGCTGCGGTTCTCCAGCAGTGAAAATTCTTCCTTGTTTGACAGCAACCAGATAATCTGCATAACGACAAGCTTGATTTAAATCATGTAGCACCATGACAATAGTTCTTCCCTGATGCTGATTCAATTCATATAACAAATCTAAAACTTCTATCTGATGCGCCAAATCTAAAAAAGTAGTCGGTTCATCTAATAGTAAAATATCTGTATCTTGCGCTAGTGCCATTGCAATCCAAGCGCGTTGTCTTTGTCCACCTGATAAGGTGTCTAAGGCTCGATCTGCTAACTCCAACAAATTTGTAATCTCTAGTGCCTGTTGGACAATTATTTCATCTTTTTCTGACCACTGCTGCAACCAGTTTTGATAAGGATAACGTCCTTGTCCTACCAAGTCTCTGACTGTTAATCCTTCCGGTGCCACTGGACTTTGGGGTAAAATTCCCAATTGCTGTGCTACTTCTTTAGTGGAACGATTAAAAATAGATTCCCCATCCAGATAGACTGTACCGTGTTCTGGTTTGAGTAGTCTGGCTAAACCTCGTAATAATGTTGATTTACCGCAACCATTTGCACCTACTAAAGCACTAATTTGTCCGGTGGGAATTGCTAAATTTAGGTCACGGATAATTGACACACCATCGTAAGCTAAACACAGACCTTTGGTTGATAATCCTTTCATAGTTGCTACCATTTTGAATGTTCAATTTTGAATTGATTCGTTCCCTATTTTTTCCGATTACGAATTAACAAATAGATAAAATAAGGCGCGCCGACAGCAGCAGTTACCACGCCGCAAGGAATTTCTATAGGTGCAAACAGGGTTCTTCCGATTAAGTCTGCCAATACCACAATCATTCCTCCCAAGAGTGCAGATGTAGGAATCAACCCTTCATGGTTGGGGCCGACTAACTGTCTTCCTAAATGGGGTGCGATTAAACCCACAAAACCAATCGTTCCCGCCGTGGCGACTCCTGCACCTGCTAAGGCGACAGCCACTAGCACCAGTAAACCCCGTTGCCATTCGACGCGAGTCCCTAAACCTTTAGCAATATCATCTCCCAAATTTAAGGCGTTCAAATGTCTGGCTAATGTCAACGCCATTGGCACAAAAACGATTAACCAAGGTAAGAAGGAAAAGACTTGTTCCCAGGTGCGTCCGTAGACGCTACCAGCTAACCATACCAAGGCATCACTGACGTTATAAATATCGCCAAAGGTAATCATTAAGCTGGTGACAGCACTGGCGATCGCCGCCAAACCTACACCCATTAAAATTAAGAGAATCGGGGAACTGCCTCTGTTCCAAGCTAAGAAGTAAATTAAACCAGCCATCAATAAAGCACCTGCAAAAGCTGATAAAGGCAACGTATAAATAGGTGCAGATGGCATTAGTACAATTACTGTGACGGCTGCTAGACTTGCCCCAGCATTAATACCAATAATGCCAGGATCAGCTAGCGGGTTGCGTGTGATGCCTTGAAAGATAGTCCCTGAAATAGCCAGTGCTATTCCCACCATGAAAGCGACAAGGGTACGGGGTAGACGCAGGTTCTGAATGACAAAAGCATGATCTGGGTTGCCTGTATCTATACCCAATACAGTTTTAACGATATCTACGGCAGAAATAGGATATTCACCCCGTCCTAAATTGATCACCATTGCTACCACAATCGCCACTATCAGAGATAGCAGTATTGGTGGTACACGTCGGTCGATCCGCCAAGATATCACCTCGGAACGGATGATCAGCCAATCCAACTTCATTTTTTCACCTTTGACTTAGCCAAGTAGACAAAAAAGGGCGCACCAATCAATGCTGTCATCACACCCACAGGTAATTCCTGGGGTTTGAGTAAGATACGGGCAGCAACGTCTGCAATTAACAATAAAGTTGCACCTACCACGGCGGAATAAGGCAAAATCCAACGGTAATCGGTTTTAATAAAGAATCGGATGATGTGGGGAACAATTAAACCAATAAAGCCAATTGGCCCTGCCATTGCCACTGAACTTCCCGCTAGTAAAATTACACTGATAGCTGTCACTATTTTGATCCAGCCTGTCTGTTGTCCTAAGCTTTTGGCGACATCTTCGCCTAAACTCATGGTAGTAATCTGTCTGCTCACAGCAAAAGCTATTACTAAGCCAACGGCAACAAAAGGCAGGACTTGTACGAGTATGTTGACATCGCGTCCCGACAATGAACCAGCTAACCAAAATCTAATTTCTTCTAATGTGCGTTGACTGACAATCAGAATGGCTGTGGTGAGGGAAGAAATTAAAGCCGTTAGTGCCGCCCCTGCTACTGTCAAATTCAGTGGGGTAGCTCCTCCTTTTCCTAGAGAACCGAGGCAGTAAACTAAAATTGCTGTGGCTGCTGCACCCAACAAAGCCACTATGGTTAAAACACTCAGGGACGAACTGCCAAACACAAAAATTGTGGCAACTACAGCCAGTGCTGCCCCTGATTCAATACCTAAAATTCCCGGATCTGCTAAGGGGTTGCGTGTCAAACCTTGCATTAATGCCCCGGAGACGGCTAAGGCTGCTCCTACTAAAATTGCGATGAGCGATCGCGGTAATCTCACTGTCTGAATAATTAAATGTTCATACGAACCATCAAAGCTAATAAAGGATTCCAGAATCTTGTTTATAGGTATTTCTGCTGCCCCTAGAGTTACACTGTACACTAAGCAAGTGAGCAGGAGCAGTATTCCCAGAATCAGACCCCCTAATACTGATATTTTCGGTGTTTTCCAGTTTCTAGGTGATGCTGTGGTTGCTCTTGTCATGATCTTTTAGTTAATTGCAAAATATATTCATTGACGTAAGCTGCTTGTTCTTTCTTTGACATTTGCAAGTTCAACATCTTAATTGCTAATTTTTATAGTTTTATCAAGTATTTCAGCGAGGTATTTTCTAGTAATATCTATATTTACAGCCTGATTTGACGGGAAAGTTTCCAGACTATACTTTATACTTATTAAGAGATTTTTTCAACTGGTTGTGATGTTGTGGTAAGAAGCATGAAGAAAATCGCCTGTCTTCACCACAAGCAATAGAACCTATAGAACCCCAGGTGGTTAACCTAGGGTTCTATAGGTTCTATTGGGGGTAGTTAGGCTTTTGAGGATGTGTTGTATAGCTGTATCCTGTTAGTATCCCACTACAGGCGATCGCACTAACTCTGTGACTATCAGATATTAGGTTTTGATGTTTCTTGAGGTGTCCTCGAAGGGTAAAACCCTAATCTACATTAACTAATTATCTGTCCAATTAACAAAATATTGTCACAAAATAGATAAATAGCTCAAAGCCTGTCTTAACAAGGGGTATGGCAGGTTTTTGATTAGCTCAATTCTCTCAACCTTATTTTGGGTAGATTAACAAATTAAATGTCCAATTCCTGAAATTTCACAATTTAACTGTCACTTCACAGAAACAGGAAAATTCTTGAATTTTAAAAAAGTTAACAGATTAAATGTCACTCTGTAGGTACAATATACATATATGTTTCAATTAAACAATTAGGTTTATGCAGGACGCTAATTTTTCTGACATACCTGCAACCAAGACAAGCATCACAGACTCAAGCAGCAGTATCATCGAAGCAAATGTAATTGTCTCGGAACTTACAGATGAGGCAAAGTTAAAAATGGAGGTGATTCAAAGTCTACTAGAAGCAAGCGATCGCACAACATATACTCAAAGGCTCCAACAAGCAGCAGTAAAACTGGATAAATCGGTACGAACGGTGCGGCGACTGATTGATAAATGGGAGCAAGAAGGGTTAGCGGGACTCACTCAAACTCAACGTGCAGACAAAGGAAAACACCGAGTTAACGAGAATTGGCAAGAATTTATCTTAAAAACCTACAAGGAAGGCAATAAAGGTAGTAAAAGAATGACTCGTCAGCAGGTAGCTGTGAGAGTCCGAGCAAGGGCTGATGAACTTGGTGTTAAACCTCCGTCTCACATGACGGTATACCGCATTTTGCAACCATTAATTGAGAAGCAAGAGAAAGCTAAAAGCGTTCGCAGTCCGGGTTGGCGGGGGTCACGCCTAGCAATGAAAACCCGTGATGGAAAAGATTTATCTGTAGATTACAGTAACCATGTTTGGCAATGTGACCATACCCGTGTAGATGTTTTATTGGTAGACCAGCATAGCAAAGTTCTGGGTCGTCCCTGGTTGACAACGGTTGTAGATAGTTACTCACGTTGCATTATAGGTATTAATTTGGGCTATGACGCACCTAGTTCTCAGGTGGTCGCTTTGGCGTTGCGTCATGCCATTTTGCCCAAACAGTATGGTTCAGAATATGGACTCCATCAAGAATGGGGTACTTATGGTCTGCCGGAACATTTTTATACAGATGGCGGCAAAGATTTCCGTTCTAACCACTTACAACAGATTGCAGTACAACTAGGTATGGTATGTCATTTACGCGATCGCCCCAGTGAAGGGGGTATTGTCGAGCGTCCTTTTAAGACCTTTAACACCGAATTATTCTCCAATTTACCAGGATACACGGGGTCGAATGTACAAGAGCGACCAGAAGAAGCGGAAAAAGAAGCTTGTCTTACCTTAAGACAGCTAGAGCAGCAGTTGGTACGTTATATCGTCAATCACTATAACCAGCGAATTGATGCCCGTATGGGCGATCAAACTCGATTTCAACGCTGGGAATCTGGGTTGATTGCAGTTCCAGATGCCATGTCCGAGCGAGATTTGGATATCTGCCTCATGAAACAAACACGACGGCAGATTCAAAGAGGAGGCTACCTGCAATTTGAAAACATCATGTATCGAGGTGAACTTTTAGCAGGATACGCAGGGGAAAGTATTATTTTACGATTTGACCCTAGAGATATCACAACTATATTGGTTTACCGCCAACAAGGAAATCGGGAGGAGTTTGTTGCTAGAGCATTTGCTCAAGATTTGGAGACAGAGCAATTGTCTTTAGATGAAGCCAAAGCCAGTAGTCGCAAGATTCGAGAGGCTGGTAAGACAATTAGCAATCGCTCAATTTTGGCAGAAGTCAGGGAGCGTGAAACTTTTGTCAACCAAAAACCAACTAAGAAGGAACGTCAAAAATCGGAACAGATTGAACTTAAAAAAGTCAAACAACCATCGCTTGTTGAAGTAGAACAGCTAGAAGTAGCATCTCCCCAAACTCAGGAAGAATCGGAGATGCCAGAGGTATTTGATTACGAACAAATGCGCGAAGATTACGGATTTTAAAAAATGACTTTAAAAGAAGCTCAAACAGTCGCCCAAGAATTGGGCGATATTGCCCTCACTGATGAAAAATTACAAGCAGAAATTCAAAGATTGAATCGTAATAGAGAAAAATAAAATCATTATCTATCTGTATATCGGGATATAAAGTAGTTAATTCTTCTGTTATATGGCAATGGTAGTTTTTTATAGGAATTTCAATGATTTTATTACGTATTAATATAGCAAAGAAATATTGAAACAATGAAATACTACGAGGAAATTTTTTAAGTGAAGTCGAATGAATTTCTGTTTTTAGTTTTTCAATAATTTCTGGTATATTATTTTCTTTCTTAGCATCGACAGCAAGACGATATAAGTTATCACAAAAACGGTTCATGTCCTTTGGTTGTAGTTCATTAGGAATTTTACCGTTTTCAAAAAGCTTGTTAATTTCAGTAGCTAACTTACGTTTGATTTTTATATCAGGATAATTATTTTCTTGAATAATAAGAGATGTTTGTTCAAAAGCAAGAATAAGCGTATCTAGTTGTTCAACGTTTGCTTTAATTTGTGCTGCTAAACGTAATCTTTTCCAGTCTATTTCAGAACTTTTATATACTAAATCATGAGTTGAAACTGACCAAGCGTGTTCAAAAGCACTTTTAATTTGAATTTCAAAAGTAATATTATAAATACTTAATTCATTATCTGGATTTAAAGCGTCAATTTTTTTGATTTGAGCATATATTCTGGTCGAATCAAACCTAAAAATATCCGGTGCTTTTTTATTTTGTCCTCTTTTAACTGTTCGTATATTCTTAAAAGTATTGTTGCAAAATTGTATCACTTCTTCTTCATGAGACAAAGTTGGTATTATAATAGTGCAAGCAAATAAATCGTCTAAATCTGACCATTTTTTAAATCTACCTGTTTCAATTTTTTCCGCAAGAGATTCAACAGTTTTAATGCGCGAAGTAAAAGCATATCCTTTGCTTTCACAAAAATTTAACAATGTTGATTTAACTGTCTCTGCAAGTCTTTTAACAAAAGGACTATATTCATTATATTTACGCTCTAGTATAGAAGGATAGATCATACATCTAAGATTCTTATCAGTTTAGATTTCCCTGAATTACGGATTTCATAATTCTAATTCTAGTTTTTCTTGTACCTGCATCTGTAAATGAAAACTTAACAGCGTTATAATAGTCTAGTGCGTTTTTTTGATAGTCTGTTAATGAATCTTTAGACTGATTCTGTAATTCTGAATCTCCTACTACTTTCAGAAAATCATTAATTCTTTCACCAATATCTTTAGATATCATCAATCTATTATCATTTTCACTATTTAACTCAGCAATAGCACCAAACAAGGAGTAAAAGTCAGCTTGATTTTTCAATCTTGTTTTAGATAAATTTATATCTTGTGATGAATCTAATAACTCTTTAATATATTTAACTGTATTACGAAATTCATTCTCAATTTCTTGTTTTACTTCCCAATTAATATCTCGATCACTAAATGCTTTATCAAGATATTCTTGACTATAAGCTCTAACACCTTCTTCTAGAAAAAGTAATAATTGAGCAACCATTTCAACATCTTTCATTTGTTTTTTGGATCTTCGATCAATTGTTGGAAAATTTCCACCTAAATACTCGAACATCCAGCTAGTTAATTCTTCTACTGTAGTAATAAAATCTCCGTTAAACTTTGCATGGCGAAGCTCTTGAGGTGTTAATTTAATTACATTACGATTTATACGATCAAATATATTACCAATTATTTTTTCATCAGATGATGGTACATATTCTATAGCAAACTGATATTTCCAAAAATTTTGTTTATCTTCAGTATCTAAATCTTTAAAATATTTACCACGAAATCTTTCAATCGTAGATTTTTCATACACAGGAAATTCATTGTTTGCAAATTCAAATAAAGTAGACAATCTTTGTTTGCCATCAACTATACTAACTTTAGATACTCCTTCAGGAGTAATTTCTTGATATATAAATATTGCAGGTGCAGGATAGCCATTAAGTACAGTATCAACAAAAAAATCTTTATAGTCTTGATTCCAAACACTACGTCTTTGATAAGGTGGATCAAGCTCAAGGAGTTTTCTATTATAGAGATCCCAAAACCAAGAAACAGTTTGAAAGTTAATTGTTCTACTCATTAGATATATTTAGCATATAGTATTGATTGAGATGCTCTTTCTGGCACATTCTTTCAACACCTTTGACACCGCTAATTTTATCGCATTTTTATTAGACTATCAGCTTTTGTTCCAATATTCTATAAATCTGATCTAACCACACGGGAATGACAGGCTTACCTTCTACTACGGAAGCGATCGCTTTTTCTCGGTCAAACTCCACAAGGGAAAGCATCAGCCCTGTTCCTTTTTTGGTAGCTTTTTCTCCTACTGCTCCCAACAGCATAAAACGCTTTCCCTGACCAGATTTAAACAACTCCGGCTCTTTGTCTTTCAGGGTTTTGACCGTTTCACCAGCCAGATCAAAACTCAACCCAGCAGACAAAAAATATACCATCACAGCCAATTCCACCAAATTGGCTTTTGAGTAATAGATACTACGTCCAGTTCCCGTTTCACTGATAACGGGAACAATTACCCCCTTCTCTCGCCAGTACTGGAGCTGACGCAGGGTACAGCCTGTGATTTCAGCCGCTTGTTTGCTCGTAAAAAATGTCTCTTGCATGAAATAATTTTAAACATGGCTGCTTATAAGACAAAAATGTTATTATTGAACATATATTGTTTAAAGTGTCATGAGCCAAATCACAATTCAGTGCCGTTTGGTTGCCAGTGCATCTACCCGCCAATACTTATGGAAGTTAATGGCAGAGCAAAATACGCCTCTGATTAACGAGTTACTGGAACAATTGGGTCATCACCCAGACCTTGAAAATTGGCGACAAAAAGCTAAAATCCCTGCTGATATCGTCAAGCAACTATGTCTGACACTCAAAACTGACTCGCGCTACAGTGGTCAACCTTCTCGGTTTTATGCCAGTGCGATCGCATTGGTAAATTACACCTATAAATCCTGGCTGGCGTTAATGAAGCGGTTGCAGTCCCAACTGGACAGTAAAACCTACTGGCTAGAAATGCTCAGAAGTGATGCTGAATTAGTCAAAACCTGTGGCACGTCCTTGGATCGAATCCGCACTAAAGCAACTGAAATTTTGGCTCAAATTGCTTCAGTCGATATAATTGACACTCAACAGCCAAAGAGTAGCAAAGTCAAAAAAAGCAAAAAGTCTACAGTTTCACAGACTGATGGTGTGAAGCACCCACCTCAAACAAGCGATCGCCATCTATTTAACACCTTATTTGAAACTTACCGCCATACCGAAGACATACTGACTCGTTGTGCCATTAGCTATTTACTCAAAAATGGCTGCAAAGTCACTGATAAAGAAGAAGATTGTGAAAAATTTACTCAACGCCACCGTAAACTTAAGATTCAGATTGAACGCATAAAAGAACAATTAGAAGCACGAATTCCCAAAGGTTGAGATTTAACTAATACTAAGTGGTTGCAAACACTCTTCACTGCTACACACAACTTCCCTGAAAACGAAACCGAGGCGAAATCTTGGCAAAACAGCCTTTTAAGACAATCTAGTTGTGTACCGTTCCCAGTAGCTTACGAAGCCAGCGAAGAGATGACTTGGTTTCAAAACCAAAAGGGACGCATTTGTGTAAAATTCAACGGCATCAGCGAGCATACCTTTGAAGTGTATTGCGATAATAGGCAACTACATTGGTTTAAACGATTTTTAGAAGACCAACAAATCAAACGCAACAGTAAAAATCAGCACTCCAGCAGTTTGTTTACTCTTCGCAGTGGTCGTATTGCTTGGCAAGAAGGGGAAGGTAAGGGTGAACCCTGGAACGTTCACAGTCTAACTCTCCACTGTTGTGTGGATACCCGTTTGTGGACAGCTGAAGGTACGGAACAAGTAAAGCAAGAAAGAGCAGAAGAAATCGCCAAAATTATCACTAGAACCGAAGCGAAAGGCAATCTCAACCCCAAACAAGAACGATTTATCAAGCAGAAAAACTCGACACTATCTAGAATCAATAACTCCTTCCTTCGTCCGAGTCAACCTTTGTACAAAGGTAAATCTCATATTTTGGTAGGTGTTAGCTTTGGTCTAAAGAAACCTGCAACAGTAGCAGTAGTGGACGGCATTACAGACAAAGTGATTACCTATCAAAGCATCAAACAGCTACTTGGGGATAAATACCAACTATTAAACAGACAGCAAAGAGAAAAACAAACTTTATCTCACAAACGCCAAATAGCCCAAATATTTGCTTCACCAAAACCATTTGAAGAATCTGAGTTAGGACAGTACATAGATAGATTACTGGCTAAAAAAATTGTCGCCCTTGCTCAAACATACTCTGCTGATAGCATAGTCCTGCCCAAACTAGGCGATATACGAGAGCAGGTAAACAGTGAAATTCAAGCAATAGCTGAACAAAAATGTCCAGATTGCCTGGAAGCACAGAAAAATTATGCCAAACAGTATCGGCATAGTGTCCATCAGTGGAGTTATGGCAGATTGATTGAGTGTATTCAAACTCAAGCGACTAAAGCTGGAATTTTTATAGAACAAGGGAAACAGCCTATCAGAGGCAGCCCACAACAGAAAGCAAAAGAGTTGGCTATCGCCGCCTATAATTCACGCCAAATGGTTGATTGACAAAAACTTGAACCTTGAAAATAGAATAAGTAATAGTGCCGCAGTTCATGTTGTAATCAACCCCTGAACTGTGAAAAGTTTGGGTTAGTTTGACTGTGGGAACACAGTCGTGCTTTCTGACCCTAGTAGCTGCCCACCTTGAAGCTGCTGTCTCTTGTAGACAGGAATCAGGTGCGCCCCCAGTAATAGAGGTGCGGGTTTACCGCAGTGGTGGCTACCGAATCACCTCCGACCAAGGAGGAACCCACCTTAGTTATTTTTGATAGGGGTTAAAGATTCGAGCAGTTTCAACCCCCGTTCTTAATTAGGAGGGTTGAAAGATTCTTAGAGGAAAAGTTTAGCGCATCCTTGGGTGCTTTAAAAACCCTTCAAGCTGGATAGGTTGAAAAAGACGACAGAAGCGACTTAAAAGCCTTTCCATCTAAAGGCTTATTTCAGGTTGAGTGCTGTCACTTTTTCAGGTAAGCGTAGGCATCGCTCTTTCAACAACCCTCTATTAAGTTTGAGTTGAGTAAGCTTCTAAATATTAAGCTTTGAGCATTTGTGCTAAAGCCTTGCTAGATTTATGGTGGGTTGAAAGGTAAGGCAGAGGTCTGCCTGTGTCATAGGTGTCCGTTTGTAGTTGTGACAAAAAATCTGTTAACAGTGACATCAATCTGTTAACAGTGACAAATAATTAGTTAATGTACACTTAAAGGCGACACCCGGATTTGAACCGGGGAGTGGAGGTTTTGCAGACCTCTGCCTTACCGCTTGGCTATGTCGCCCTATCCACAATTAACTATATTATCAGATATTTTCTAAATTGGCTCGTTTGTCTGGGAAAATTTTGGTTGATGATTCCAGAATCTAGGAATGAGGGAGGGAATGGAGGGTAGGGAGTAGGGAAGATGTACCCTACTCAGTGATGTTCATCAGAATTTAGGGGTTGATGACTACTTCATCCGCGAAACTCTGCCAACGCACAAAGTAAAATGGCCCTGCCACAGAACCCCAAATATGTTCATCAGTTTCTAAATCGCGTCCTCTGTCAAGGCTGATAAATTTCTGCTCGTTAATTTCAAACTCGCTATCTAAATAGGTTTTTTGTCCTTTACGGAAGACAATACAACCTTTACCGGGTTCTACTTGACCTTTGAAGCTATTACCAGTCCACTCTACAATCATATTACAGCCTGGTAATTTTTCTAAATGGTCGCTGTTTAAGGTTTGGAGGCGTTTTAAGTCGCGGGATGCACCGTAGAAATTTTCTTCTTGCTTAACAGTATAGTTTTCTATGTGGATGCGATCGCCTACAATATCTAACTTTAGCACCCGCAAGCGATAAGGGTCATTGAGGGTATAGTCATAAGCTTGTTCCACAAAAAATCCCACCCCTGACAACACATCCCAAGGTAAAGGACGCATACAGACGCGAATATGAGCATAAAAAGGTGGATTTTCAAAAGCTTGCGCTTGATTGCTAAAATCAGCAGCCATCCAACGCGCTAAAGTGGCAATATCCGTAGAATGAGTCACGTCGCTTTGCTCCTAATTCAAAATTCAAAATTCAAAATTCAAAATTAATTAACAATCCTCATCATCTATTCATGGGGGTTGTATTCTTTTCTGATTCAGTCATTAGCGATAATTAAC
>NZ_CAWMSA010000056.1:84049-110955 GCF_963870205.1 Anabaena sp. CA = ATCC 33047 | reverse complement strand
GATGAGGGAGATGAGGGGGATGAGGGAGATGAGGGAGATGAGGAGGAAAACTAATGACTAATGACTAATGACTAATGACTAGGGATAATTCTCAATGCTTGATGCGTCAAACTAATTTGCAGTTACAGTGGTTAGGCATAGTTGCCCCATGCCCAATTCCCGATGCTCATATATGGTAAAATACATCAAGTTAAAACGCTTCAGTGCTATGATTACAGCAGCTATGCTCTGGCAGTTTGGCTGTTCTGTGACGTTAGCGCAGAGTAAAGACCCTCAACAAGCTGATAGATTCCCGCCTAGTCCTTTAGAAATCACTACACCAGATCCACTTTTACCATCTTTACCCAAAAAACAACCTTTAAGTCTTGCAGAACAACAGCAACTTCAGATAGCGTTGGATGAGTTAAATCAACAAGCGACGGCGAAATTGCAAGCTGGAGATAAAAAAGCGGCTTTTGAAATTTGGAACCGGGAGTTACGCTTGCGTCGCTATTTGGGTGCTGTGGGTGAGGTGCAAGCATTGTCACGAGTTGGTGATATTGCTTGGCAACAAAGCGATCGCCAACAGTTATACTACATTACACAAAGGTTGCAGACTATTCAAAAACAAGCACAACCCAAAAAGTCTAAAACTCAAACTAACGTTGATTTTCCACTGTTACAGGCGTTAGGTGTAGCTTATCAAAAAGTGCGATTGCCTAAACCTGCCATTGAAATTTATCAACAAATTTTGGCAGTGGTGCGACAACAACAAGATACATCTGCGGAAATTGATACCCTGAAAACTCTGGGAGAATTAAATCTGAGTTGGTTTAATTATCCGCAAGCTGCTACTGCTTACGAGGAATTGTTAAATTTTACGACTGCTAGGGGTGCAAGTCAAGATGAGTTAACATATCTGCAACAGTTAGCTTATATCTATCAGCAGGGGAAGCAACCACAAAAAGCTATTGAGGTGCTGAGTAGACTGAAAGCGATATACTCCCAAAATGATGATCAGACACAATTGCCGAGTGTGCAACAGGCGATCGCAGCTAATTATGAAATTCTCGCCCAAGAAAATCCTGATTTACTAGAAGCAGCTTTCACCAACTACCAACAAGCTTATCAAACAGCTTGGCAATTGCAACAATTTGCGCGGGCGGCTGAAGCATTGCAGAAATTAATCCCCTTATATCGTTCTCAAGGACAAATTGATGCAGCTTTGCAAACTAACCAAATTCTTTTAGAAACAGAAGTTAGAGCCGCTAATTATTATGGCATGATGCAAGCTTACGACCAAATGGGACAATTATATTTAGACAAAAAAGATTACCCACAAGCACTAACAGCTTTTCAATACGGCTTAGAATTAGCGCGACAAATCAAACATCAAGAAGCATACTTTACTCAGCAAATTGAAACAGTATCAAAGCTAAATCAATAAATAGAAATGAAACCACAGATGCACAAAGATAATTTATCGGCGTTTATCTGTGGTTTCATACAACAAACCAGGATTTTATCCAAAGTTTAATCCTTGAGAGAATATCTGATTGTGAGCAATGCCACAAATATAGTCTTGTTTATTAAGCAAATTATCAACAATTCTTGATATATCTATTTCATCTGCGTTTATCTGCGTTTATCTGCGTTCACACTTTCACGACTTTTAAACTAGATAGACTACTATCAGCACAGCCTGAGATAAATCCCCCTACGGCTTGAATTTCCTGTAAATAATCAATTGTAGCTGGAGTAATGATTTCCCCAGGCATTAAAACGGGAATACCAGGGGGGTAAGGACAAACAATTTCCGCACAGATGCGATCGCCCGTCTGTTTTAGAGGTAAGATTTCAGTAACGGCAAAAAAAGCCTCACGGGGAGTAATCCCCGGAAAATACCTAAAACAATTGTCATTATCCCATCTCCTCGTCCCTTGCGGCGTAGGAGGTGGGGTTTTTTCTGCTAAACTCCTAAAACCCTGCACTAACTGATGAATATCATCTGCGGTGTTACCCAAGCTAATAATAAACGTGAGATTTTGCAGTGTTGCTAATTCAGCAGTTACACCAAGTTTATCTAAAATTTCCTCAACTGCAAACCCCGTTAAACCCAACCCAGAAACATTAACTGTTAATCTTGTTTTATCCAAATCAACAAACCCAGGTGATAAAGATGCCTCTGGTGGTTGCAAAACTGATAATCTGGGAATGTGACTAATTTTGTGTCTAGCTTCATGCGCTAGTTGCAAAGTGTGAGACATTAACTGTTCACCTTCTAACGCCATTTGTTGACGCGCTGCATCTAGGGAAGCTAAAAGGATATAACTAGGACTGGTAGACTGTAAAAGTTGCAAAGCTTTATTTATTCGGTCAATATCAATTCTATTGCCTTGGATGTGCAGCATGGAAGCTTGCGTCATTGCACCTAAGACTTTATGAATTGACTGTATAGTTAAATCTGCACCTGCGGCTAAGGCTGAGATAGGTAGTTGGGGATGAAAAGCGAAGTGTGCGCCGTGTGCTTCATCGACCAGTAAAGGAATATGATATTCATGGGTAATGTGAGCGATCGCCTGTAAATCTCCACAAACACCATAATATGTGGGGTAAACTGTCAACACCGCTTTAGCATCAGGATGTTGTTGTAAGGCTGCTTTTACTCCATCAGGCGTGATACTGTGGGCAATATCTAAAACCGAATCATATTCAGGATTAACAAAAATCGGGATTGCACCTGAGAGAATTAAACCAGCGATCGCCGACGAATGTACATTACGTGGCAAAATAATTTTATCCCCCACACCACAAGTAGCGAGAATCGCCGCCTCAACTCCACAAGTCGAACCATTGACAAGAAACCATGTATGTGCTGCACCAAAAGCTTCAGCCGCTAACTGTTGCGCCTGTTGAATCACACCTTGAGGAGCGGATAAATTATCTAAATCAGCCAACTCCGTTAAATCTGCACCAAATACAGCCTTACCCAGCAAATCAGCCAAAGGTTGATAAATTCCCCGTCCCCGCTTATGTCCAGGGGTATAAAAAGCCGCATGAGGACGTGCTGCACAGAGTTTTAAAGCTTCTAGTAACGGTGCTTGGTGTTGATTCATTTTCAGAAAGCGAGGAAGAAGTGGGGGAGATGAGGAAGCGGAGGAGCAGAGGAGAAGAACTTTTACCCCGTCAACAGTCAACCATCAACCATCAACCATCCCAATTTGTATCTTGCTTTGTTTCTAGCTAAAATAACACTTTTGGGTATAGTCATATAGGGAGATGTCAGGAATTCAGGTTGTCATCTAGTTTGGGAAGGTCGAATAATTGAGATAGATTGATCATGATTCATCCTAGAGCTATTTCTATCCCCGAACCACAAATACCCAACCCTGAACCAAACACATTACCAGAACCGCAACCCACACCGGGGCCTACAATTCCCCGTCCTTTCCCAGAGCCAGTACCAGAAACCGTACCTGCTCCCATCCCGCAAACTGTTCCGGGGCCTGTACCAGAACCAGTCCCTGCACCCATTCCCCAGACTATACCAGCACCCGTGTAGTTTACTTCTGTACATAAATTCAAAATCTAAAATCTAAAATGCTAAGAGCCGGAATTGTCGGACTTCCCAACGTCGGAAAATCTACTTTATTTAATGCTGTAGTGGCTAATGCTAAAGCAGAAGCGGCTAACTTCCCGTTTTGTACTATTGAACCCAATGTAGGCGTTGTTGCAGTACCGGATGAGCGTTTAAACGTGCTTTCTAATATTTCCGGTTCAGCCCAAATTATCCCCGCACGTATTGAGTTTGTGGATATTGCTGGCTTGGTGAAAGGTGCGAGCCAAGGTGAAGGACTAGGTAATCAATTTTTGTCTCATATCCGCGAAGTTGATGCAATAGTCCATGTAGTACGCTGTTTTGAAAATGATGATATTATCCATGTTGCTGGTTCGGTTGACCCAGCACGGGATATTGAAATCATTAGTCTAGAATTGGCGTTAGCAGATTTAGGACAAGTTGAACGCCGCATTGAACGTACCCGCAAACAAGCCCGCACCAGTAAAGATGCTCAATTTGAGGTGACAGTCCTCGAAAAATTAGCGGCTGCTTTAAATGAAGGTAAATCAGTCCGTCAAGTTAGTTTAAATGAAGAAGAAGCCGCAGTTATTAAAGGATTAGGTTTACTCACCAATAAGCCAATTATTTATGCTGCTAATGTTTCTGAAGATGACTTAGCAACTGGTAATGAATTTGTGGAAAAAGTGCGACAAATTGCCGCACAAGAAAACGCTCAAGTTGTGATTGTTTCTGCTCAAGTAGAAGCCGAACTTGTAGAATTACCAGAAGAAGATAAAGCTGACTTTTTAGCATCTTTGGGTGTAGAAGAAGGCGGATTAAAGTCTTTAATTAGTGCTACTTATACTCTGTTAGGA
Source organism: Anabaena sp. CA = ATCC 33047 (assembly GCF_963870205.1). NCBI lineage: Bacteria > Bacillati > Cyanobacteriota > Cyanophyceae > Nostocales > Nostocaceae > Anabaena > Anabaena sp. CA = ATCC 33047. The sequence goes on along the minus strand of NZ_CAWMSA010000056.1, from coordinate 106,542 downwards.
CTGAGAACATATTTCACCAGTGGACAAAAAGAAACCCGCGCTTGGACAATTCACGCCGGAATGTCAGCACCCCAAGCAGCAGGTGTGATTCATTCGGATTTTGAACGGGGTTTTATTCGGGCAGAAACCGTTGGTTATAATGATTTAGTTGTATCTGGTTCGTTGAATGCTGCTAAAGAAAAAGGCTTAGTTCGTAGTGAGGGGAAAGAGTATATTGTTCAAGAAGGGGATGTTATGTTATTCCGGTTTAATGTGTAGTTGAAGAAAGAATAATTGAACGCAGATAAACGCAGATAAACGCGGATGAATTTCTATTCTATCCGGTGGGAATCCGCTATAATTGCAGGTGTAGATGAGTCTGCACCTGCATCTCATCTTATGAATAAAACGCCAAAAATTGACAGACAACGGGAACATCAAGCCAATGAACGGACTTTTTTAGCTTGGCTGAGGACTTCTATAGCTTTGATTGGATTTGGTTTTGCGATCGCTCGTTTTGGTTTGTTTTTACGTCAGCTTAATTTGGCAATTACCCAAACAGAAACGTCGGTACATCCGATATTTAACTCTCAAAATTTAGGCATTACTTTAGTAATTTTTGGTATTGTCACTATTGCTTTAGCCGCATGGCGATACAATCAAGTTTTTTGGCAAATTGAACGCAGCAACTATCAAGCTAATCGTTGGGCTGTCTGGGTGATGACAGGGGTAGTCATCACTTTAGGTGTTCTGAGTTTGCCGTTGCTGTTGTTAAAAAATCATATTTCTCCTCGTCCATCTTCTCCCCTACAACCCCAGTCTCGCAATTTTGACAGGCGATGAGTTATTTAAAAAAATTGGTTTTCTTGTGGAACAGTCATCTTGACTGTTCTGGGCAGGCAGGATGCCCACCCCACAAGAGGAAATAAAGCTAATACACTATTTTAGCTGTGTCAGTGCATGACAATTTTTAGTCAGGAGTGTGTACACTCACTATCTGCGAACATAGCGACTAGCTAGTTGGATAGCGTCAGCGATATCAACATCACCATCTTTGTCTGCATCGAGGAAGTTATTCAAGACTGGATTACCAGCAGTTTGAGTATTCTGTGCATTAGCCCCAGATTTTAAGAAATTCAGCACTAACGGCACAACTACAGGCAGCAATTGTAAAATGGTGTTGGCATCTAACCCGGTACGCTGGGCTGTTACCCTTGCTACTTGTTCTTGGGTGTCAGGAGAAAATAGGGAATTTACAGCTTGTTCGTCAAAGGTACTACCAGCATACTGATTTACCAAAGCCTGTGCTGTTTCATTACCCTCTGTGGCTTGTTTTTGTTGTAAAGCAGTACGTACATAGTTACCAACAACCCCCATAACCGATTGCATAGTTCCTGGATCTGTACCTGTTGTTGTGCTTAAATCTTGTACACTATCGATAATAGTTTGTATTTGACTGATATTACCTTGTAGATTCGGGTTATTCACAGCATTGAGAACTTGATCAAAAAGTCCCATATTGTTGATTTCTCCTTTTGTTCTATTGGTAAATGGAAAGAAGAGACAAGGTAGACAAGGTAGAATTTTTATTAATCCCCAATGCCCCATGCCCCATGCCCCATGCCCATTGTGCAGAAATCTCACCTGCAAAACCAGGAACTTAAGGCTGAAAAATCGGGAGAGCGATCGCAAATTCTGTATTATGATTTAATTCAGACTTACAGGTGATTTTCCCTCGGTGTTTTTCCACTACAATCTGGTAGGTAATCGCTAAACCTAAACCTGTGCCAATTCCCCGTGGTTTAGTTGTAAAAAATGTCTCAAAAATTTTCCTTTGATTCTCTGGGGAAATACCAACGCCGTTGTCTGTAATTCTCACTGTCACCGTATTATCTTGACAGCGTTCCGTAATAATAGTTATTTCTGGTTGAAATTCGGGATTATTGGCGGCTTTTTCTTCTAAAGCATCAATGGCATTGCTGAGGAGATTCATAAATACTTGATACAATAAACCTTTATAACCGGGAATGGTGGGGATTTCTCCATATTTGCGAACAACATTAATACCTTTTTTCAGGCGTGTATTCAAAATCAACAGTGTACTATCAATACAAGAATGTAATTCTACCTGTTGCAATTCACCATCATCTAAACGGGAAAAATCTTTTAAACCTCGGACAATTTCTTTAGTACGTTCAGCACCAACCATCATAGAATTAATCAGTTTTGGTAAGTCTTCTAAGAGAAACTCTAAATCAATTTCTTCGGCGACAGTTTCCACCGCAGATGGTGGTGATGGTATTTCATTTTGATATGTTTGCAGTAGTGTTAATAAATCATCAATATAGGTTTTGGCGTGGACTAAATTACCAGAAATAAAATTAATCGGGTTATTAATTTCATGGGCGACACCAGCTAGCATCCGCCCTAAGCTAGACATTTTTTCGCTTTGAATTAGTTGTGTTTGGGCTTGGGCTTGTTGTTCTAGCAAAAGCTGCTTGACTTGTTGAATTAACTGATTGAATGAATTAGTTAAACTACCAATTTCATCGGTGGTGGTTACGGGTGCTTGTAAATCAAAGTTGGCTTGTTGGGTGACTTGTTGAGCAATAGCTGTTAGTTTATTAATAGGTCGTGTGATAATGATGCTAGTGTAAGCTGCTAAGAAACTAGCGATCGCCACCGAAAGTAAAATACTAGCAATTATAATTTGCGCTTGCATCATCGCCGCCTGATTTTGGGCTGTATCCGCTTCCTCTTGGCGTTCTCGCACCGTTTTCACCAAGTCAGTCAACTCGTGGGAAAATTCTATTAGCTGCTTGACTTCGGAACTTTTACTAAAGTCGATTAATAATTTTTGTGCGGCGGTTTGTCCTTGGGGTTGTAAACTCAGGGTGATGATTTGCCCGTTGATTTCTATTAGTCGCTGAAAATAAACCTTGATAGTATCATCGTGCTGATTGAGCAATGCTTGTAAATCCTGGCGGGAATGAGTGCGGCTAAACTCACGCAATTGGTTAAGCACAGTTTTAGCTTCGGCTGCATGGGTGAACAATTCGGCATCTTCTTGTTGTAAAGCTTGCTTGTGTCCCAGTATAGAGATGATTTCATGCTGATGGGAATGAATTTCTAACAAAACTCCTTGTAAATCACTTAACAAGCCTCCTTCCTGATCTGCCAAAATCATTTTCTCTCTAGCTTGTTGAAAATAGCGATCGCCTATCACCAACCCCAACATTGTACCAAAAACCGCAATTCCCAACGCCACACCATAGCCACAGACAATTTTTCGCCGAATACTTAATCGGTGAAACTTGTTCTGTATACAATTCCAGGGTTTTAATTGAGATATCGCGCTCATTGTGCAACTTATACCAATTCAAAATTTAAAATTCCGGTATCTGGAAAACCCCTTTCCACACCTCTCCCCTACAAGGAGGAGTCACTGCGTTGCGCGGGTTTCCCGCGTTGTAGCAAGTGGCGTTAGAGGCTTTAACTTTCCCCCTTCCCTGGTAGGGAAGGGGGTTAGGGGGTTAGGTCTTAAGTGGGCATATTTTTCTATTTAGAAGTTCTTACGGTGGTAATGTTTCAGTAAATACCCTAATTGAAAATCACAAATCCAATCTAATTTGATACAAAACGCCCTATCAAGTTTACCAAAAGTTGGAATTTGTACCCTGGTAAGAAACACTGAAACTATTAAGATCAGAAGCATCTGGGTATTTCATATTTACCAATGCCACCCATGCCTCTGTCGCGTCTAATCACCTTAATTGTAGGTTTAATCGTCATTCTGGGACTCGCCCTGTGGCTGATTGATTCCCTCTCACGCCTGTATTGGCAGTTGTCTTACTCGCCATTTTTGGGTAATTTGCTGCTGTTGCTGCTAATTGTCCTGATTGGGGCGTTAGTTGCTGCTTTTGTCTATTACGTGGTAGTATTACAATCTGGTGAACAGCGTTCCCGACGCAACCGCCGACGGGTAACACCAGCACAGATTCCGGCTGCTAAGTCTGATGCGGCTTCTTCCACACTCCAGGCTGTCAGACAGCAAGTAGCACAAATTCAAGATGAAGTTGCACGCCAAGCTTTACTCAGTCGTTCTCAGGAAATAGAAGCTAATTTAGCTAGGGGTGAGATTCAAGTTGTGGTCTTCGGTACTGGCAGTGCTGGCAAAACTTCCCTAGTTAATGCTATAATGGGGCGGATGGTGGGCAGAGTAGACGCACCAATGGGGACAACCACCGCCGGGGAAACCTACTGTCTACGGTTGAAAGGTTTAGAACGAAAAATTTTAATTACCGATACACCAGGGATTTTAGAGGCTGGGGTGGCGGGAACAGAACGAGAACAATTAGCCAGGGCGTTGGCAACCGAGGCAGATTTACTGTTGTTTGTGGTGGATAATGATTTACGACGCTCAGAGTATGAACCACTCAGAGGTTTAGCAGAAATTGGTAAGCGATCGCTCCTCGTTCTCAATAAAACAGACTTGTATACAGACGAAGATACAGAAGCGATATTAGCAAGGTTACGCCAACGGGTGCGGGGATTTATTGCCACAAATGACGTAGTAGCGATCGCCGCTAATCCCCAACCAGCACAACTAGAAACCGGGGAACCCTTCCAACCAGAACCGGATATCGTCCCCTTACTGCGGCGCATGGCGGCAATTTTACGGGCTGAGGGTGAGGATTTGGTGGCTGATAATATTCTCTTGCAATCTCTGCGGTTAGGAGAAGAAGCCCGTAAACTCATCGATGCCCAACGCCGTCGCCAAGCTGATAAAATCGTTGATCGTTTCCAGTGGATAGGCGCGGGAGTGGTATCAGTTACGCCTTTGCCAGTAGTAGATTTACTAGCCACAGCCGCCGTCAATGCCCAAATGGTCGTAGAAATTGGTAGAGTCTATGGTTGTGAATTGAACATGGAACGGGGACGAGAGTTAGCCCTGTCTTTAGCGAAGACGATAGCGAGTTTGGGTATAGTTAAAGGTGCAATTCAATTATTGTCTACAGCATTGCAATTAAATGTAGCTACATTTGTGATTGGCAGAGCAATACAAGGAGTAACAGCCGCATATTTAACCAGAATAGCAGGTAAGAGTTTTATTGAATATTTCCGCCATGATCAAGATTGGGGTGATGGTGGGATGACAGAAGTAGTACAGCGACAGTTTCAAATCAATCGCCGGGATGAATTTATTAAAGCATTTGTGCAGGAAGCCATTGCTAAAGTAGTCAAGCCATTAACAGAGCGTGGTGAGATAATGGAACAGGAAAATGAGGGAATAGGGAATCGAGAATAGGAAATTGGGTGTAGGGGTTTAGCATTGCTAAATCCCTACTTTGTTAGAGCATCAAGTTTAGCTAATATTTCTAATCCTGCTTCTGCATTACCAATTGCAGCCATTGCTTTAAATCTGGTATGAGCATCAAATTCTGCTAGAGCAATAGTAGAAAGTTCTTCAATCAATTTATTGACACTGATACCTTTGGCTTGAGCAAGTTCTTTCAATCTATTATGCTTATCGTCTGGTAAACGAATCGTTAAAGTTGCCATTTGTGTTTAACTCCTAATAATTTCTTCTGGTTTTAATATAGATAATTTAGGAAATAACAATTCAGAATTCTGGAAATCTTTGACATTGTAAGTGGCAATAATTTGAGCATTTCCGGCAACCGCTAATTCAATTAAGTGATTATCAGCCTCGTCTTTTAAATTAGGTCGCCATAAATAGTATATATAAACCCATTGACTGACGCTCATTAATGATGCTATTAAAGCAGAAATTTCTTCAGTAGTTAAAGGGCATTTGGCGATAACTTCTGAGCGATGAATGACTGACTCATACTCAGAAAATAAAGCATTTCCCATCAAAGGCTGATATTCTCCTTTCAAACAGCGTCGAATCAGTTCTCTACTAGAACCTTGCGAGCTAATCAACGCACTGATAAAAACGCTGGTATCAACTACAATTTTAATCGCCATGTAGCTATGATAGCATATACGCTTTCATAATAGTCCTAGCCAAAAGACTAAAAAGCGATCGCCAAAGTAGTCAAGCCATTAACAGAGCGTGGTGAGATAATGGAACAGGAGAATGAGCAAATAGGGAATTGGGTGTAGGGGTTTAGCATTGCTCAACCCATAAAGTACAGGTTTATTTACGATTAGAAAAGAAACACAAAAAAAGTAACATAATTACAACCTTGTTTTTGCTGGGAACTAGATGTGTTATAAGTGGGTCAGCTTGGTTAAACGTAACTATGTCAATACAAGTTGAACGCCGTAGCAAAACTGGTTTATGCCAGTTGCATAACTCTTGTTCCAGAATCTATGCTAAGGTAATGTATCTTTAAACGATTCCGGAAACTCAGGGCAAGGGTGGGAAACTTAATACCAGGACTAACTCAGTAACCAACTCATGAACCACCACATGATCGGTAAAGTATTACAAGCACGCTACCAAATTGTCCAAAATCTGGGTGCAGGGGTATTTGGACAGACATACTTAGCTATGGATATCCATCACCCACACACGCCCAATTGTGTGGTTAAACAACTCAAGGTTAACAGTTTCCATCCGAGTTACCTAGAAACTATTAGATTACGTTTCTTAACCGAAACCGAAACTCTGAAGCGTTTGGGAACGCACCCCCAAATACCGCAGTTTCTTGCTTGTTTTGAAGAAAATGAGCGTTTCTATTTAGTACAAGAATATATTGCAGGACATTCCTTAACGGCGGAACTCCCGATAAATCAACAATGGGGGTGTTTATGGAGTGAAGACGAAATTATTGCTTTTTTAGAAGATACCTTGGAAATTTTAGAGTTTGTTCATTCCCAAGGTGTGATTCATTGCGATATTAAACCAGAAAATATTATTAGACATGTTGTTAATGGTAAGTTAGTCCTAATTGATTTTGGTTCTATCCAAGCTATAAATTTTGGTATGGATGGTGACTTATCCATTTACCAAGCTCCTGCGACTTCATTAGGTTACATTCCACCAGAGCAATTTATTGGTAAAACCCAGCCCAATAGTGATATTTATGCTGTGGGAATGATTGCTATTCAGGCTCTCACAGGGGTAGAACCATTGCAACTAGAAATAGATCCCCAGACTAATGAAATTCTATGGCGTTCACCCGATACCCTGGTGAGTGATTATCTGGCGGCAATTCTGACTAAAATGATTTGCTACAATTACCAGGAACGTTTTCAGTCTGCAACTGAGGTGTTGCGTCTCCTGAAGCATTTGATATGGGAAACGAAAGTCAAACCAACTACTCAAACACAGCCAATTCAAAATACTCCAGTAGAACCGACTTTAGAAGAATCATCACCTATACTTAAAGGGGTGACTGTAGGAATAGCGGTAAACTCTTTATTAATGGGCTTGGGGGCTTATTCTTTAGTTAATACTTCTCCGTCATATTCGGAAACAGAACTTTTATCCCAAGCTAAAAAAGAATATCAATCAGGAGATTTGCAAAAGGCGATCGCCCTAGCTCAATCAATACCATCTTATAGTAATGTTTATCCAGAAGCTCAAGTCTCCCTGGAAGCTTGGCAACAGCAATGGCAAACAGCAGCACACAAATATATATTAGCAGAAACAGCTATGTCTGAAGGTAGATGGTCAGATGTCCTGACTGCTGCTGCTGAAATTCCCAGTATTTCATATTGGCAAACAAAAGCTAAAAATTTAGTCCAACAAGCCAAAACCAATATCGAAACCCAAACACAAGAGTTATTAGGTAAAGCATTCACCAAAGCGCAAGCAAGAGATTTTTCTACAGCGTTAGAATATCTGCGACAAATTCCGAAAGAAAGTTCTGCTGGTGCTTTAGTGCAGAAAAAATTGGTTGAATACAGCGAAAAACGACAAATGAGAGCCGCATATTTTTTACATCAAGCCCACCAACAAGCATTAATTGGGAAGTTTGATAATGCGGTGAAATTTCTCCGCCAAATTCCTCAAGATACCTCTGTTTATGCTCAGGCGCAAACTAAGTTGAATGAGTACAATCAAAAGCTACGTATACAGCGTCAAAGTCAAAATCTAGCTTATCAGCTTGGGCGATAGGTGTAAAAGTTACGGTAGTGGCGTGGCACAGCTAAAAAAGTGCATTAGATGTAGCTTGGGTTAAGCGCAGCGCAACCCAACTCTTAGATTGGTGTTGGGTTTCCTTACGTCAAACGCCATTCGCCCCAAGCCAGGAAACCCTTCCACGGCAATGGCTCCCCAACCTACAATTTTTTTACAACCTTTTAGTCTAGACAATTTACAAAGTTTCCCAAGATAGCAGCTATCTCGACAACAGCCCAAAATAGTGGCTACTGCCTATACGTACAACTTTCACGTCGCACATCTCGGTTCAACACCAGTAGGCAAAAACCGCTAAGTTATAAACAGTATAACTTGTAACGATTATGCGATTCTTGACCGTCTTTTCTCTGCCCATTAGTAGAATTTAACATCTATCGGAGCAGTGTAATTTTAATTGTGGATTTTCCAACCTAACTTTAGTTTGGCAATTAGCAAAATGGTGTGTTTTAGAAATGAAATAAGAGTTTTATCTCAACAAAATTGAGATAAAAATCAATTTTTGGCTAGTTCAAGATTTAACTAAGTTCTATATTTTAGTTTTGACTGTGGGTGTGTGAACAGTTAGATAAGTGTTGTCCTGAAAATATTCTTGTGACTTAGAAATAAAAAATATATGACTTATCATCATGTTTCATTTGCAAAAAAATGTTTACTATTTGTAATAGATAGTTACAAGAAATTAAGGTATCATTTAGCATCTCTAAGACCCCGACAATGGACAAAAAATCTGGTAGTGTTTGCAGCACCGTTATTTGCCTTTAGCATCAATCTGCAATCACTGCTTGGCAGTCTACTAGCATTTACATTATTTTGTTGTGCATCAAGTAGTTTTTATTTAATTAATGACATCGCAGATGTCGAATCTGATCGTCAACATCCTGTGAAGTGTCAGCGACCAATCGCCGCCGGATTAGTCAGCATCCATGTAGCTTTGGGGATGGCGGTAGTGCTATTATGTATCGCTCTGATTATTGGCTGGTTGCGATCACCACATTTAGGTGCAACCATTACAGCTTACGCCGTGTTGCAAATCGCTTATAATCTGAGACTCAAGCGAATGGCGATTTTGGATATTGGTGCGATCGCTACTGGATTTGTTCTAAGAGCCTGTGCTGGTGCTGCTGCTACCAACATTGTTTTATCGGCCTGGTTTTTTCTCTGTACAGCAATGCTGGCTCTGTTTTTAGCAATAGAAAAGCGCAAAGCAGAACTGCGTTTGACGCAAATCAAAGGTAACAAACCTCGTGCTGTCCTCAAACATTACTCCTTACCCCTGCTGGCTCGTATGGAAAATGTCGTTACCACTGGCACGGTTGTCACTTATGCACTTTGGAGTGCCGGGCCCTATCTGCAAGGAGCATCTACTTCTTGGATGCTACTCACTTTACCGTTTATATTGTATGGCATTTTTCGTTATCAACTACTGAGTGACCCCCAGGGAATTGCCAATCATCAGGATCATATAGAGCAAGGCGGACGCAGTGAGCGACCGGAAGAAGTGCTATTAAAAGACTTGCCTATTTTGGTAACTGTAATAGGTTGGGTAATCACTTGTTTTACCATTCTCCTACTCAAACATCAAGGGTTGATCAAGTAAATCTTCAGGATTTAACAAATGATAAATTACAAAAATTTATTACTAAAGTGGTACCAACCATTTTTGAAAAAGAAACATGACAAACTTCCACGGCATATCCATATACTTGCTCAACTTGAAATTTATCAAATCAACAATTGTGGCGTTAAAGGAATTATTCTCGATTTAGATAACACTATTGTTTCAGAAGATGACCGATACCTATCTCCGGGTGCAGAAGATTGGATTACACAGGCAAAACTAGCAGGATTGAAATTTTTCATCCTCTCAAATGGAAATCGTCATTATCGAGTGAGATTTTGGTCTAATCGTCTAAACATTCCAGCGTTCAACCCAGCCAAAAAACCGTTTTCCTCTGCATTTCGTAAGGCAATAGCTTATATGGGTCTGCGACCAAAACAAGTAGTTGTCATTGGTGATAGTTTACATACCGATGTTCTGGGAGCATGGCTGTGTGGGTGTAGTTGTATCCAAGTTGCTACCTTACCGCATCCGCCCCGATGGTGGGAAAAACTCGCAGGTACATGGGTACAAATATCTTATCCAGATGGCGAAGAACTTTGGGAATTTGATGCTCCTATTGACTATGAAAGTTTCTTATAACTTAATTTCCTAGAAAAAATTAAGTTATTAAAGTGAGTAGATTTTTATGATGAGCAACCCTCTTGTCTTTGGCTTATTGATTTTAATCACAGTGGGATTAAATACACTGGCTCAAACTCTTATGAAATTAGGAGTAGGGACACATCCATTAAATATTTATTTGTTGGGAGGAGTTTGTAGTTATGGTTTGAGTACAATTTTTTATGTATTAGTTTTAGCCAAATTAAATTTATCTGTTGCCTATCCAATAGTCATAGGATTAACAATTGTAGTCACAACAATATCAGGGGCTTTCATTTTGCGAGAAAAAGTCTTGATTTCCCAATGGCTGGGAGTGGGATTACTATTGAGTGGTATTGCCGCTATCGCTTTTGCGAAAAATGCTGAAAATTTTAAATAAGCAATTTAGTAAAATAATTATCTATGAAAAACATCTTAGGAAATTTCTGCAAAACTTACTGTCAATACGCAATATTTTGCAATGTTTTCATCTTTTTCTGGGCATTATTTGCTTTAACTAACAATGGTTCAGATAATTCTGAAGGACTATTTCATTACCAAGTTGCAGTTCAAATTATTAAGCACAGACAGTTGGGCTTTGATGTCATGCAAACGGGTATCTTTCAAATAGCACCTAATGGCAGAATCTATGCAGGACATGAAATTGGAAATACACTTTTTATGCTGCCAACAGCATTGATCAACGTTATGTTAGAAAAGATTTTTTCTAATTTTGTCAGTATAGAAAAAATAGAGATGATTCAGAAATTTATTCTATCATTCCAATCTGGTGCTTATTCAGCATTGACTGCAACTACTTTCTTTGCAATTTTGCATACAAGATTTTCACAGGCAAGAATACCCAGTTTTTTAGCAACTCTCTGTCTAGTTCTGACTACATATTTCTGGACTTATTCGCGGAACTTATTTGACGGTGTACTATGCACTACACTATTGACTCTATCTTTCTTTTTGATTTTAAGCTATCGACAAAGAAATAATTGGTGGTATTTATTTGGTTGCTTTATTTGTCTAGGATTTGCTTTGATTACTAGGATATCTATGATTTTAGCTATTTTAGTATCTTTCGCTTACTTAATAAATAATAGAGCAACCTTGACAATCAAAATTAGAGAAATTTCTTGGGGATTAGTGACACTTTTACCTTTCGTCGCCTGGCAATGTTGGTACAACTCTCTAAGAACTGGATTTTTTTATAAATCTCCTGTACAAACAGCAATATATGCACATAATAATTCTTTAGATGGAAATATATTTATAGGCATATTAGGACTCATTATTAGCCCTGGCAAAAGTTTATTTATTTATGCTCCTTTAGTTATTTTATCTATCTTATTATTTAAAAAATTCTACAAAGAGCATCAGCAAGAAGCCATCTATGTAGCATCACTCACTATACTCTGGTTTTTACTTCATGCCAGGTTAAGAAGTTGGTATGGTGCTTGGGGGTGGGGGCCACGACACTTTATTACTATCTTACCAATTGTATTTTTGCCATTTGCTGTAAATTTTGAATATATTCTGAAAAGAATAGAATTGAGAATAACAGCCATCTTTCTTGGATGCTTCGGTTTTCTTCTGGCATTCTCTTCAATGATTTCTAATTGGCATTTCCGAATGGAGTATGCAAGACAGCGAGGTTTACTTGATGACAATATATTTGTTTGGGGTTTTTGGAATAGTCAAGCAATCGATATGTTAAAAGGTGCATTTGATAATATTATGCGAATATTCACTCATGCACCAATCATTAAGATTACAGATTCATATTCAGAGGCGAATGAATATGCTAGTAGCACTATCAATATCTGGTCAAACTCTTTGATATATACAGGTATTCCTTGGTATGTAGTAGCGATTTTAGTAAGTTTTTTACTAATTTTAGTTTTTAAAACATTTGTCAATATTACATATTTTAAATCATATTCCAAAGAAAAGTAATGGTATGTTATTACTTGGAGGGATAGAATTACACCATCATGCAAAATGGAGTTATCAAGGTTCAGTTGAGATTTCTCTCTTCTATATTCCTTGTGTGTCATCCCCGAATTTTTCTATTCGTTCCAAAACTTCTACTCAGTTTTCCTGAGTCAATTTGTACTTCTTTGCCTAAATTTCAGTTGCAAAGCTGGAATTTTGAAAACCACAAATATTTAAACCCCTCTCCGCATCGGAGAGGGGTTAGAGAGGTGAAAAAATTAGAACTCTCCAGCTAAGGCGGAAACGCAACGTTCACAAATTAGGGGATGCTCTGCTGATTCTCCTACATGGGTGGAGTAATTCCAACAGCGATCGCATTTTTCACCGTCTGCATTCACTACCCCAATTTCCCAAGTTTCAGACTGCAAAGTATATTTGACATCTTGCAGTTTCTCAGGTGAATCTAATAATTCTACCTGGGAAGTCAGGAATAAATAACGCAGTTCATCGATACCGTTACCGCTAACAGGATTTAAAGTTGCAATGGCGTTGCGGGAATTTGCATCTTTGACATAAATCAAAGCTTTGGCTTCTAGGGAAGAACCAATCATTTTGTCTACCCTAGCTTGTTCTAAAACTTTGTTAACATCAGTCCGCAACTGGCGCAATTTTTCCCAAACTTCTGCTAACTCTGGATGATGCCATTTATCTTCTAACTGCACCCAACCAGCTTGAAACACTGATTTGTAGGGTGTTTTGTAGGGGAGATGTTGCCAGATATCTTCTGCCGTGTGACACAATACAGGTGCGATCGCTCGTGCTAAATTCTCTAAAGCGATGTGTATCACTGTCTGACAACTGCGGCGACGGAAAGCATTCGGCGCACTGATATACAGTCTATCTTTCGCCACATCTAAATAGAAATTAGACAAATCCACCACGCAGAAATTCTGCACAGTTTGGAAAAAGCGGAAGAATTGGAAACTGTCAAAAGCTTCGGTTACTTCTTGGAAAACTTCACGGATGCGGTGCAGCATATATTTATCTAGCTGCGGTAACTTCTCAAAGGGTACAGCATCTTTTTCTGGGTCGAAATCGTGTAAACTACCCAACAAAAACCGTGCCGTATTGCGAATCTTACCTCTGACATCGTTGAGTTGTTTAATGATATTACCACCCAAACGCACATCAGCCGTGTAATCTACAGAAGACACCCACAACCGCAACACATCAGCACCATAGGGGGGTTCTTTCTTCTGGTCTTTGCCACCCTGAATCATTACCTGTGGATCAACCACATTCCCCACTGATTTACTCATTTTCCGCCCTTGTTCGTCAAGAACAAAGCCGTGAGTTAACACAGTTTTGTAAGGTGCGATGCCATTTACTGCTACACTGGTCAGCAAACTCGACTGAAACCAACCGCGATGTTGGTCAGAACCTTCTAAATAAATATCAGCCGGGTAGCGTAACTCTGGACGCTGTTTAACTACAGAAGCCCAAGATGAGCCAGAATCAAACCATACATCCATTGTATCAGTTCCGCGACGGTAAGACCGACCATTATGGCGGTAAGACTCTGGTAATAATTCTTCTACCGACAGTTCCCACCAAGCATCAGAACCTTTCTCAGCAATGATAGCTTGAACGTGGTTGATAGTTTCCTCATTTAATAAAGGTTCGCCGGTTTCCTCATCGTAGAATACCGGGATAGGTACACCCCAGGAACGCTGACGAGAGATACACCAGTCAGAACGTTCCGCTACCATTGGCGTGATGCGATTCTCACCTTGGGCTGGAATCCATTTTACAGAAGCGATCGCCTTGAGTGCCTCATCCCGGAAACCAGCCACCGAAGCGAACCACTGTTCAGTCGCCCGGAAAATCGTCGGCTTTTTCGTCCGCCAGTCGTAAGGATATTTGTGGGCGTAAGCTTCCTCCTTCAACAGCGAACCCGCAGCACTTAGCGCATCAATAACCGCCTGATTTCCATCACCCAAAACATTCAACCCAGCAAACTGTCCCGCTTCCTCGGTAAAATTGCCATTATCATCCACAGGTGCAAGGATAGGCAAACCATAACGCAAACCAACAATGTAGTCTTCTTGACCATGACCCGGCGCAGTATGTACCAACCCTGTACCCGATTCAGTTGTGATGTAATCACCACCCACAACCACCGGACTTTCCCGCTCAAATAGCGGATGACGATAAGTAGTATGTTCTAAATCTTGCCCCTTGAATGTGGCTTTTACAGACAACTCCGCCGAAATAGTAGCCGCCAAACGCTCCACCAAATCCGCCGCCACAATCAAATACTTAAAACCTCTCTGCGCGACGGACACTTTGCTCAAGTCGGGAGACCCGCCCACGCAAGTGTCCTCCTCCGCGTCTGGGCGTGAAACTTCCACCAAAGCATAATTGAGGTCGCCATTAACAGCCACCGCCAAATTACCTGGAATTGTCCAAGGCGTAGTAGTCCAGACAGCCACACCCAAATCAGGCAAATACTCACCCAAAACAGGTTTAACCGCCTCAGCCAAACCCGTCACCGGGAAAGCCGCATAAATACTGCGGGAAGTATGGCCTTCTGGGTATTCCAACTCTGCCTCAGCCAAAGCCGTCTTAGAACTGGGACTCCAGTGAACCGGCTTTAACCCGCGATAGATGTACCCTTTTAAATACATCTGCCCAAACACGCCAATTTGCGCCGCTTCATATTCCGGCTTCAGCGTTAGGTATGGGTTATCCCAGTCACCCCAAACACCATAGCGTTTAAAACTTTGGCGTTGGTCATCCACCGTAGCCAGAGCAAATTCCTTAGCCTTTTGGCGTAATTGCAGAGGTGTTAAATTTTGCCGTTCTGCCGACTTGAGCGTTTGCAAAACCTTCAATTCAATTGGTAAGCCGTGGCAGTCCCAACCAGGCACATAACGCACCTTCCGCCCTTGTAGCAGTTGGTAGCGGTTAATAATATCTTTGAGAATTTTATTTAAGGCATGACCAATATGAAGTGAGCCGTTGGCGTAGGGAGGCCCATCGTGCAGTATAAATAATTCGCCTGGGTTGTTTTGCGACAGGCTGTCAAAAATCTTATTTTCTTCCCAAAACTTTTGAATTTCTGGCTCACGCTTGATGGCGTTCGCCCGCATCTCAAAATTAGTCTTGGGTAAATTTACCGTATCTTTGTAGCTTCCAGGTTCTGTCACAGCTTCATGCCTAAGTTTTATGTGTACAGGTTCTATCAATTATAAGAGATGGGATGAAGTCCCAAATTAGCGATTTTGTTGACTGTTGCAAGTTTTATTAAGTAATAGTAAGCTTGCTGGCTAAAATTGATACAACAAATCCTAACGATAGGTGAAGAATAGATAGATGTTCCCTGATTAACCACCTGTTATCCTTTGTTGTAAAGTTCTAATATGTGGAGTCGATATAAAATGAGTACAAATACACCCAAGTTGTTGGATATAGTAGCACTCACTGTTGATCTGCCGGAATATAATTTGTTACGTGGTCAAGTTGGTACAATAGTCGAAATCCTAGCAGATGGTGCTGCATTTGAAGTAGAATTTAGCGATAGTAACGGGCAAACTTACGAATCTGTTGGTTTGCGTCCAGAGCAAATTATGGTGTTATATTTTGAGCCAGCATCTCCTAGTTCAGTATCTGAAATGGTTACAGCATAACTTAAGCGTAGGCTAGCTTGGGATATGATTTTTTGATTTGGCAAATTTACAAATCAAGTCACTCTTAATCCACCTATGGGATTAACCCTCAACCTACCACCAGAATTAGAACAGTATCTAACACAGGAAGCACAACAGCAAGGAGTTTCTGTCGAAACTTATAGATTGCAATTGCTCCAAAAATGTCTTTTAGAATTAGATAAAAATTCAAATATTGAAGGAATACCCACATAAATTGTAATTGAAGG
Organism: Anabaena sp. CA = ATCC 33047; assembly: GCF_963870205.1. Classification (NCBI taxonomy): domain Bacteria; kingdom Bacillati; phylum Cyanobacteriota; class Cyanophyceae; order Nostocales; family Nostocaceae; genus Anabaena; species Anabaena sp. CA = ATCC 33047. Next base: position 90,369 of record NZ_CAWMSA010000056.1, on the reverse strand, counting down.
TATTTATCAGGGAATAAGAGAAGCATTAAGTGGACAAACTATACCCCTTTCACAAATGTGGGAAGGAATAGATGCAGAATAATTAACCTCTGCCAATTGCAATTGCTCTTACTCCTCATTTTACATTTAATGTTGGGTTTCATTTCATTCAACCCAACCTACTGGCTACTACGACCTTGTTGAAATTCCGCGATCGCTTCCTGCGCTAAAGCTTCTAACTTACCATCTGCAATGTCTTTTTCTAACTCCCTCTCAAACTTTGAACAAATTATAGCTTTGTGAGCCAACTAAAAGAGCTTATCCCCCCTAACCGCGAATGACAAGGGGGGAAACAGACACCGAGAAGGCGATCGCCTTATCCTAGTAACAGCGCAAATTTTATCCTAAGCTCCAATCTTGCAACTCTAGTCCTTCAATTCTACCGAAGTGTCGCTGATTGTGAGTAATTAGAACTAGATTATTAGCGATCGCTACACCGGCAATCAGCAAGTCAATATCGTCGATGGGAATACCTTGGAGTCTTAAGTTGGCGTAGATATTTGCGGATATGGTAACTGATTTTTCGCTCAGGGGCAAAACAGAATTTTGGGCAGCAAACTCTAAAAACAAAGCAAGTTGCTTTTGGGCATCCCGATGCTTTAACCCACTCAGGATTTCGTAATAAGTGATGATACTGATGTTGATTTGATTATAAATGGCTAAATAAGCCTGAAACTGGTTGACTACATTAGTATTACCACGAAAAAACAAGGATAAGATATCAGTATCAATCAATGCTGGTTTCACGGCTTGTTCTTTGAGAGAATGCTTGCTGACGACGGATAGCGATATCATCTACAAATTCGCTGTATGCTTCCTCTGATAAATCACTCCAGCAGCCGGCGAACTGCATGATTTTTGTTGTGTTGCTGCTGTTGGTTTCTGCACTCAGTCGAAATCCATGAATCAATTCATACAGTTGTGCTAACTTCGCTTCTGGGATTTGCTGGACTTCTTCCCAGACCTTAATTTTCCATTCCGAAGGGTTCATTGGCTAATTTTTCCCAATTGTTCGACTTTATCTGCAAATATTGTCAGACACAAATTATAGGGGGCGTAGAGCGTGTTTTCAAAGTTTAATTATCCCCCCCTAACCGCGAATGACAAGGGGGGAAACAGACACCGAGAAGGCGATCGCCCACTCTGAAAATTCAACTACCCTGATTATTGGGTGGTTGTGGTTCTGTTGGTGCTTCAGCCGGGGGAGCTAACGCCGCATCGGGCGCAATTTCTTCCAACGGAATTCGTGTTTTCTCCTCAGTTTTATCATCCGCTTGGGCAACTTCCACCGCTTCCGGGGATGGGGGATGAGGTGGAATAACTTCAGGTACAGTTGCGGCTTCAGGTTCAGTAACAGTTGTAGCTGTTTCCTCTGTAGGCTGTGCTGCTACAGTTGGTGATTCAGATTCAGTAATAGTAACAGGCTCTTGGGCTCGTGTTTCTGGTGTTTCTCTCTTGTCGATAATCTCTACATCTGGTTTTGGCGTAGTTTCCGGTTGGGGAGTTGGAGTTTTTGGACTAACAGACTGTGTTCCTCGGTTTTTCAACCCTGCGAAAATCCCAGCTACACTTTGCTGTAACTGCGCCAACCGTTGGGGTAAAGATAAATTCGCCGCCTGTTCTTGCAGAGTAGTTTTCACAGCTTCAGAACTGGGTAATGGAGTTTGCTGTGCTTGGGGAGTCAACTGACGACGTAGTGCGAGAGTTTGCCAGCCAAACCACACCAAAAGAGCCACACTAGCCACATGACCCAGTAACAGACCTCCAGTAATGCGGGGAGCAAACACCCATAAAACTAGAGCATAAAACAGCCCTACTCCACTCCAAATAAAATCATTCTTGCGGTGGATTTCTGGAAAAAAGAAAGCTGATAGATAGATGGCTAAACTACCAAGGCCGACCACCAAAGCTAGGACATTTGCCAGCATTTTTAGGTTACTCCTTTAACTAGGGATTGGGTATTGGGTATTGGGCATCGCTGCACTGGACATCAAACAAGTCAAAAGCCAAAAGTAAAGAATTTTGAATTTTGAATTTTGAATTGATTTGTCCCCAGTCCCCAACCCCTAATTTCGCAAATTTTGCCAGCTATTTGTGAAGTTAGATACAATTTAATACTTTTGGACTGTGTTTCCAGTGAGCATTTCTTGTTTAGATTAACTCTTAATGTCTTCTTTAGGGGAGAAGAGAAAATCTCGGACTACCCTTAAAGATGAAGGAACCTGCAAGAGTTAGCCAAACATAGTTTATGACCCTACAAAGCTTTGGTGTGATTGGTTTAGCCGTTATGGGCGAGAACATCGCTCTGAACGTTGAGCGTAATGGCTTCCCAATTGCAGTTTATAACCGTTCCAGAGAAAAAACCGATGCTTTCATGGCACAGCGTGCCGGAGGCCGTAATGTTAAAGCTGCTTTTACCTTAGAAGAATTCGTTGCCGCCTTGGAACGTCCCCGCAAAATTCTTGTAATGGTGCAAGCAGGTAAGCCAGTAGATGCGGTCATTCAGCAGCTAAAACCTTTGCTCGATGAAGGCGATATCATCATCGATGGTGGCAACTCTTGGTTTGAAGATACCCAACGCCGGACTCAAGAATTAGAACCCGCAGGTTTGCGGTTCATTGGTATGGGTGTCAGTGGTGGTGAAGAAGGTGCGCTCAATGGCCCTTCACTCATGCCTGGTGGTACACAAAGTTCTTACGAGTACCTGTCACCTATTTTCAACAAAATTGCTGCTCAAGTCGATGACGGCCCTTGTGTAACTTACGTTGGCCCCGGTGGGTCTGGTCACTACGTTAAGATGGTACACAATGGCATTGAGTACGGCGATATGCAGCTAATTGCTGAAGCCTACGATTTGCTGAAAAATGCCGGTGGACTTGACCACAATCAGCTACATGAAGTTTTTGCTGAGTGGAATACTACCGACGAACTCAATTCTTTCTTGATTGAGATTACAGCCAACATCTTCCCCTACATCGACCCAGAAACCAAACTACCCCTAGTAGATTTGATTGTTGACGCAGCAGGTCAAAAGGGTACTGGTCGTTGGACTGTACAAACTGCTCTGGAATTAGGCGTTTCTATCCCCACCATTACCGCCGCCGTAAATGCTCGGATTATTTCTTCGATTCGTGATGAACGAATTGCCGCATCTAAGCAGTTGACAGGCCCCAGTGGTAAGTATAGTGGCTCTACTAAGGAGTTCATCAACAAAGTACGGGATGCCCTCTACTGTTCTAAGATTTGCTCTTATGCTCAAGGGATGGCTCTACTATCTACAGCTTCAAAAGCATATAATTGGAATTTGAATCTGAGTGAGATGGCGCGGATTTGGAAGGGTGGCTGTATTATTCGCGCTGGCTTCTTGAATAAGATTAAGAAGGCATTTAACGAAAATCCTGCATTACCTAACTTGCTACTTGCGCCTGAATTTAAGCAAACAATTCTCGACAGACAAGCAGCTTGGCGGGAAGTGATTATCACAGCTGCCCAACTTGGTATCCCTGTGCCGGCTTTTAGCGCATCTTTGGATTATTTTGACAGCTATCGCCGCGATCGCCTACCCCAAAACCTCACCCAAGCACAACGCGACTACTTCGGCGCACACACCTATCTGCGTACCGACAAACCCGGCAGTTTCCACACTGAATGGGTTCCCATCACTGAAACTAAGAAGTAAGTTTCTAGTTCTCTAAATCTCAATTTATTTGTCAGTGGCTCTAAATATTAGAGTCACTTTTTTCTTACCTATTCACTTCTTTAAACTACCTATTTTATATCATGTCCGGTTAATTACTTATGATAAGTTTTCGATGCTGATATTTTCTCTTTTCTCTTTTCTCTTTTCCCTGTTCCCTGTTAAGAGTTCCCTACCCGAACAGATATGATAACTATTCAAACGGACATGATATTAGTTCTGATTTTGTTCACTTAGCGTCTTTTATAGAGGACTAAAGTCCTCACTACATACAAATAGGTTGCTCATGGCATTTATTCGTTATTATTCCCCAGATATTTAGCTTTTAATTCCTCTAATTCTAGGTCTATTTTGCTGTTATTTACAGAAATATTATTCCCGGTTGGCGGTTGTATATTTTGGGGTTGGGGTTTCCCACCAGTCTTAAATTGAGTTTTTAATTCCTCTAGTTCTAAATCTATTTGACTTGGTGAATTTGCTACTAATGTTGGTGGCGAAGTCGGTGTTACTGGATTAATCAATGTCGGTGGGATTGTTGCTGCTGAAGATTGTTGATTTAAATCTTGCAAAACTGCATCGGCTGTCTGATAGCGTCTAGCAGGAATGCTGACTAGCATTTTGTTGAGAATGTTAGTTAAATCCTGACTGATGGGGGTTTTTAAGTATTGCTGCCAAACCCAATTATCATTATTTACATCATAGGAATCAAAAGGCGATCGCCCAGTTAATAATTTAATACAAGTCGCCGCCAAACTATAAATATCACTCGCAAAAATCGCCCTGCCCCTGATTTGTTCTGGTGCCACATATTCAGGACTACCAATACTTGTCCCCGTTTGATTTAACGCCGTTTGAGTCGCAGACTTACAAGCCCCAAAATCTACTACAAATAATTTATTGTCACTGCGCCGCAAAATAATATTTTCTGGCTTAATATCCCGATGAATTACTTGTCTATCATGACAAAATTTTAAGACTGGCAATAAATCATTTAATAATTGCCGAATCTGCTTTTCATCAAAAGCACCTTTGTGTGCTAGTTCCTGGGCTAAGTTGGCTCCATCAATAAATTCTTGTACTAAATATTGTCGATCATCTTGGGTAAAATACGCCAAAAGGTCAGGAATTTGAGGATGACTGCCCAAGTCATCTAACTGTACGGCTTCTTGGTTAAATAATTCTATCGCTTTCTGTACAGTATTAGTGCCTTGGGCTTGGGGGTAAAATTGCTTAATCACACAGGGCGGTTTAGAAGGTTTATCTTCATCCACAGCTAAGAAAGTCCTGCCAAAACCCCCTTGTCCGATGGGTTTGATGGCACGATAACGTTCTTTGAGCAGTAACTTAGAACCACAACTTAAGCAAAACTTCACATCGTTAGGGTTTTCTGGCTTGAGACAACGGGGATTAAGACAGTAACTCATTGGCAGGATGGCGTTTGACATCGCTCTAACTGTCTTTATTTTGCCCTGTGAACCGCTTGGCGGCACTCAAAATTAAAAATTCTGACAATATACTGAGAATCTCACTAGAGCCGATGTCCCCAGTTTGTGTCATAATAAGCCGATCGCTAGAGTAATAAGTTACTAACTGTGCAATCAACGGACGATATTAACTACCTAGCTGCGGCGTTGCAACAGCCTACTGATCTGAGTTTTGAACTGCCAGATCCTGAAGATGAACAGATTCCAGAGTCAGATTTTCAACAACAGCTAGATATAGCTTGGCAGGTGTGCGATCGCTTTGATTTGCAAACTGAAATTTGGCGGGGGCGCATCTTAAGGGCTATCCGCGACAGAGAAAAAAAAAGCGGTGATGGGCGTGGTACTGGTTTCCTCAATTGGCTCAAGCAACGGGAAATCAGCAAAAGTCAAGCCTACGCCTGGATACAATTGGCTAACAGTGCTGATACGCTTTTACAAGAAGGCAAGCTAGAGCCGAGTGCAGTCAATAATTTTAGTAAACGCGCTTTTATTGAAACCTCGAAAGCTGCGCCAGAAGTGCAACAGATGGTGAGTGAAGCCGCTAGTAAAGGCGATCGCATCACTAGGCGGGAAGTCCGTCAACTCACCGACGAATGGACAGCGATGAGTTCGGAGTTGTTACCCGAACCAGTCAAAGTTAAAGCCGCCGAAAATTCCCTTCCCCCCCGCTACATTGCGCCTCTGGTGAAGGAAATGGAAAAACTGCCAGAACCACATCAAAAATTTATTCAAAAAGAAATTGCCGCTAGCCCCGATGTCGATACTATCAAGCAAGTAACCACAGAAGCGCGTCAGCTAGCCAAATATCTCAAGTCGGCGGCGCAAGTGCAAGCATTAACACAGAATGATATAGACATCGAGACAGCCTTAGAAGAAGCCCAAAGAATCGGCTGTTTAAGTGTAGCGGCTGACTTAGTAAATCAAGCCTCCCAAATCGAACAAACCATTGCCAAGTTATACATGACGTGGAAACGCATTAGTAATCTGGCAGATAGATTATATGTAGATACTGGTGCCAGTACCCCCAACTTGCGATCGCTCCTCAGTAGCATCGAACCCCTAGGTAGTGAAGTCATGGAAGTCCAACTTAGTGGTGCTAT
>NZ_CAWMSA010000056.1:11010-83900 GCF_963870205.1 Anabaena sp. CA = ATCC 33047 | reverse complement strand
CACCGCAAGCCGCCGACTTCAACCCTAGACTATGGGGTACACTGGGTGCTTGAGCAACTAGGACTACATTACCATTGCCATCTACTATCCAACCTTGAGCTTCGACAATTTCACCAGAGCGATCGCTAGCCGCCAATCTCCCTGTATATACTTCTCTATGCTGCTGAATACTACTACCACGATTTCCCGGATCTACTGGTAATTTAATCCAGTCTGCCAGCACCGCATCATCCATCAATGGATCAGTAGGACTCGGTGTAATTCCTCCGCGACCAGTAACAACAAATGAGCTTATTTTAGTGTTTATACCAAAATTACAACTAGAAGATATTTGCTCAGAAGCATCAACAGGACTTGTTGGCAGTTCTACTAAACTTTTACTGGGGTCTACATCAGGTGTATTAATTTTTACAGTACCACTTAATGAAGGATTTTGTTGAGAAAAGGCTGTGATGTCGTTTGTTTCCAGTTTGTTGGGGTTTAATTCCTCTGGATTGTCAGTTCCTAGCAACCTCACCAAATCTGCACGACTACGTACTACAAAACTAAAAATACTCTTAGCGTTGATAGTAACTCTACCGCCATTACCAGAGAAAGCATTAGCGGTGATATCGCTATTTTCTAAAGGAATACCAACAAGGAAACCATTAGGCGCATTGATGGTAATGTTACCACCATCTCCACCGCCTAATGTTTGGCCTGCATTGGTAGAAATTTGACTGTTTTGACGCATCCATAGCAAATCCTGCATATTGAGCGTAATATTTCCCCCTCTCCCGGCTTCACTTTCGGCTACCAGTTGTCCTTGATTTTCTAATCGCATGGAACGAGCATTGACTGTAATCTCACCGGCTGCTCCTAGCTGAGTAGGGTCTCCTAAGTAGATATAATTGTTTGGTACTGCACTACTGACACGTATCGCGCCCCCATCCCGAATCATCAATTGCCCAGTATTCAAAGTTACATTGCCTGCGTTTCCAATACCCCTGGTTGCAGTAGAAATACGACTGGGGACACCATTAGTTGAAGTGCCAATTATTTCTATAGCCTCAGAGGCGTTAACTGTCACATTGCCGCCTCTACCTGTAGCTGGTAAATATTGGTTAGTTCCTGGTAATAGTATACCCGCAGACTCTGTTAATATCCTCGCTCCATTTTCAATACGTAAAGTCCTCGTGTTGATGATTACATCCCCACCATCTCCATTGTCAGGAGTAGCAGTAACTAATCCACTGGATAAAGCCTGACTACCAAGAGGAAAACTACCACTCAACAATACAGAATCTGAGGCATTGATCACTAACTTGCCACCAGAACCCAAGCGTAGCACTTGATTTTGTCCTAAGACATTATCTGGAAACTGCGCTCCTGTGCTGACTTGAGCGAAATTTCTCACAATCAACTTACCTGTTGTAATTGTTAAGTCTCCAGCGTTTCCAGAACCAAAAGTTCTGGTAGTCAAAGGTGTACCACTAACTAACTCCACAAATTCTGAGGCATTAATCGTTAAATTACCTCCTTGCCTAGCACCTAAAGTATTAGCTAAAAGCTGTGAACTGCTATTAATGAAAACTTGCCTACCTTGTAAATGAATACTGCCGCTACCTTCACCACTCACATCCACTATAGATGGACTAGCAGGACTACCTACAGTCCCCCTTGTTAGTTGAATGTTTTGAAAATTGCTCACATTTTCGTATCCCAGAAGCCAACCTTGGTTGATGGGGTTGATACTTACCAAACTATTACCGCCAACACTTCCTAGTTCAATTCTTCCTTCCTTGGCGGTTAAATTTCCACTCTCCAAAATCACATCACCGCCTACCAATGCCAAAGTTTGATTTGACAACACTTGTAAACCAGCCGGGCGGTTTAAACGATTAGTTTCGCCTCTCAGACTTGCTTGGGATTGATTGCGTATTGTAGCCGCCGTAGTGCCAAATTGCAAGCCAATAGGGACATTTACTGCCAATAATGGCACTGTCTGAGGGCTAACAGCACTAAATTGCAGATTATTGCCAAAATGCACACTACTAGCCGTGCTAGCTAAAAATGAACCTTGAATGTCTAACGCCGCATTAGAACCAAAAATAATGCCATGGGGGTTAATCAGAAATAAGTTAGCAGTGCCGTTAGTTCTGAAAATGCCGTCAATATTGGAAACAGAATTGCCAGTGACTCGACTAATAATATTTTGAATATTTGTAGCGTTGTTGAAATAAGCTGTATGAGCATTAGGCACTGAAAACTGCTCAAAACTGTGGAATAAATTACTCCCACGAATTGCCCCCCCATCGATTTGATAAATAGTTTGGTTATTAACCAAGCTAGGTGTGACAACTGTCGTCTCAGCACCCAAGGTGTTGTCTTCTTGGATTTGAGCAAAAGCACCATTTCCAAAAAAAGCAGATATGCTAGCAATTGCTAAAGCACTTACTAGCCCTAAGTTTTTATGGTAGCTTCGGCTGTGATACATGACAAAATGATTACCCCAAGTCGTTACGCACTAGCAATACTGACTGGGATAATCATACTCTGATACGCTATCTGTAGCGGAAATATTTCCGTGCAGAAAAACACAATTTTTTGTTTGACAAATTGTTTAGCTATCTACCCAACACCCATCAGGATAACCTTCTATTGGGCAAGGCTTAAGCAATACTGCACTGGCTTCAATCTGCTGTTGTTCTGTTGTTAATAAACAATCTTTAGATAACTGATTTTGATCAGTTACAATATTTTGTAATTTATTTAAATCCAGTTGATAACTAATTTTCAGAACTTCTGACTGTGATATACCGTATTTTTGCAATACTTTGCTGAGTTGAGAGTTATTTAAGACTTCTAGTAGTTCCTTTTGAATGTCGCTTTGTAGTTGTTTTAAGGTTTGAGAATCTAGCACTGTTTCCTGTAAGTTTTGAGAACTCATAACTATTGTTAATCCTTGTTAGCTATGTAGATGTGGTAGTTCAAGAAATAGGACTTAGGCAATTGTCATCATCAAAGTTGCGTGTAGTCTCGTATAGGGTGCGTCAGAAGCGATAATTGGCTAAAAATAACAGATTTTAAATATCTGACGCACCCTACTAATGTGCCAGTTGCGTAAGTCCTAAGAAAGTTGGAATCATAAATTTTTGCACCCCTGATATTTACAGGGATTGAAAACAGTTGAAGTCCTCAATTTACCTCAACTTCACCTAATTATTGCTACAGCTTGGTTACTTACTATTACGCAATTCGTTACAAAACTTTACATACTTTCTAGGCTAGACTCTAACAGTCAAAGGGAACAGGGAGGAAAAATCTGTTCCCTGTTCCCTGTTCCCTGTTCCCTGTTCCCTGTTCCCTGTTCCCTGTTCCCTGTTCCCTGTTTCCTGTTCCCCGTTAATTTTTAATACCTGTCGTAGCAATACCTCTGATAAACTGACGCTGACCGATGAGAAACAACACCATAACTGGCACAGTGGCAATTGTCACCGCCGCCATCATCAAAGGCCAATTATTGGTAAACTGTTCCTGAAACTCAGCCAAAGCTAGCTGTACTGTTCTTAATTCTGGTCGAGTGGTAAATACCAAGGGCTTAAATAAGTCATTCCATTCGCCGATGAATGTAAATAAAAACAGCGTCACCAAGGCAGGGCGGGCTAGAGGTAACATGACTCGCCACAAAATTTGTAGTCGGTTCGCGCCATCAATAGCTGCGGCTTCTTCCAACTCTACGGGAATTGTTTGGAAATATTGACGTAAGAGAAAAATTCCAAACCCGTTAACGGCAGTGGGTAAAATTAAGGCTGCGTAAGTATTAATCAGGTGTCCCCACTTCAGTACCAAAAAGATGGGAATTACCAATAACTGAAACGGAATCACCAAAGTGGCTAAGACTACCAACAACAGTGCTTGTCTACCGCGAAATTTCAGCCGCGCCAAAGCGTAACCCGCCAGTGCTGAAGTAATAATCTGAAATGCCGTCACAGCGATCGCCACCAAGGTAGAATTAGCAAATGCTAACAAAAACTTACCTCTTTGCCACGCATCGCGGTAATTAGCTAAAGACCAATTATCTTTGGGCAAAAGTTCTATGTTGGCTCCCGGAGGTGCAAAGGAAGTGAGAAAGACTACAAACAGTGGTGACAGCACAATCACCGCCCCCAGTATTAGTCCTCCTAGGCTGAAAACATCGGCAGATTTGAGACTCCAGTTTGGTTTAGCCATGAGTTAAATCACTAAGTTTATGGGGTGTAGGGAGTGAAGGCAACAGAGGAGAAAAATCCCATGTCCAATGCTCTAAGCCCATTTTCAACCATTTGCTGCGTCGAAGTGGGAAAATTTGAAGTAAGACCTATTGATTTGATTAAATTGGTAGAGCTATCACTCCTAGCAAAAGCTAATCTATAACATAGTGACTTGTTAAGTAAAATTAAACAACAGTGAGCATTACCCTAAATTCAAGGGGTAAGTCCAACATCGTATCAAATAATTCAGTTTACAGGAGTAAACATAACTATGCAGCAGATGACAGCCGATTTAGAAATTGATTTCCACAGCGAAAAATACAAAGATGGCTATAGCCGGATTAATGCCATCGTGATTGAAGGCGAACAAGAAGCTTATGAAAATTACATTAAACTAGCTGAACTGCTGCCAGAACACAAAGATGAACTGATTCGGCTCTCAAAAATGGAAAATCGCCACAAGAAAGGATTTGAAGCTTGTGGACGCAATCTGAAAGTAGAACCAGATATGCAGTTCGCTAAAGAATTTTTTGCTGATTTACATGGCAATTTCCAAAAAGCAGCAGCTGAAGGCAAGGTTGTGACTTGTCTGTTAATTCAGTCTTTGATCATCGAATGTTTTGCGATCGCAGCATACAACATCTACATCCCCGTAGCCGATGAATTCGCTCGCAAAATCACCGAAGGAGTCGTCAAAGATGAATACAGTCACCTCAACTTTGGCGAAGTTTGGCTAAAAGAACACTTTGCTACCTCCAAAGCTGAATTAGAAGCAGCCAATCGCCAAAATTTGCCCATAGTTTGGCAAATGTTAAACAAAGTAGCAGCAGATGCCGCAACTTTGGCGATGGAAAAAGAAGCCCTAGTAGAAGATTTTATGATTCAGTACGGAGAAGCCCTAAGCAATATCGGCTTCTCGACTGGGGAAATCATGCGCTTATCAGCCTACGGACTTAGAGCAGCTTAAACCTTGCTTGTAGGGGTAACTGACTTTGTTGCCCCTGAGACATCTTACGCTTTGTATAGTATTTTTAAGAGTTAGGTATTGTCTCTTACCCACAAACCCCACGCTTTTAGCAAAGCACACGCCTAAGAATATATCACTAATGTTTGGTCTAATTGGACATTTGACGAGCCTAGAACACGCTCAAGCGGTCGCCCAAGAATTGGGATACCCAGAATACGCCGATCAAGGGCTAGATTTTTGGTGTAGCGCGCCACCGCAAATTGTTGATCACATTAAAGTTACCAGTATCACTGGGGAGACAATTGAAGGCAAGTATGTAGAATCTTGCTTCTTACCTGAAATGCTGGCAAATCGTCGGATTAAAGCCGCAACACGGAAAATTCTCAACGCTATGGCTCATGCTCAAAAGCATGGCATCAATATCACAGCTTTAGGTGGGTTCTCCTCGATCATTTTTGAAAATTTTAACTTGGAGCAGTTTCGACAAGTTCGTAACATTCAACTAGATTTTGAACGCTTCACTACAGGTAACACTCACACAGCCTATATTATCTGTCGGCAGATAGAAGGCGCATCACAACAACTAGGAATAGAACTTTCCCAAGCGACAGTAGCGATATGTGGGGCTACTGGTGATATTGGCAGTGCAGTGACTCGTTGGCTAGATGCGAGAACCGATGTTAAAGAACTGTTGCTGATAGCCCGTAACCAAGAACGCCTCCAGCAATTACAAGCAGAATTGGGACGGGGAAAAATCATGGCTTTGGATGAAGCCTTACCCCAAGCTGATATTGTAGTTTGGGTGGCGAGTATGCCCAAAGGTGTGGAAATTGACCCGACAACCTTGAAGAAACCTTGTCTGTTGATTGATGGCGGCTATCCCAAAAATTTAGCCACTAAATTACAGCATTCGGGTGTGTATGTTCTCAACGGTGGTATTGTTGAGCATTCTTTAGATATTGACTGGAAAATCATGGAAATCGTCAATATGGAAGTGCCAGCACGCCAGTTATTTGCTTGTTTTGCTGAATCGATGCTGCTGGAATTTGAGAAGTTATACACGAACTTTTCTTGGGGGCGTAATCAGATTACCGTAGACAAAATGGAGCAGATTGGTCAAGCATCGGTAAAACACGGGTTTAGACCACTGTTGGTTTAGGGACGAGGGACTGGGGACAAATTAATTCACCCATAGCCTACGGCTAGGCTTACGCCAGCGTAGGGAAGGCTTACGCCTAAAAAATTCCAAATTCTTGCATTAAATGCCCCAGTACCCAATCCCCAGTACCCAATCCCCAATCCCCAATACCCAATCCCTAACTATGGCTACAACTGAGCGTAAACCACTACTTTTAGATTTTGAAAAGCCTTTAGCTGAATTGACAAACCGAATTGAGCAAATTCGGCAATTGGCAGACGAGAACGGTGTTGATGTTTCTGGTGAGATTCGCAAGCTAGAAGCACGCGCCATGCAATTGCGGGAGGAGATTTTTAGTACCTTATCGCCGGCTCAACGCCTGCAAGTTGCTCGTCATCCCCGTCGCCCCAGTACCCTAGATTATATTCAGACTATTACTGATGACTGGATGGAATTACATGGCGATCGCTCTGGTAGTGATGATCCAGCTTTGATTGGTGGCGTGGCGCGTTTAGGTGGGCAACCGGTGGTGATGTTGGGTCATCAAAAAGGACGCGATACTAAAGATAATATCGCTCGTAATTTCGGCATGGCTACCCCTGGCGGCTATCGCAAGGCGATGCGGCTGATGGAACACGCCAATAAGTTTAGTATGCCGATTTTAACGTTTATCGATACACCGGGAGCTTTGCCGACGGTAGCCGCAGAACGTCAAGGTGCCGGGGAAGCGATCGCCTATAACCTACGGGAAATGTTCTCTCTGGATGTACCCATTATCAGCACCGTCATCGGTGAAGGTGGTTCTGGTGGTGCTTTGGGTATTGGTGTCGGCGATCGCCTATTAATGTTTGAACACGCCGTTTATACCGTTGCTACCCCCGAAGCCTGTGCCGCTATTTTGTGGAAAGACGCAAGCAAAGCTCCCCAAGCCGCCGTCGCCCTGAAAATTGTCTCCCACGACTTGAAAAACTTGGGTATTATTGACCAGATTCTCCCCGAACCTATTGGTGGCGCGCATACTGACCCGCTTCAAGCCGCTAACACCCTTAAACAAGCACTCTTAGACAATTTAGATGAACTCAATCGTTTAACATCTCCAGAACGGCGGCAACTGCGTTACGAAAAATTCCGTAAAATCGGCGTGTTTACAGAAATCGCCCATTAATCAGCCTGAGAATTTGATACATTAACTCACAAGCAATGTTATAATGCCTATGGTTCTTAAAGATTTTTAACAATCTTTTCAGCCATAGGCATTGATGTCTGGAACCCAGGGATTTCCCAAGCGTAAATTATCCATCTTGTAAGGTGGGCAGACTACCCGCCCAAAATATGGGACAGGTGGAGACACCCATCCCACAAAAAAATTCGGAGGTTGTTTATTTGTCAGTGGCAAATCCACTCCAGTAGATGAGTGTCATACCAATTTCAAATTCCTAATACCCTAAAGCTGTGTCTAGAAAATGAATAATTGGCTGTGAGTCAATGGTTTGAGTTCTCAAGACAACATTTGTTATCCTGTATAAAAATAATTGAAGAGGACGCTAATAATAACAGATAACATTATCATTTTTCCAGGAAAAACCGGGGAAATTAAGATTAATTTAAGATTTGTGTCATCTAAAATAACACCTAAGATTTTCATAATTGGGTGGTCAAGCCTGGCAAACCTGCCAACAAATTGGGAGAGAGGATGAGTTTGGAGCAGAAACGACGCGCTCTAATTACTGGGGCGAGTAGTGGAATTGGAAAAGCAACGGCCTTAGCCTTTGCACAAGCAGGAATAGATATTGCTTTAGTGAGCCGTTCTCTAGATAAGTTAGAGACTGTAGCAGAAGCAACCAAACATACTGGAGTTACAGCCAAAGTGTATGCTGTAGACTTAGCTGAGGTATCGCAAGTACAAACAAAAATGCAAGCGATCGCCGATGATTTTGGAGAGATAGATATCCTCGTAAATAATGCCGGTATAGGATACACAAACACTCTCAGTCAAACCACTTTAGAAGACTGGCAGCAAGTGATCAATTTAAACCTGACTAGCGTCTTTGAGTGTATTAAAGGTATTTTGCCGGGAATGCGCGCTAGAGGTAATGGCACAATCATCAATGTCGCCTCCATCGCTGCCAAACAAGCTTTTCCTAACTGGGGAGCCTATTGTGTGAGTAAAGCTGGTTTACTAGCCCTTGCTCAAACTTTGGCGCAAGAAGAACGCCCTCAAGGTATTCGTGTCACAACGATTTGTCCTGGTGCAGTCAACACTGAACTGTGGGACACAGAAACCGTTGATGCTGACTTTGACCGTTCCCAAATGCTCACCCCAGAAATTGTGGCCCAGTCAATTCTTCATACTGCTTTATTACCACCACAAGCAGTGATTAACGAATTGATTCTCATGCCCAGCGCAGGTGCGCTTTAATTAGTCCTTTGTTGGTCATTTGTTTATTACAACCCATGACCAATGACTAATGACTCACAACTCACGATAAACCATAACCAAGTATTGATATCATGACTATTGCTAGTTCCAACGGTTCCAATCGCGCTCAGTCTCCTTTGATTCCCGATTTGGCAGAAGCCATCAACACCAGACCAGACCGCAACACCCACGATGGCAAGCAACCCGATTTGCATCAGCCTTCAGAGGAACAGATGGCGCAAATGATGGAGGCCGTGAGAGCAATATTAGTAGGTGTAGGAGAAGACCCAGAACGGGAAGGTCTATTGAAGACACCCAAGCGAGTTGCAGAAGCAATGCGGTTTTTGACCAGTGGCTACAACCAATCGTTAGAAGAACTCATCAATGGAGCCGTGTTTGATGAAGGGCATAACGAGATGGTATTAGTCCGGGATATTAACTTCTTTAGCCTGTGCGAACACCACATGTTACCCTTCATGGGTAGAGCGCACGTTGCTTACATTCCTAACCAGAAGGTTGTGGGACTAAGTAAACTAGCCCGTATTGTCGAGATGTATTCCCGTCGCTTGCAAGTCCAAGAAAGGCTGACTCGCCAAGTTGCCGAAGCCATTCAAACCATCTTAGAACCGCAAGGTGTAGCAGTAGTCATGGAAGCCACCCATATGTGCATGGTGATGCGGGGTGTGCAGAAACCCGGCTCTTGGACTGTCACCAGTGCAATGGTTGGTATATTCCAAGAAGACCAAAAAACCCGCGAAGAATTCTTGAACTTGATTCGTCATCAAGCAGCATTCTTTTAGGGAATCGGGAATCGGGAATGGGGACTGGGAACTGATATGAGTATTCTCCCAGGCTCCCCCTGTTTTCCCTGTCATAGTTGTATAATTTGCATCTTTCACTTTTCTGTATCTGTCGTCTCCGCAATTCATCATTACCGCATAGCGATCGCTGATATCTTGCACCATTCTCAGTAAGCTCCAGGCGATGCACAGCCAAGAACCTAAAACTAAGGCTTTGAGCAACTTGCAAGCAACGCCCACCCTCCAAAAATTATCATCAAGGAACAGGTGCAAGATGTGTGTTAAGCAGGTATCTTGAAATTTTATACTCATATTCAGAAATATCTAATTCCCAATTCTGCTGTTTCACGCTATACTAATTTTTAGTGTTTCCACAGATACGAACTACATATTACGATCAGTGTAGTCAGCTAAATATCCAATTTACTTAAATTCCCTACTGTTGCCGATGAGATTTATTCATCGTGGTTGACAGCAGCACCATAGCTTATATGTAAATTATTTTCATACCTAAATTCAGCAACTCTAATTTCCCTATTATCACAGTGGCTATGACTCAGATAAATCGTTTAATGAACGTAGTATCCTCTGAGGTAATGCTATGGGAAATTGTACTGTAATAATTGTACGTGCTGCTTTTAGAGAAATTCAAAAGCTTTCTTACGTCTATTTTCAAGATGTAGCAGAAATCCTCACACAAATGAGTGAATGTAATCTTGGAGAATATCGAAAACTAGAAGGCTATGAAAATTTATGGAGAACAAAAAGAAAAGATGTTAGAGTCATTTGGGAAAGGTTGAACTCAAATGTATTTTTAATAATTAAAGCAGGTTTAAGAAAAAATGTTTATAAAAACATAATTGAAAACAGGGATAGAAATCAACCGCTAACATTAGCTGATGTATTGGAAATAGATGAAAGGAAAGTAGAAGATATTCCTACATATAAATGGCACAATTATCAATCTGACTCTTGGTACGAATTTGTTTATGGCGGCTATTTATATTCTCCAGTTTTGACGAATGAACAGAAAAGAATTTTTGCTGAACTACAAACAAGCTCGTCTAAAATATCATCAAATTTTACCAATATCAATAGCCTTTTAATACAAAGTGCGCCAGGTACAGGCAAGACTGTATGTGCTGCTTTAATTGCTTGTGAACTTTATCGCGATAATTGGAATATTGTTCTGATACTTCCTGCTAATTTATGTGATGATATTAGGAAATTTACAGAAATCAAGAAAATTATAGCTGAAGAACCGAAAAATTTCTTTATAGGAACTTTTACTGAATGGCTTTCTCAATCTGCACCTGATATATACCAAAAAATTGCCACAACATCAGAAGAATTATCTGCTCTACAAGCAGAAGCACGTCGAAGAGTTCATGATATTCCCCGTTCTCAATATATTGGATATCGAGAATTAATTTTATATAGAAGCTTTGTAATCAACAGGCATAAATCTAACCAATCTAAGCATCCAATTTATTATGAAAATGAATCTTTAATAAACCAATTAAAAACCATTAATGAGAATAACCGAATTTCTCAACTGGCAGGCAAGAGAAATTGGATAGAGGGAGTATATCTAATTACCGAAAATGCTCATAATTTCCCAAATGCAAATAGAACGATTTTTATATTTGATGAAGCCCAAGATTATCTCATAGATGAACTGTGGGCTATCATCAAAATGCTGGAGAGATGGCAAACAGAATATTACCATACTTCTGTGCTTTGTTTATTAGGTGATATGAATCAAAGAATTCAACCTGTAAACTTCGACTGGGGACAGTTACAATTAAATAAAAGAAAATGTTTACAATACAATTATCGCAACACTAAATTTATCTTAAAATTTGCTAATACTTTTCATAGGTTTGCACAAAAAGCAAATTCAGGAAGAAAAAGATTACCTGAAATCAGCAATCCTGAAAATACTTTTGAGGTTGGTGAACCTGTAAGACTTTTAGAATGCAATTCTCAGGCGGAAGCACTAGAAATTTTGGAAATTCTGAGTAAAAAATTTCTATATATCTCATCTTTAGAGCAGCGTTCTCTTCTTAGGCGTGTCTCTAGTCGAGTGAAAATAATTTATAAGAATGTTCCAGAAAAGTATAAAAATCTTCCTGGCTTAGACTATTTAAATGTTCAACAAGCTAAAGGTAGAGAATTTGATGTTTGTGTAGCTTTTTGTGTCTTTAATGGTCAGGGATTACCGACATTTGAAGAAGCAAATAATTGGTACACAATTTTCACTAGACCTCGTTATAGATTATTGATAATTGCAATTACTGATGAAATCGAGAGAATTGGAAGATTACATTTTCAGGAATGTCAATGTTCCACATCCCAAAATTTAGAAGCTCTGGATTGGATTATTGAATGGGCGAATGGAGAAAACTTATTTCTAGATATAGACGTTGTATGTGATTTTATTTATGAAGGTTTGAACAGCCATCCCTTGCAAATTTCCTGGGATACTTATGCTGCATTGAGACTAGCAAGAGTTGATTTAAAAAAACTTGCAGAAATCGAAAATAATGCTATAAGAATTATCCAGAGTCAGCCTAATCATCTGATACATGAGGAATTGTTAAAAGCTGATAACATTCTCAGCTTAGTTGATAAAATTCCTCTTAAATGCCTACTGTTACGGGCTTTAGGTAATTATTGGCAAGCCATCGGAGAAGCTGCACCACTAAAAGATATAGATTTTCAAGAATATCAGAATTTAATCTTAAGGATTGCAGATGAACTTGAAAATAAAGGAATGTTGTATGAAGCTGCACGAGTACGTACCAAGATAGGAATAGAAATGCCTGAACATTTTCCATTTAGACAGGAAATATCAAACCAAGATGGTTCTTTAGTATCCTTACTTTGTCAGGCAGCTATAGATAAACTTTATTATAAAGAGATAAATCATGGATAAAAGCTACTCTACAGATTTACAAGTTGCTGAAGACTTGGAAAATTTAGTAAACATTATCAATAAATCTATAGAGAGTGCGGAAAGGACTTTAAAAAAAGCTCAGGAAATAGATGAAGTTAAGGAATTAATTGCCGAAATTCATTCTAGTCGGGAAGCACTCCTAAAAGTTGAAGAATCTATCAAACAGATTGAAGCTACCGCCAACATTCTGTTGACACAATCACAAAGTATTCAGGTAAATTTAGAAGAGACAATAGCCAAATCTTCTCAAAATGTTGATTATATACAGAAATTTTTACAAGAAATTAATTCTATTGGAGGTTTAGAAAAAATTGGAATTTTGCTGCAAGAAATGCAGAATACACGCTTAAATTTAAAACAATCAGAACAACAGTTATTAAATACACAGGAAAATTTAGTTGCAATCAAAGGATTGGAAGATTATCTTAATAACTTTCAAAGTATTCGCAATCGGAGACAGCTTTGGCAATTTCTGACAAGAGAATTGGGATTTCTAGGAGTGATTGTCTACTTACTCAGCTTAATTACTCCCAGTCGAAAAAAGTAATCAGGACTTACGTAACTGGTATCAGACTATAGCTCGTAGTAGGGGCGGGTTGATAAACAATTCCGTATATCTACAGATTTACTCTTTTAACCCGCCCCTACTTTAGTCCTATTATTTGACAAACTGGGGCATAATTTCGGCGGCTGTAAATATGCCGTGAATGCCTCGTTGATGCAATTGCATACCAGCTTTAAGATAACCAAAAGCGGGGCCGCACACATTAGCAGCCATGCTGGTTTCATCACCTAAAGTGAAGGTATGGGTGGAGATTTTACCCTCAAAAGTGCGTCCTGTAACTTTAACATTGGTGCTGAGGGGTTTTTTCGGGTTGCGGGTATCAACTACACCGCCAACAGTCACGCGATCGCGCTCTACAATCCCGGCTAACTCTAGCATGATATCATCGGCGTGTTCCATATTTTTCAAGGTCAGCACACCGTTAGTTTTATCTAGTAAAGCTTCTACCTCTGCGTCAGTCATTGCCCGTGCAGCTTCTACTGTATAACCAGGGATATGACCAATATCTTCTCGCACAGTGGCGCGGTAAGCTTCCCAATTGGCAATTCCCACGCCAAAAGTAATTTCTACTTGATGAATTTCCGCGTAGCTTTGGGCAGCTAAGGCGGCGGCGGCGGTTAACAGTCCGGGGGTAGCACCACATCCTGTCATGTAGGTAATTCCTGCTGCTTGCAGTTCATCTTTCATCGTAATTAGTTGTTCTACAGCACTGGTGCGTTTAATCGCATCCACCAGCACACCACGCCAACCAGATTTAATAAACTGCCGCGCTACGGAAGGGATAAAGTCATTGGGTAGGTTGGGTAAAGCGAGAAAATACCCGTCTACAGGTTGGCTACTGTCGATTAAATCTTGAATACTGTTGTTAGTTAAATTACCGACTGGTTCTAAATAACCTATTGAACCTTGAGACTGGTAGACAGCAATGCAATCTTTAAAGTTTAAACCTTCAGCTGCGTAAGCGTAACCTTTTTGGTCTGCCACGGCTACCAAGTTCATTTCTCGTTTACCTGCAAGTAGCTTGGCGGCTGCTTGTCCGAGTCCACCGAAACCCAAGACTCCTACACGTATAGCTGGCGTAATATTTGCTGTACTCATAGTCAATTACTGAAGTTGAATCTCCAGCTTTGAGGATGCACTATCTCAGTTTGTCACTGATGGCGATCGCTCAATGCTATAAAGGTTAATTATGCTGCATTATCTTGGTTTCTTCTCCTACCAAATTGGTTTTTTCACCAGAAATTCTTTCTCAGTCATAGGCTTGAGCTAATTTTGACAGTTGATGTATGTCGGATAATTAGTGGATAATCAATTGCCACAATCGAGTAAACGCCAAACAGATGCACCACGCCGACAAAAAAATCGCACTCAAATTTCTAGACCTGTTTTGTGGAATTGGCGGGTTTCGTGTCGCGGCTGAAATGGTTTGCCAACAGCTTAATCTTCAACCCGTCTGCGTTTTTTCCAGTGATCTAGATCCTGACGCTCAAAAAGTTTATGCAGCCAACTTTGGCGAGAAGCCAGCCGGTGACATTACCCAGATAGACGCTCAACACATCCCTGAACATGATATTTTGTTCGCTGGGTTTCCCTGCCAACCCTTCAGTATATGCGGAGACATGAAAGGCTTTGATGATATACGTGGGACTCTATTTTTTGAAATAGCCCGTATATTGCAAGCAAAACAGCCTCAAGCCTTTATCCTTGAGAATGTCAAACAGTTAAGAGGGCATAATCAAGGGCAAACCCTCAGAGTAATCATGGAAACTCTTAGTAGCTTAGGGTACTACGCCGACTATCGGATTCTCAACGCGCTGGATTTTGGTGTACCGCAGAAGCGCGAACGTATTTTTATTGTAGGCTTCCGCAACCGAGTTGATTTCATTTGGCCTGAAGGTGGTGTTCCGATGAAGCCACTGTCAGAAGTTCTGGAAGATAAAGTACCTGATTTTTATTACGCTTCCGAAAAAATTAGGAATAGTCGTCTAGAAAAACGAAAGGGAAAGCAGCAATATAGCGAAATAACTATCTGGCATGAAAATAAAGGCGGTAATATTAGTGCATATCCCTATTCTTGCGCCTTGAGAGCAGGAGCATCTTACAATTACCTGTTAGTCAATGGCGAAAGAAGACTGACAGAACGGGAAATGTTACGACTTCAAGGTTTCCCTGATTCTTACAAAATAGTTGGCAGTTATCAAGCTGTGAGAAAACAAGCCGGTAATGCTGTGGCTGTTCCTTGTGTTGCGGCTGTTATCCATTCGGTTATAGATGCAATGGCAATAACTGTTACCGAATCTACAACCCTCAAGCCTCATACCCCTAGAAAATTGACTTTGATGCTTGAGTCGGCTGTTAGCATATATACAGCTAGCGGAGCGTAAAAATGCCGACATTTGAAGATGCAAAAGAAAGATTAGATACCATTATCAACAAGGCACGGGTTGACCTTTATAAGCCAATTCAAATTGCCGAAGTGCTGAGACACTCACGGCTCAACGGCGATCTTAACATCCAAGACAAAAACACATACCAAAATCCCTCAATTGCTTGGCGCGATGAAGTAACACGGCGTTTGTTGGGCAAAATTTGCACATCTTCAGCGAGATACCAGCATGATGTGTGGAATTCTACAGCGATGTATCCTGAACTGCTCGCAGTTCTTGATACTGAAAACAAACGCACTCAAGGCGGAGTAGAGCGTTACATATACTTACGATTTAATGAACGGCAAGAAACGGTTGGGAGCATTATTGCTTTTGTGGAGAGTACATCCCCAAAAGATTTTCACTTGAGTGTTCTACTGGAAAAATTCATCAAACAAAGGGGTATCAGGCGAAGTATTGATAAAGCTTATGAAATTGTCACCTATAGCCTCTTTGAAACAATTGTGGTTGCTCTTAGTACAACTATCAAAGTCAGTATTCCCTCCGAAAATAAAGAATTACTTGCTGAGTTTTCAGATTTGACAGGGGTTTTGCTGGGGTTGGAAGTAGGAAAAGAAAGTTGGGAATTCCCGGCTCATGTCTATCGTGTAGGTGTCACTAATGCGGCTGATAGGGGCTTGGATATGTGGGCTAATTTCGGGCCTGCAATTCAAGTCAAACATCTGACGCTTGATAGCAAATTGGCTCAAACAATTATTGACCAAGTAGAAAGCGACAATATTGTGATTGTATGTCGTGATGCTGATGCAGAAGTAATCAAAGTTGTCACCCAGCAGATTAGTTGGGGGCAGCGTGTGCGTGGCATTGTGCGCGAGTCTCAATTAATTGAGTGGTATGAACGTTGCTTGCGTGGTCAGTTTGCCGCACAACTGGCGTATCCTCTAATTGAGCGTCTAGCAAATAGCTTTAAATCAGAGTTTCCACAGGCTAACGCTATTGTGGATTTTTTAGAAGAGCGTAAATATCTTTCAATACCTGTGGACGAAATTTGGGTAACAGAAATTGATGTCAAAGTAGAGTAAGAATAGAAATTATTGACAGTCAAAATGAGTATAAGACAACTAGCAGAATCTAGAGGTTGCTAGTTAATTAAAGCGAAGCTTAAGCCTTCTGGAGCGAGACGCTACGCAAACAGCGATCGCATCCCCCAATTTCTTTACACACCCTAATTCAATTTCAGAAATCTTTTAATTTTTTGACACCATTTCCCTAATAAAGATTTAGGCGCAGATTTATACTTAATCCGGGAACCATAAGCCGTTTTTGGGATTTTACCCTCTAACTGTGCGGCTTTATTTAAATCTGATGTGGCTCTATATTCATAACCTAATTGTGAGCAAACAAACCCACGGGATTTATAAGCAGCAGCATAGCGAGGGTTGAGCCTAATTGCTTGGGTGAAATAATCCAGTGCTTGTTGATATTCTCCTTTAGCGACACTCTCCACACCGTAATTATAGAAAGTTTCTGCATCCCAACGATTGACGGTTACTTGTGGAGAATTTTGTTGCACAGATGCAGCAGACTTGACAACAGGCGGATTTTGTGATTTTAGGAGATTATAAGCGGCGTTGATTTGTTTAATTTTTGTCTCTGCTTGTTGTTTCTGCTGGGGATTAGTAAAGCGATCGGGATGCCAAATTTTCACGAGTTGGCGGTAAGCTAGTTTGATCTCTATCTGCGATGCACCAGCTTTTAACCCTAAAATTTCATAAGCATGATTGATGTCAAAGCGATCGCGCATACTGAGAATAAGCTATATATAGATATATGTTAACTATTCCAGTAAACCGTCAACAATCAACTCAAACGCCCCATAGCGGCTACCATTGGGATGGTAGTAGTCGCCGTTTCTTTGAAGGCTGGTATTATCGTGTCACTTTACCCGACTGTGGTCAAACTTTCGCCTTCATGTATTCCATCGAAGATCCTATTGGTGGAAAACCCCATAGTGGCGGTGCGGCTCAAGTCCTCGGTGCGGATGATCAATATGTCTATCGCACTTTTCCCGATGTAACTAAATTTTGGGCTAGTCGAGATGTTTTAGCTTTAGGTCATTGGGGTAAAACTCACCTCAACACTCCACCAATGTACCTTTCCCCCACAGAGTTTACACGCCACATACAAGAAGGTTATCAAGCCACAGCCAACTTGAACCAAGGTTTTATTCAAGATCCTGCCACTGGTTTTTATTGTCGTTGGGAGTATGAAATTCAGCCTGTATATGGCTGGGGTAATCAAAATAGTATCCAGCAATCAACGGCTGGCTGGCTGTCGTTTTTACAAATCTTTGAACCGGGATGGCAGATTTTGATGGCGCACGGTTTAGCTAGTGGTTGGATTGACTGGAACGGTAAAATTTATCAATTCCAGAATGCGCCAGCTTACGGTGAAAAAAACTGGGGTGGTGCTTTCCCGCAAAAATGGTTTTGGCTCAATTGTAATAGTTTTGACGGTGAACCGGATTTGGCCTTAACTGCTGGCGGTGGTAGACGTGGTGTGTTGTGGTGGATGGAATCTGTGGCGATGGTTGGCTTGCATTATCAAGGTAAGTTTTATGAATTCGTTCCCTGGAATGCAAAAGTTACATGGGATATTCAGCCTTGGGGTAGATGGCAAATGAAAGCCAGAAATTTAGAGTATGAGGTTGAATTAACCGGAACTACCCATCTACCCGGTACACCTCTACGTGCGCCGACAGTCAACGGTTTACAATTCTGTTGTCGGGACACTATGCAAGGCAAGCTGAGTTTAGAGTTGCGGCAAATAAGGGGTAAAAACCCTCTAGTCATTCTCACAGCAGACAGTTATCTTTGTGGGTTAGAAATTGGTGGCGGTGATTGGAACAATTCCTGGCAGTCTAGCTAAAACTACTGCTATCATAATAGGTGCTTCGTAGTTGGGGCTGTAGCTCAGCTGGATAGAGCGAGCGCCTCCTAAGCGCTAGGTCGCCGGTTCGAATCTGGCCAGTCCCGTTATCAACCACTCATTCACTCAAAGTATAGCGATGGCGCAAGCCCCACCCTAGGTGATCGCTATGCCGTTCTCTGGCAAAATTACTCAATATTTGCAAAAACACGCTAATACGCATTTAATTCTGTATTAATTAAATATGCAAATATCTATTTGGGTGAATTTGCCCGTTGAACATTGTTATTTTTCGGATTATTAGAAAAAATTATTTCCACAATCAACGAAGTTATAGAGCCTTGAAGAATAATCTATTGTTTAAAGGTAAGTCATTTCAGTTTGTGGTTCTGTTTATACCACTACTAATGTTTTTGGGATACCAAGAAGCCAAAAACAATGACAAACAACCCGAAGCAATCATAGTGTTAGGCGGTTCTACCAAACACCTAGAAAGAGAAAAGTTTACAGCTAAATTTGCTAGTCAGCATCCAAATTTACCTATTTTAATTTCTGGCGGTAGTCCGCCTACATTTACCAGACGGGTTTTTGCCAAAGCTGGCATTAATTCCCGGCGATTACATTTAGATTATGAAGCGGTAGATACAGTAACAAATTTTACCACTTTAGTAGATGATTTACAAGCTCGCAATATAAAGAGTGTGTATTTAATTACCTCAGATTACCACATGCGCCGCGCCCGTGTAATTGGTGAGATAGTCTTGGGTAGTCGGGGAATTGGCTTTAAACCCATATCAGTACCTTCAGAAAACCCACCGGAACCGATTCAAAAATCAGTCCGTGACGGAGCTAGAGCCTTGTTGTGGGTAGCAACTGGTTACACAGGCGCGGATAAGAAAAAACACTGAGGTAAGAAGGCAGGGGAGCAGAGGTAGACAATGTAGACAAGGGAGAAATTCTTTCCCAGTTCACAGTCAACAGTCAACAATCAACTATCCCCATTTTGAATTTTGTAGGCGTAAGCCTTCCCTACGGGACGCTACGCGATGCCGTAGGCTATTTTGAATTTTGAATTGATTTGTCCCCACTCCCTGTTTTCACATCAAGCGGCGATTTCTTGGACTAGAACATAAGGCTGAAGGATGAGGGTGTTAAAACGCTTTTGGCGATCGCCATTCCATTCTCCCATTTGGGTAACTGAAGGTTTAGTGAGTAATTGCTCATTTATCCATTGTTCCACTGATGAGGTGTTATCAGAGGCGATCGCTTCTCCCACAGCCAGTAAATCTAAGTCTTGTGACACCACAATCACCGCATCTCGTTGCACATGAGGAATTAACCATTCCCACTCTGCTTCATCCAAGGTTTCTCTTAATTCTTCTCTTAAATCTGACATGATTTTTTGTTTTTGTGTGTATATGTTGATTTTACAGTAATTAGCTAAGGGGAATGGGGAATGGAGAGTAGCGGACACAGAGGAAATGCCGAAAAAAACTAATAACTAATAACTAATGACTAATGAATAATGACTAATAACTAATATCTAAACCTCTGATTTCATTGCATTAATTTCAAACAAAGAAACAATTACTCCTGTAATGGGAATTGAAATAAAAACCCCTAATAATCCTGCGACTCTTGCACCTACTAATAAAGCAAAAAATACCACTACCGGATTTAGATTGAGTGTCCCTTGCATCACACGGGGAGCAATTATATTGTCTTGGATTTGCTGGAGAACTATGCAAGCTGCTAAGACTCTTAATGCTAACCAAACATTTTGAGATAACACAATTAAAGTAATGGTGCTGATGCCTAAAGTAGCTCCTATCCCTGGAATAATATCCAATATTCCCACTATTAAAGATAATAATAAAGCAAAAGGTACTTTAAATAATATAAAGACAATAAAAGTTGATGTAGTTAGAAATAAAGTTAATAATAATTGACCTCGAAAAAAGCCTAAAAAATTCCGGCGAATCACCTTAGTAAATTTACCGCGATGCTGTTTTGGTACGATTCTGAGAATAAAATTCCACAGTTTTTCGCCGTCCAGTAGCATAAAAAAGGCGACAACCGCAATTATTATAAATGTAATAAAATTAGTCAAAATTTGTTGCACAATGGCTAAACTTGTGACTAGAGTTGATACGGCTTGATTACGTAACTGTTCTTGAACTACGCTTAAATCTATTTGTAGGTTACGATTACGTAAAATTTCTTCAACTCTTTCTAATAAGGGGACTAAAGAAGCTAAAAAAGCGGAGATACTATCAATTAACTGTTGTCCTTGGGATAAAACTGCTAAACCGACTGTGATAAATAACCCAGACAACACAAAAATACTAATCAGGAAAACTACAACAACTGCTATTCCTTTAGGTACAAAACGCCGTAACCATTTGACAGGATAGCTGAGTAAAAAAGCCAAAATTGTGGCAAAGGTAAAAATAATTATTAAGGTTTGAAAATAGGCTAAAAGTTGAATAATAGTCCAGCCAACGGCTACTAAGAGCAGAAAGCGGACTAAAACCGAATTATTTAAGCGATTCCACAGGTTTTTGGCTTCAAAGCCACTCATAGATGTTTGAGATAAGTTGAGCAACTGACTTTGAATTTACAAAAACCAACAGGCGATCGCTACTTTCTTAAAGCATATTTTCTAGATATTTTCACTAACGCCCTAAATCGTGCATCTCATTAATCACTGCGGCGCACTTTTGCGTCACCGTCTCCAATTCCTCTTTATTGGTTGAACTAGGAGTAGGAATTAACTGACCGATTCTCACAGTCAGGGGAACTGCACGAGGTAGGGGTGAACCTTTTTGTAAAATCTGCTCTGAACCCCACAAACATACAGGTAATATCGGTGCTTTAGCCTTAGCGGCTAACAAAGCTGCACCCCTTTTCGGATCTTGAATCCGACCATCGGGGGTGCGAGTACCTTCTAAAAACACACCCACAGCCCAGCCATTATCAAGATACTCTAGTGCGGCGCGGATAGCATTGCGATCGGCACTTCCCCGACTGACTGGGTAAGCACCATATAGTTTAATCGCCTGTGCCAACACTGGAACATTAAATAATTCTTCCTTAGCCATGTACGCCACAGGGCGACGCACACAATTAGAAACAATCGGCGGATCAAAGTAGCTAGCATGATTACTCACAACTACCAAGGGGCCAGATTGGGGGACATTTTCCACACCGTAAATCAGTCCCCGAAAATAAGCGTGAAGCATGGGACTGACAACTGACCACTTAAAAGCGTGGTAGAGTGCCAGACTAATAAACGGTTCGCGGCTTCGAGACATAAGGGATTGGGGGTTGGGCATGGGGCATGGGGCATTGGGCATGGGGTATTGGGCATGGGGCATGGGGCATTGGGCATTGAATTTTACTCTCTGCTTCTCTGCTTTCCCAGTCCCCAGTACCCAGTACCCAGTCCCTAGTCCCTAATTTGGTAATTCCGCAACCTTGCGGACGTTTTCTAAAATTAAATCAGGTGTGGTGCGTTTAATCAAACCTGTGAGGACGTTACCAGGGCCGATTTCTACTACTTTCTCAATGCTGTTGGCTGGTAGTTGTAAAGCAATTTCTCGCCAGCGTACTGAACCAGTCATCTGTTGACTGAGACGTTGCTTTAAAATTTCGGCATCAACGGCGGGAACTGGTTCAACGTTAGATAATACTGGTACTGTGGCAGACTGAAACTCTACAGTGTCGAGAACTTCTTGAAACTCCCTAGCAGCAGCAGCCATAAAGTGTGAGTGAAATGCACCGGAAACTTTCAGGGGAATGGCACGTTTAGCTTTCACTTCAGACATAACTGTTTGTACTGCCTCTGGAGTGCCAGAGATAACTACCTGTGCTGGGCTGTTGTCATTTGCTAACACTACATCAGGAGTTGTGGCAATCACTGTTTCTAATTGTTCGCGCTCAAAGTTCATCAAAGCTGCCATCATCCCCCCGGCAGCATTATCCATCAGTTCAGCGCGTCGCTTGACTAGCTGTAATCCCACTGACCACTCGAACACACCCGCAACGTAGAGAGCAATATATTCTCCTAAACTGTGACCTGCAACTAAATCAGGCTGGTGTCCTTTTTCTCGAATTAGGTCGGCGAGGATACTCTCAACCACATAAAGACAGGGCTGAGTGTAGAGTGTTTGGGATAATTTTTCTTCTTGGTTTTGGCAGATGTCTGTTACCGACCAGCCTAAGATGCTTTCAGCTTGGGCAAACTTGTCTTTGGCAGCAGGTATATCTAATAAGTCGGTTCCCATTCCTAATGCTTGAGAACCTTGTCCGGGAAACACCCATGCAGTTTTAGTCATTGGTCAATCGCTTCGCTCAAATTCAAAATTAAAAATGCAAAATTCAAAATGAAGAATCCAATTTTTGAATTTTGCATTTTGTAGGCGCAGCCTTCCCGCAGGGTATTTTGAATTGTTTATCGTCCCCATTGGAAAATTGCTGCGCCCCAGGTTAAACCTGCTCCAAAGCCGGAGGCGGCGATAATGTCGTTGGTTTTGATGTTACCTTGCCGCACGGCTTCATCTAAAGCGATGGGAATGGAGGCGGCGGAGGTGTTACCGTAGTTAGCAAGATTACTGATAACTTTGTCATTAGGAATCTTGAGGCGTTGGGCAACTGCGTCAAGGATGCGCTGATTCGCTTGATGTAGTAGCAGCCAGTCGATTTGGTCAACGGTGAGGTTGGCGGCAAATAAGGCTTTATCAATGATTTCTGGGACTTTTTGGGCGGCAAATCGATAAACTTCTTTACCGTTCATGGTGATGGGTTGATAAGTGCCTTGAGTAACGTTTACGCCTGGGATGATTTCTTGAGAAGTGCCTTGATAGCCGAGGTTGAGGTAGTGGTTTTGAGTCCCGTCACTTTTGAGGGCAAATCCTAGTAAGCGATCGCTTGTATTTGCCTGTAAGACAACTGCCCCAGCACCATCGCCAAACAATACGCAAGTGCGTCTGTCTTGCCAATCTACCCAACGAGAGAGGATATCTGCCCCGATTAATAGTACATTGCGGTATGCGCCTGTTTTAATGTATTGGGCGGCGGTGACTAGCCCAAACACAAAGCCAGAACAAGCGGCTGTCAGGTCAAAGGCTACTGCTTGGGTAGCACCTAACGCTGCTTGAACTTTACACGCACTACCAAATAAATCATCCGGGGTGGAAGTTGCCAGCAAGATTAAGTCTATATCGGCTGGTGTAATTCCGGCGGAGGCGATCGCCTGAAGACTGGCAGATGTGGCTAACCCACTCAGGGAATCTGTGGGATTGGCTAACCGTCGCTGACGAATTCCGGTTCTGGTAGTAATCCACTCATCAGAGGTGTCTACCAGTTCCGTCAGTTGTTGATTGTGAAGGGAAGTTGTGGGTACTGCCGAACCACTTCCTGTAATTGCTATACCTAAATTTTGCACTCCTAATCTCCCAAGCTATCAGCTGTTAGTCATTAGTCATCAGTCATTAGTCATTAGTCTTTAACTGCTAACCAATGACTTGTTACTAGCTGTCATTACTAGTTTTTTGGCTGATTGCTAACTACTCTCACTCTGTAGCATCTCATATCGGGATTGCAATTGTTGCATGACCTGATTATCTACAGCTTCTTTTGCCATGCGAATGGCGTTAAAAACTGAAGGTGCTTGAGAACTACCATGACCGATTAAACACACACCTGACACACCTAACAGCAACGCGCCGCCATGTTCGGCGTGATCCATACGTTGCTTAATGCGCTTCAGGTTCGGTCTTAAAATCGCTGACCCAATTTGACCGTGCAAACCTTGGGGTAATTCTTCCCGCAAAATTTGTAAAATCACGCCGCCAACCGCTTCGGCAAATTTGAGTAAGATGTTGCCCACAAAGCCATCGCAGACAATCACATCAAATTCACCAGACAGAACATCTCGTCCTTCCGCATTGCCTAGAAAGGCAATATGGGGATTAACTCGTAACAGTTCGTGAGTACGTAGGGCTAACTCATTACCTTTAGTATCTTCTTCGCCAATGTTCAACAAACCCACCTTGGGTTCATTTGTACCGAGAACATACTGACTATAAATCGAACCGATGACGGCGAACTGTTCTAAAAACTTAGGACGACAATCTACGTTTGCGCCCACATCCAGAATGAGAACTGGCTTACCTGCTTTGACGGTGGGAAAAACTGTCCCAATTGCCGGACGGTCAACCCCTGGCAATCTTCCCAAGCGAAGTAGGGCTGATGCCATTGCTGCCCCCGAATGACCAGCAGAAAATACCGCATCTGCCTGTTGTTGCTTAACTAAATCCATCGCCACATTAATAGAAGCCTTGCGTTTGCGTCTCACCGCATTCAAAGGCTCCTCATCCATTGCGATCGCATCCTCAGCCGGAATGATTTCCACTCCTGCCACATTAGTTTTTGGGGGCAAGGCAGCTTTAATTTGTTGGGGATCACCCACCAATAAAACTTTCACACCTAATTCTTCACTGGCTCGCACCGCGCCAGTAACGATTTCACCGGGAGCGTTATCCCCTCCCATTGCGTCAATTGCTATCCGCACGCCAGTCGATCCCATTGCTCAGTGCTTTTTAGAAACCTTACAAATTTTACCAGATGCCTTTGCTAAAAAATCTTAACTTTCCATCTGCCGATTACTGTTGTGATTTTTGCAACAAGTTCTCACGGTAAACCCACGATAACACGAAATATTGGGGATTGGGGATTGGGGATTGGGGCATCAATCAATTCAAAATACCCTACGGGTTCGCGGTAGCGTCTCGTAAGAGAAGCAAGCTACAAAATTCAAAATTCAAAATTGAAAGAATTCTAAGGAAAAAATTTCCCCCTGCCCTTAAGAGGCTCCCTCATCCCCCTCATCTCCCTCATCCCCCCTGCTCTCCAGTCCCTTCCAGTACCTAGCCCCCAGTACCTAGTACCCAATCAACTAGGGTTCTGACACCGAAACCAGTGGCACCAGAGCCGTTATAACCACTGTCTTTGTCTGCCCAAACTGGCCCGGCTATATCTAGGTGCGCCCAAGCTGTGTCTTTGACAAACTGTTTGAGGAACAAGGCGGCGGTAATCGAACCACCAGCACGCGGCCCGGTGTTTTTCATGTCCGCAATCCCAGATTTGAGTCCCTCAAAATATTTGTCTTCCATTGGCAGCCGCCAAATTTTCTCACCTGAACTGTCGGCAGCTTGTTCTAGTTGTGCTGCTAAACCATCATCAGGCGTGAATAAGCCAGCAATATCATCTCCCAAGGCAACGACACAAGCCCCGGTAAGGGTGGCTAAATCAACAACGGCATCTAATCCTAATTTGTCGGCAAACACTAAGGCATCTGCTAGGGTTAAACGACCTTCAGCGTCGGTGTTATTGACTTCAATGGTTTTGCCATTGGATGCGGTGAGGATGTCTCCTGGGTGCATGGCGTGGCCGCTAATCATGTTTTCTGTCACAGCCGAAATAAAATGCACTTCCACATCTGGCTTGAGTTGACCTATGGCTTTGGCAGCACCTAATGTAGCGGCTGCGCCTCCCATATCGATTTTCATGGTTTCAATACCGCTACCCGCACCTTTGATGTTGAGTCCACCAGAATCAAAGGTTAAGCCTTTGCCAATAATGCCTAGTTTACGCTTGGCTGTACCTTGGGGTTTATATGTCAGGTGGATGAATTTTGGCGGCAAATCAGAAGCTTGGGCTACTCCCAAAAAAGCACCCATGCCTAATTTTTCACAGTCTGCTTTTTCCAAAATCTCGATTTGCAAACCGTGTTCTTGGGCAATTTGTTGGGCTGTTTCTGCCATTGTAATCGGGGTGACGGCGTTGGCTGGGGCTGCTACTAACTCTCTAGCCAAGATTACCCCAGAGACGATTTGATTGGCTTTGGTAATCGCTGCTTCTTGTCCAGCGAATCCTAAAAACTCGATGGTTTCGACTTGTGCGCCTTTGTCTTCTGATTCTGATTTAAAGCGATTGTCTTTGTAAAGGGCTAGTTGCACACCTTCAGCTAGTGCTTGCACAGATGCAGATGGGTCATTGTTCCATAAAGGAAAACTACAGCCTAAAACTTTGGTTTTTTGTTTTTTGGCAACTTTCCCGACTGTCGCTGCCGCTTGTCTGAGGGTGTCTAGTTTGAGGGTATCGGGTTTTCCTAAACCTACTAAAATCACTTTTTTGATGGGGCTAGCACCTGTGACGCGAGTAAAGATGCTGCTGTTGGCTTTGCCTTTAAATTCTTCTTCTGCAATGACTTCTTTTAAAATGCCGGCAAACTTCTCATCTAAAGTTGCCAGTTCCCCTGTTAACTCTACTGCTTCTTCAAATAATGCGATCGCTAGCGTATCGCCAGCCCACTCTAGCAGAGGTTTGTCACTCAGTTGAATTGCCATTTTTGGATTTCGCGTAAATATTCCTTCTTGTACAAGTATTGCTCAAAATTTTCCGAGTGAGGGATTGGGGACTGGGGATTGGGGATTGGGGACTGGGGACTGGGGACTGGGGAGATGAGGGAGAAATTCTTTCTCAGTCAACCGTCAAAAATTAACAATTAACAATTAACAATCACCAATTTTGAATTTTGAATTTTGAATTGAGTTATGCCCCATGCCCAATCTCTAATGACTCATGACCTTTTGACACTCTCCGCCCTAAAAGTGCGGAGATTCTTGGGCTGAATCCTGCCTCCACCAACGATGTTGATTTTGGTCTTACAGTTTCATGTCTAGTCCGAAACATATCTCTCGATATACCCCACTTAAGGACTACTCCCCAAGCGTAAATTTGGGTATGCCCTACCCTATTTAATTGCTTTTCGACCTTACAGTTTGGACTTATTTTTACACCATTGACTGTTAGGCATTTTGAGATCACGGAGTAGGACGTTTTACCTGTTTCCTCCCTGCGGGACGCTACGCGAACATCGTTCTCACGGTCTACAACCTACTGCTAGTATACCAGAAAGCCGTCGTAGAACGACGGGGTTTTCAACCCAAATTTTCGATAATTGAAACAGTTAAAGCAGCGATTGCGTTCTCTCGGTGTTGATCCTGAGCAACGCTAATAACTATTGACTGTTGACTTGATTTTGATTTAAGTCAATATCAAATTTGTTAGCGATCGCTCTGATAATTTCTTGCTCTACTGCTGTGGTTTGCTTGTCTATTTGAGCAATTCTCTGACATTGCGCTAGTAAGGGTACGGCAAAATCAGGATCTAGTTGATTAAGTAGTTGCTCTAAGGGTTGGGGTGATTTGATGTTTTTGGCGATCGCTGATAATGAAGTTTCACTCAGGTTAGCGGCTTTGAGTTCTGGTAATATTTGTTGCCAAGTTTTTTCCGGGTGACTCGCTAAAATAACATGGACTAATATCTGATCCATGACGGCTTGTTGCGCGATCGCCGTTTCTAAATATTGTTCACTCTCGGCTTTTAATTTCGCCAGTGTTTCCGGTGATTCTACGGACACTGATTCGTCTAGTTTGGCTTCATAAAACCGACAAGCCGCATACCCTAAAGAATAACTCATTGTAGCATTGGCACTGGCGGCGATCGCTGCCCCAGCAAAGGGGACATTTCGCAACCAAACTAATCCGGCGGCTTTTAACAGCCGATTCCCACCTAAACCCAACCCAAAAATCGTCAATAGTTCCCCTTTACGTGCTGGATCTTGTAAGTCTAGTCCATACACCCCGGCAATTTGATACAGCATTTCTGTCTGCAATTTCATGGTTGCAGCTAAGTCTACTGCTAGCAACGCAACTGCTACTCCTGGCAAAATACTACTTGCTAACCCAATTCCACCGGCTTTAGTGGCTTTTTCCATCATGATGCGGTGAGCAATTTGTTGAGGTGATTCTTGGGGGTATTTCTGCTTGAGTTTGTTAACTGCAATTTCCACTTTTGCTAAATCAACATCCTCACTCGCACCGATCAGCCAGTTGAGATTTAAAAACCCAGATATTCTTCTAATTAACCAATTTTGCCCAATCTTATTGATAACTTGTCCTGTGATTTTAGTTGCTTGCCCAAATAAATTATATGTAGTTTGTGCTGTTGCTGTCCCTACTACCACTGCTGTATCTACAACTGTTTTTCCAGTATTAACAGCAGTTTCAGCCAAAGTATCTATTAGAGACGTTTGATTTTTATCTGCTTCAGTTTTTTGAGTTTCAGGTGAATTAACTGATGGGTTGATATTTGTGTTTTTATATGGGGATTCTTCAGACATTTTGGATAATTATCCTCATTACAGCCTCTCTTTTTCGGTTGTAATGAAAAATTTACCCGCTTGACATCTTCCAACCAGTGCAAATTATTTTTGCATGGGATGAAAAATTACAGCAGGTTACAGATTAACTTACTATCAAAGTATCTTTTGATGCAGTTTATGCTCTTGTAGTTCTAGGAAGTTATGAGCCTGAAGAATTTGGTAGAGGTTCACATCGTTCTCTAGTAAGCAAGCGTGTCCGCTTTCAGGTAGAATAACGGTTTTGGCGTTGGGGATGATATTCGCTATACGTTTGACTTCGGTGACGGAAGGTAAGAGGCGATCGCCAGCACCAGCAATTAACAAGACTGTTTGTTTCAGAGAACTCAACTTTTCTTCATCAACGCTAAACTCTCTTAACAAAGATATCCGCCAATTCACTGTCTCTGGTGGTACAGAACGCATTGTTTTCAGCAATTCATATCTAATACTGCGAGAAATTCGCGGCAAAGATGCCAAGAATGGTAATAAACCCAGTGCGCCAATCTCGTAAGCACATTCTGGAACTATATCCATCAGTTGAGATGTCCAATTTAACCAAGGCCGTAATTTAAAGGCGGATGCTGGGTTAATTAAAATCATCCGTTTAAACAATTGTGGGGCTTGGGTGGCGACTTTCATCGCCAAGCAACCACCAAAGGACTCACCACACAAGTAAACTGATCTCTGGGAACTTTTCTCTAATTCCGCATGGATTAAGTCTAAAACATTACTTGTGAGGATTTCCCAACTCGTGAGGTCTTTCCGTGGTATTGCTAAACAACGAACATCAAAGCCAACTTCTAATCCCGTAGTTTGCGATCGCAATAGTTGACCTGTTCCATCCATTCCAGGCAAATACACAAACAACGGATATTCTGGCTGAATGCGTCTAGGTGTAAGGAAACACGGCTTTAGTTCAACTTCTGGCATTATGGCAAAATAAACGTCAATTTCCTAGTTGTATCGGCTTCCAGCTATGACCATCTCATACTTTGTAGAGTGAGGATAAAAGCAGGTGACAGCACAATCATCAAGGTTAAGTTCCTGATCAAATCATAGCTTTAAATGTAACAAATACTTTAGATATAGTTAAACTGTTTAATAAAAAATTAACTTAAATTCAGCATTGCCCAGCCTCCTTATGAGATATAAGTGTTAACACAAGGTTGTCCAAGAGTATTGATGATTTCCCTAGAGATAATTCTAGAAAGAGCAGATAATTTTTCGATTCTTGGTGATGCTTCTAAGCAGTTATGTAACAGCATTTGCAACTTTAATAACACCCCTGAATTAATAAGTTAGCAATTTCACTGTGACAATATGTGGTGAGATCAGCCACTACATTTTTTGCCTGTTTACCGTAATATTGTTGTTGATGTTGCGGTGTAATCCAATAGGGACGACCAATTAACACTGCCACCCGATGATAAATTACTAGAGGATGCCAACCAGCTTGATTAAATAACGGTTCGCCAGGATCAAATAAACTTAAAAATTTTAAGGGAAAAGCAGCAGTGTTCACTTCTTCTAAAGAGGCGATCGCGATTGGTAAAACGGCTAAATCTGGTACGGCAGAACGTAATGCCAGATGAGCAAAACCCCGACGAAATTCACCCAGATGATTGGCTCTTGTGTATTTCACCATCGGATCTGCACCTTCGGGAAACACTCCCACCATCTGTTTTCTTTTTAATAGCTGCTGGGACTGTACAAAAAAGCTATGCTGGCGGTTTTGGTTGTCTTCTAAGGGAAAGCAGCCTAATTGTCCTGTAACAATCTCGCGCAGAATTGGCACTTGCCCCATGTAATGATGGCAAGCAAAGCGGATTGGACTGCCTAAAGCTGCCATTAAAATTAGAGCATCCATAAAACTGCGGTGATTGCTCACTATTAACAAACTGGCATCTTCAGGGATGCGATCCTCATAATAACGAAACATTCTGACTGAGAGTGCTGTTAAAAATGAGCGAGAAATATCTAGGGGTCTATTTATGCTCATAGTTCATCAATCTATTTTTTTTGGAAAATATCGCAGTTTATCTTGATTTAATTTTTACATTTCTTTACCAATACCATGACCGTCTTAAGGTAGAAATGTTTGAGCAGCAGAAGCAGCCCCAGAGCAAAGATTTCGGGGTTTTCATACTCTGCCACCAAAGATGTAAAAAAACATCCCCCAAGATTTCGAGGAGTGAATTCCCGTCTTTTGGCTGAAAATTTAGCGGAATTTATAAACATTAAAAAATCATGCTTAACCAGGGAAATTTGCTAATATTAAGTTAGAGTTTGAAAAAAAAGGTAGTAATGTTATATAATTGCTTGGTTTTACCTAACAGTAAACAAGAAACGTTTTAATAATTTGATTTTTATTTTGCATGAATATAGTGGATCAAACAGAAAAGACATTTGCACTCACAACACCTCTGTATTATGTAAACGATGTTCCCCACGTAGGCAGTGCTTATACAACGATGGCGGCGGATACACTGGCGCGGTTTTATAGACTGTTGGGGCGAGAGGTACTGCTGATTACAGGTACAGATGAACATGGGCAGAAAATCCAGCGTTCAGCAGAGAGTATTGGGAAAGCACCACAAGAGTTTTGTGATGGCATCTCTGCCAGTTTTGCCTCCCTGTGGGAATTACTGAATATTAAGTATGATCGCTTTATTCGCACTACTTCATCACGCCATGAAGCCATAGTGAAAGAATTTTTTCAGCGAGTCTGGGAATCTGGGGACATCTACCAAGGACAGCAAAAAGGCTGGTATTGCGTATCCTGCGAAGAATTTAAAGAAGAAAGAGACTTGTTAGAAGGGAAGCGTTGCCCCATACATACTAACAAAGAAGTTGAGTGGCGAGATGAGCAAAACTATTTCTTCCGTCTTTCTAAATATCAAACTCAATTAGAAGAATTTTACCAGTCGCGCCCGGATTTCATCCAACCAGAAAGTCGTCGCAATGAAGTTCTGAACTTTGTTAGCCAAGGTTTACAAGACTTCTCGATTTCTAGGGTGAATGTAGATTGGGGTTTTCCAGTACCCACGGATGCCAAACATACCCTATATGTCTGGTTCGATGCCCTGCTGGGTTACGTCACAGCACTGTTAGATCCTGATGTACCACCCACATTAGAAAACGCCCTAGCTAAATGGTGGCCGATTAACCTGCACTTAATTGGTAAAGATATATTAAGGTTTCATGCAGTTTATTGGCCTGCCATGTTGATGTCGGCTAAATTACCGTTACCCGAAAAGGTGTTTGGGCATGGCTTTTTGACCAAAGATGGTCAGAAAATGGGTAAAAGTCTGGGTAATACCCTAGATCCTGTCGCACTCGTTCAGCGTTATGGTAGTGATGCCGTTCGTTATTACTTCCTTAAGGAAATCGAATTTGGCAAAGATGGCGATTTTAATGAAGTTAGATTCATTCATGTTCTGAATGCAGATTTGGCAAATGACTTAGGTAATTTGCTCAATCGCACCTTGAACATGGTGAAAAAATACTGTGCTGACAATACTCTGTCAGTCGGTAATCCAGACATTCCTGCGGAAAATGCTTTGAAAGCGATTGGTTTAAATTTGGGTGAAAAAGTCAAACAAGCTTATGCAACACTAGCTTTCAACCAAGCTTGTGAGATGGTGCTGTCACTGGTGCAAGCCAGCAATAAGTATATTGACGAGCAAGCTCCTTGGACATTATATAAACAAGGAAAACAGCAAGAAGTAGAAGCCGTACTGTACACAGTTTTAGAATCTGTGAGACTAGCTGCTTATCTGCTTTCCCCAGTCATTCCTAATATCAGTAGTGATATTTATCAGCAACTAGGCTGGGAAATTGATTTTAACGAACAAATAGCAATTGCAATTAATGCTCCTTTTTCCACCCATGCAGCATGGGGATTACTTTCTAGCGCGCAAAATTTGGGTAAACCCCAACCAATTTTTAAACGCATAGAACCCATAAAAAACGATTGATAACTTGAGTTTTTGCTTGATGGCAATCTAGTTCAATCTCTTATTATTTTCGCAAAAAATTAATGGGGCTGAACTTGAAATTAGCCCCAGTAAATTATCATAAACCAATCTAGCATTCTTTCCTTGAAAACTTGTATCAAAAATATCAAAGATAAAATTGAGGTATGACAACAATGTTGAATAACTTAGAAAATGATTCCATATTCACACCGGAACAGGTGTTAGAAAATCGGGGTCGAGTAGCTATATTTATTGATGGCTCAAATCTATTTTACGCTGCTTTGCAACTAGGAATTGAAATTGATTACACGAAATTACTATGTCGCTTAACAGGTGGTTCTCGATTGTTGCGGGCATTTTTTTACACAGGTGTAGACCGCACTAACGAGAAGCAACAGGGGTTTTTGTTGTGGATGCGGCGTAACGGTTATCGAGTGATAGCTAAAGATTTAGTACAGCTACCAGACGGTTCTAAAAAAGCCAACTTAGATGTAGAAATAGCCGTAGATATGATGGCTTTGGTAGATTCCTATGATACCGCCGTGTTAGTCAGTGGTGACGGGGATCTAGCTTATGCAGTTAATTCTGTGAGTTATCGTGGTGTGCGGGTAGAGGTGGTCAGTTTGCGTTCTATGACAAGTGATAGCTTAATTAATGTCAGCGATCGCTATATTGATTTAGAAGCTATAAAAGAAGACATCCAAAAAACCCCACGCCAAAGCTATCCCTATCGACCCTTATCTGGTATGGGATTTTTAGATGACCCTAGCGATGGACAACTAGAAATTCAAGATTAATGACCAAACACCAAGGTAGACAAGGAAGAAAAGCCTATTGTCATCGGGGGGAACTAACAACAGTTTCCCCCATTTCTGTAGATTTGAATAGCCAGTTTTTCTTAAAAATCAGAAATTTTTGCCATTTTAAAACAAATTGGTATTACCTGCCTGTAATTGTTTTCTTAATCATGGGTTTAGTGGCTTGTGGAGGTAAACCACTCCAAAATGCCCAACCAAATAATTCTGAATCTCCTCAAGATAGTAATTTAACTTTCTTTGATGTGATTCTGGAACAAGCAGATGAAGTAGGGCGACCAGTTTGGAGAGTCAAAGCTAAACAAGCACAATACACCAAAGAAAAACAAATTGGTGAAGCTCAAAGTCCCTACGGGGAACTCTATCAAGATGGCAAAGTAATTTACCAAGTCACAGCCGAAACCGCCGACATCGAACAGGATGGGAAGCAACTATTTCTCAAAGGAAAAATAGTGGCGACAGACCCAATTAATGGCATTGTGTTACGAGGCAATGAATTAGAATGGCGACCCCAAGAAGATTTATTAATTGTCCGCAACCAAATTAATGGTACCCATAAACAACTCAATGCAGTAGCACAGGAAGCCAAAGTTAAAACCCGTGAACAGCGCATGGAATTTTTTGGCGGTGTAGTGGCAAATTCTGCCGATCCCCAGATGCAAATGCGGACTGAGCATTTAATTTGGCAGATTCCAGCCGAAAAATTAATTGCCAATCGCCCTTTACAAATTGACCGTTACAAGAATAATCAAATAAGCGATCGCGGTCGGGGTAACGCCGCCGAAGTCAACTTAAAAACTAAGATTGCCACAATTAAACAAAATGCCCAATTAGATTTATTAGATCCTCCAGTTCAAATTGCCAGTAACTCCATGACTTGGAATATCAACGGCGAAAAAGTTACTACAAATTCCCCCGTGCGCGTGTTGCATCGAACCGAAAACATCACCGTCACTGCTAACCGAGGGGAAATGCAAATTCCCCAAAAAACAGTTTATTTAACCGGGAAAGTTAATGCTGTCGGGCAGCGTCGCCAAACCCTTAACGCTCAAAAAATGACTTGGTATTTAGACAAAAAATTATTAGAAGCCCAGGGAAACGTCGCTTATCGACAAGTTGATCCACCCTTAAATT
The DNA here is from genome assembly GCF_963870205.1 of Anabaena sp. CA = ATCC 33047. Lineage (NCBI taxonomy): Bacteria > Bacillati > Cyanobacteriota > Cyanophyceae > Nostocales > Nostocaceae > Anabaena > Anabaena sp. CA = ATCC 33047. The sequence goes on along the minus strand of NZ_CAWMSA010000056.1, from coordinate 49,309 downwards.
TTCAGGGTGAAACAGCTATAGGTAATCTACAAACAGAAAATATTGTGGTTAAAGGTGGCGGTTCTAGAAACAGAGTGGTGACTGAGATTATTCCAGAGACTAGGAATTAGGAATTGGGGACTGGGGACTGGGGACTAGGGACTGGGTAAAAGATTCTCCCTTGTCTTCCTTGTCTTCCTTGTCTCCCTTGTCTCCCCTGCTCCCCTGCTCCCCTGCTCCCCTGCTTCTTCTCTCTAGCCTAACCTTGATAGACAATTTCCTGGCGACTGATATTACCTAAATCCGGTAATGATTTAGTTGTATGCGGGGTGAGAGATGTTGGTACTGTGGGAGCTACTTCTAATTGTTGTACTAAACGTTGCAAAAGCTTGTCTTGTTGATTGCGGAAGGCTGTGATTTGTGAACCACGGTTGATGATGGCGAACCAAACCAAACCGCGATCGCGTGTGGGGACGACACCAGCTAAAGCACTCACATCTCGCAAAGTCCCGGTTTTCATCACAGTCGCACCCGGTAGATTTCTATATTGCATTGTGCCTCGCTGATCAAAACCAGAGGTGGGGAATAAATCAGCTAGGTTGAGTTGATGAGCAGCTGCTTCTTGTTGCAGTGCCATTAACATTGCACAAGCAGCCCTGGGCGAAATGCGGTTTTCTTGTCCGAGTCCTGAACCATTGATTAATTGAATTTCTGTCTGTGGTACATTAGCTAGTTGGGCAGCTTTTAACTGCACCACGGTATGGCCGCCTACTGATTCTGCTAGCATTTGCGCCATCTCGTTATTACTGTAAACGTTCATCTCCTTGACTAATTGGTGCATAGGTAGAGAACGATGGCGGATGAGCAAGGTTTGTTGAGGGTTGGGTTGGGCGGCGACTTTGACTTGACCGGCGATCGCTACTTGGGGTTTAGGTGTACCCTTGGGCATAATCGAGTGGGTGTAAGTTGCCGGACGAGTCCAAGTTTTAGAGTTTAGGGCTTGTCTGAGCATTTGCCCAGCTAACAGGGGTTGACGCTGGAAGTTCATGGCGAAATTGCCAGTAATTACCAAATTTCCTTTTATCTGCTTAATCCCCATTTTATTGAGAGTATTACCCAAGGCGATCGCCTCCTCCCAGACAAACATCGGATCACCACCACCAGTAATCACTAAATCTCCCTGCACCACCCCATTGACTATCGGCCCTGTAGCACTAATCATCGTGTCAAATTGGTGGTTTGGCCCCCAGGTTTTTAAAGCCACCAACGAAGTTGCAATCTTGGTCAGAGAAGCCGCAGATAGAGGTGTTTTACCTTGATGGTCAGCCATCAGCATCGGCCCTGACTGTATCCAAATTCCTTGACTTTCTGTGAGATTCTCGGTGATTAGCTGAGATTTCAGTAGCCCTTGGAGATATTCTTTCAGGGTATTAGCTCCGGCTGGATTGGGATCAGTGGCAATAACCAAGCCTGGACTACTTTGCCAAGTTAAAGCTTCTAAGGCATCTGATGGCTTGATGTTTACTCCAGCCATCTCCAGCCAGAGAGAAACCAAACCTGAACCCAACAATTCCAGCATGATGTAATCCCCTTGTTAAGATGTAGCAGAATAGAATAATATATTGTTGTTTACTGTGGTAATATACTGACTTTTTAGAAATTATCAGCATTGAGACATAATAATTGGTGTTTTTTTCTCCGGTTTGAGTCAATTAAGTTACAACCTTGTAGTTGCTACTTTGTAACTTCCTCACGCTTGAGAGTGAGTCAAAGAAGTCAATATTTAACTGGTGTAGTCAAAAAGCCTGATACTGTCCACAAATTCAACAACGACAACAGTAAAAGAGAATGGCTACAACAAATCAATGAAGGCTAATGCTCAGAAATTATACTCGTGATTCAAGTTTATGCAACTGCTCAGAGCCAGCGATCGCAGAGATATTTCACTAACTTATCGAGATTTAGCAAATTTTTCCATCCTCATAAGTAGAGCCGGAGAATCTCCGGCTCTGACCACAATCTTTTCCAGAGTAAAAATACTTATTTTTTTTCAGGATGTAATTGCTCGTCAGGGGTATGAATACCCATCCGGTTGATTGTGGCAATCATCTGATACAAACGTCCTAAGTCCCGTTGATTGAAGTACAAAACTAGACGAGGTAGTTCAACGGTTTCGTCTTGACTTTCTTGAGGTAAAGCTTGACTTTTTTCAATCTTTCCTTTCACAAGAATGTCGCTAAATTCAGCATTAAGTTGCTCTACTTCTGCATCTGATAATTCTTGCATTAAGCGAATTACCAACTGATCACCTACATAGCGACTGGAGTGATAAACCTGATAAAAACGAGTAATCGCATCACAAGCAACTTCCAGGTTATCTGTGACTGTGTACAGGCTGGGATCTTCAGGACTAACTAAACCTGTTTTCACCAAATGCTGATCAATATATTGGCTCCAAGACTGCCAATAATCACCACCTGGATGGTCGATTAAAACCACGGGTACGGGGCCAAATTTACCCGTCTGACTGAGTGTCATACACTCAAAAGCCTCATCTTGAGTGCCAAAGCCACCAGGAAATAAAGCAACAGCATCACTTTCTTTAAGCAGAAATAGCTTGCGAGTAAAGAAATACTTAAAGTGAATTAATTTAGGATCGCCTTCAATAATTGGGTTAGCTTGCTGTTCAAAGGGTAACTGAATATTTAAGCCAAAGGAATTTTCTCTTCCCGCGCCTTCATGCCCAGCTTGCATAATGCCGCCGCCGCCGCCTGTCATCACCATAAATCCCAACTTGGTGACAGCGCGACCAAATTGTAATGCCATTTGGTACTCTGCGGTTTCTGGTGATAGGCGAGCCGAACCAAAAATCGTGACTTTGCGAACGTGTCGGTAGTCATAGAATAACTGGAAGCCTTTTTCCATGTCTGCCAAAGCCGCAGACAGTATCTTCCAATCGAGACGATCAATGTCACTATCAGCCAGACGGACGATAGTTGCTAAAGCCTGCTGAATGAATTGGTGATGTTTTAATGTCGGTAAGCGATCAAGTAATTTAGCGATATCCGCTTGGAGAGACTCGAAGGTGTCAAACGACGCAGATGAGGTCATGAGAACTGCCAACACAATGGCATTACATTTTACCTAATTTTGGTGTGCAATGTATTAACTGCTGAAAACAGCTAATAAGGCAGACGCACTCAGGCGATTTTCAGGTGTGAAATGTCAGTATCTAGTGGAAAAAATGTGTCAATTCTAGAGCAAACTGTGATTTCTTGCTGATTGTAACCTCAGCTATCTGCCCAAAATCAATCTTCGAGGCATCATCTTGACAGATTACTTTGAGAAGAAATACAGAATTTATTTGGCGACGATAATTTTAACTTATTTTCCACTATTTAAAGTTTTATTGAGGCGCATAATTATGCGCCTGACAAACTTATTGACAAATACTGACCTAAATTTAATTCCAATAGACTAATCAACAGGGGTTGACTGCTGGTTGAGGTTCAACCAAGATACTTATCCAAAGTGTTGGCTAATGTACTTTTAGGTACCGCACCGACTACCATATCGACTTTCTGCCCACCTTTAAAAATCATCAGAGTGGGAATGCTGCGGATACCGTACTGACTAGCCACTTGGGGATTTTCATCCGTGTTGACCTTCACAACTTTTAGTTGACCTTGGTACTGAGCTGCAATTTCATCTACAACCGGGGCTACCATTCTGCAAGGCCCACACCAGGGAGCCCAGAAATCAACTAAAACTGGTACTTCGCTGTCGAGTACCTCTTGCTTAAAAGTAGAATCTGTAACTTGTGCGGCTGCTGACATGCCTAAAAACCTTTGCCAATTATATTTCTGACTTTCGTCAAAATTCTACCATAGCAAAAACAGCAGCCGAAAATCCCAGGATATACATTTACAAAGAAGCTAAAGAATTTATGCAAAAAATACAGACATAAGGAACCGCCCGAACAGTAGTCCGGGCGGAGTGTGGTGTGAGGAGTGAACGGAAACATGCGTCTCCGCTTTCTCTATTGTAGGCGACAGATGTGATTTTTCCCGTGAATGTTGAAAAGTCTGGAAAAATTTTTTGATGGATTTAGAGATATCTCTACTAAGGAGTAGGTATTTATTCTGTATTGGGTATAGGGATATATTTTCCTATTCCTTGGTTAAGGATTTAGGGCTATGGGGGGGCAGGGGGCAGGGGAAGCGGAGGAAGCGAGGGAGGCAGGGGTGCAGGGAGCAAGGAGCAAGGGGGAGAGAAATTTCCCCTTTTCCCCCTGCAAAGAGCCTCAATTCTTCTTATTTCCCAGTCCCCAATCCCCATTCCCCAGTCCCTATTCCCTTTATTTACCCATACCTAATTGTTGAGCTTTTTGGTAGACTTTGCCTTCTGTTAACAAAGAAGGAGCAATGACTACTTCGACTTGCTGCATTTCTTTGAGATTTTTTGCTCCTAAAGTACCCATGCTAGTCTTTAAAGCTCCTAACAGGTTATGAGTACCATCATCCAGCCCGGCAGGGCCGATGAGAATTTGCGCTAAAGAGCCTGTTGTACCGACTCTAATCCGCGTTCCACGGGGCAGTACGGGGCTAGGAGTTGCCATACCCCAGTGATAGCCCCTTCCGGGTGCTTCTGCGGCTCTCGCAAAGGGAGAACCAATCATTACCGCATCAGCTCCACAGGCTATACATTTACAAATGTCGCCACCGGTGATTAAACCGCCATCGGCAATGATGGGGACGTATTTACCAGTTTCTTGGAAGTATTCATCCCGTGCGGCGGCGCAGTCAGCAACAGCCGTTGCTTGGGGGATACCGACACCCAACACACCACGGGAGGTACAAGCCGCACCAGGGCCTATCCCTACTAATATTGCTGCTGCCCCGGCTTTCATTAAATCTAAGGTGACTTCATAAGTCACACAGTTGCCCAAAATTACGGGGATGGGCATGGAACGGCAAAATTCTGCTAAATCTAGAGGTGTGATTGACTCTGGCGAGAGGTGATTAGTAGAAACTACTGTAGCTTGGATAAAAAATAAATCTGCCCCAGCTTTTGCTACTACTTCACCGTATTTGCTAGCACCTGCTGGCGTAGCACTGACTGCGGCAATACCGCCTTGTTGTTTAATTTCCTGAATACGTTTTTCTATTAATTCTGCCTTGATTGGTTCGGCATATAGTTCTTGCATCAGAGAAACAAACTCATCTTTACCCACTGATGCAATCCGATCCAAAATGGGATTAGGGTCGGCATAGCGAGTCTGGATGCCCTCTAGGTTAAGCACGCCTAATGCGCCTAGCTGTGACAACCGTACAGCCATGCCCACATCGACAACACCATCCATTGCACTGGCAATAATGGGAATTTCTCGCTCAATATTACCTATTTTCCACCGAGTATCGGCTAAACTCGGATCAAGTGTTCTGTTACCGGGGACTAGAGCAATTTCATCAATGCCATAGGCTCTACGAGCTGTCTTTCCCCGCCCAAGTTGAATTTCCACGCTGTTAACTTTTCTGAATTCTGTTCTAGCTAGGGTATCAAATTGTGAGATCATTTGCAGCGATTTTTTCTGCTTTCGGGTGCAGCCTGATCAAAGCTACAATTGTTAAGATACTTGTCAGATTTGACGAAAGCAGCCTTGATCCAATCTGAGACCTTAGAACTACTTGAATGGCATCGCCTTTGCCAGCATCTTTCTACGTTTGCGGCTACTAAATTAGGGGCGATCGCATCACGCTGTCTACAAATACCTACATCCCCAGCCGTCAGTGAGCAGTTGTTAGCACAAACTAAAGAAGTCTATCAACTGGAAAGTCGTCTCACTCCCGGTTTATCTTTTGAAGGAGTTCAAGATATTGGTGACTCCCTAGAACGGGCAGAACTCCAAGGTATTTTGGCAGGGGATGAATTATTGGCGATCGCTACTACTTTGGCTGGTGCGAGAAATTTACGCCGTATTATTGATAACCAAGAAGATTTACCAGTCCTGAATGAATTAGTCGCCGATTTACGCACTTATCCAGAATTGGAGCAGGAAATTCACCGTTGTATTGATGAACGGGGACAAGTAACTGACCGTGCTAGCCAGAAAATGGGCGAAATTCGCACGGAATTGCGGAGATTACGCAGTCAAATCACTCAAAAACTGCAAAATATCTTACAAGCAAAATCAGGAGCAGTCCAAGAACAAATTATTACCCAACGGGGCGATCGCTTTGTTATCCCCGTAAAAGCACCACAAAAAGATGCTATCCCTGGTATTGTACATGACACTTCTACCAGTGGTGCGACTCTCTACATAGAGCCGAATTCAATTGTCCCAATGGGCAATCAATTACGGCAAACTATTAGAAGAGAACAAGCAGAATCAGAAGCTATTAGACGCGCCTTAACTGAGCAAATAGCAGCAGTTAAGCCAGATTTAGAAAGATTATTAGCTATAGTCACAACCTTAGATTTAGCAACGGCGAGAGCTAGATATAGTTTATGGCTGCAAGCTAACCCGCCCAGATTTATCAACCGGGAAGAACAGGAAATCATTACTTTACGCCAGTTGCGACATCCTTTGTTGGTATGGCAACAGCAGCACGAACAAGGTCATCCTGTGATTCCCGTGGATTTGTTAATCAGTCCCCATATTAAAGTAGTCACGATTACCGGGCCGAACACTGGCGGAAAAACTGTCACCTTAAAAACCTTGGCATTAGCCGCATTAATGGCCAAGGTGGGTTTATTTGTCCCCGCCCGTGAACCAGTAGAATTACCTTGGTTTGACCAAGTATTGGCAGATATCGGTGATGAACAATCATTACAGCAGAGTTTATCTACCTTTTCCGGTCATATTCGCCGCATTAGCCGGATTTTGAAGGCTTTGGGAACAGGGGACGGGGAAGATAAGGGAGATGTGGGAGATGGGGGAGATGAGGGAGAATTGTTACCCAGTCCCCAGTCCCCAATCCCCAGTCCCCAGTCCCTCGTCCTCCTCGATGAAGTTGGTGCGGGTACAGATCCAGCTGAAGGGAGTGCATTAGCGATCGCACTTCTACAATATCTGGCGGATCATGCCCAGTTGACAATGGCAACAACTCACTTTGGCGAGTTGAAAGCCCTGAAGTATGAAGATGTGCGCTTTGAAAACGCCTCGGTAGAGTTCAATGAGCAGACTTTATCCCCCACATACCGCTTACTGTGGGGGATTCCTGGGCGTTCTAATGCGTTGGCGATCGCTTTACGTTTGGGTTTAAAACCAGAAGTGGTAGAACAAGCAAAAACCCAAGTGGGAGAAGCCCAAGACGAGGTTAATCAGGTAATTGCTGGTTTAGAAGCCCAACGTCGTCGTCAGGAAACCAAAGCCGCAGAAGCCCAAAAATTATTACAACAGGCAGAACGGTTGTATAAAGAGGTATCAGCGAAAGCGGCAGCGTTAGAAGAACGAGAACAGGCTTTAAAAGCTTCCCAGGAAGTCGCAGTACAGCAAGCGATCGCCTCAGCTAAAGGCGAAATTGCTAAAGTAATTCGTCGCTTGCAGCAAGGGACACCCACAGCCCAAGATGCCCAACAAGCCACGAAAGCCTTAAATCAAATTGCCCAAACCTATCAACCAGCCGCACCGCCAAAACCGAAACTGGGCTTTATGCCCAAAGTAGGCGATCGCATTCGTCTAGCCAAATTTGGGCAAACCGCAGAAGTGTTAACACCTCCCGATGAAGATGGTGAGTTAAGCGTTCGCTTTGGCATCATGAAAATGAAGGTTAAGCTAGAAGACATCGAATCTTTAGATGGTCAAAAAGCCGAACCAGTCGCCAAAGCAAAACCAGCCCCAGCAGCGATTACCGCACCACCTCAACCAGCCTTAGCCATTCGTACCTCCCAAAATACCGTCGATTTACGTGGGAAACGGGTAGCTGACGCAGAAATTATTATCGACAAAGCCATTTCCGAAGCCCAAGGTCAAATCTGGATTATCCACGGACACGGAACTGGGAAACTGCGTCAAGGTGTTCACGCCTTTTTACAACAGCATCCCAGAGTTAGCCGCTATGAAGCAGCAGAACAGGCTGATGGTGGTAGCGGTGTCACCATTGCCTATATTGGTTGAGTGAAAGGGAACTCTTAACAGGGAACAGGCAACAGGGAAGGTGTTGGAAGGGGATTGTTACCCTGCCCAACACAATCGCCCAAGGGGAGGGGCTTCTGACCATCGGTGGGTCGAGGCAACAGGCAAAAATATGCTTGTATCTCAAATTTAGATATTGTAGAAATTTATTTGAAACTCAGCCTGATGAAGTTATTTTTTTGCAGAAATAAATATAACAGGTGTGAGTGGCTAATTGTTAATTGCTGATGATTGATTAGCTGATGATGCTGGCAATTAATCGTTAAATATTAAATTATTTGAACCTATTTTTTTATACTTTTGTACGGAAACAGCAGCTAAAGTATATAAATTTTACCACCAAAATTCAATTTCTACACTGTTGAAAATAAATTTTCATCTAGTAGAGTAAGACAGTGACAATTGCTGTTTACCAAAAGTAAGAAAAGCAAATGCAGTTGCAGAATTAACTATGCAGTTAGTAAAAAACTACAGGCTAATATGTTTTAGTTCTCTGCCCTTCTACCTCCAGCATAGCTGCCTTCTGCCTGCTTACGGTACGGGAAACCAACTTTAAAAATTCATAGTCTGGTTTCAAAATGAGTAACAGCAACAGCCCCTACCAGCCTGATCACCTATGCTAAAAGTTATGCACTCGGCCGCTGATTCAGCCACTCCTAATTCTCAGTGGGTGGACTTAAGTAAACTTCCCGACCCAAATGTTGTGCAATGGGACAACATCAAAACCAAGTTAGACTTGGTGCTGTTGGCGTTAGAAACTTTAACTGGTATTGGTTCCGAGGCGATGCTCTCGGCAGCAAACGAGCTGAATTTGGAGTCAAGAGTGCCAGACCGCGTAGCTTTATGGCGATTGCGACAGTCGAATCCCATACGTAAAGGTCAAGGAGGGCGAAAAAAGTTAGATGTAGAAGAAGCGCGATCGCTTGTTCTGATTATCTGTTACCTCGCCAAACAGCACCAGGAATTGATTCGCCGTGCGGTGGCTTTACTAGAACAAATGGCGGAAAAAAATCGAGAACCTCATCAGGCTGCTTTACTTGGAGATTATATTGATGCTTTCTGCAACACCTACCAAGAGCGGATGGAAGAGGACGAGCAAATCTCAACCGATTTACTCACTAAGTTGGCACTAAAACTACTTGTAGATTTATTGTTTTACAGCACTACTGGTGGACACCGCCGCCTCTGGTTAGCACTCATAGATAGTTCCGCAAAATTTTGAAACAATCTCCCTTGCAGTTCCTGCTATGCCTCTAACAAATTCTGTCATTCGTCGCTACACACCTCCTACCTGCACACTAGAAGTCATGGCGCAAAGTTCTGCTTTGTCGCGTTGGCTCTTGAAAACTGTTCTCAAGCAATTAACCTTTGAGTTACGCTTTGATGATCCACAGTTGCCAGAAGAACACAAGCTAATTATTCGAGGCGATCGCGACCAACTCGAAGCTTTGTGTGATGCTGTCACCAGTTACGTACAGGAACTTCTCCAACAATCGCCGGAAAACTTTTGGTTGAGTTTCTCTGGTCTTCAAGATTCCACTAAAGTATCTAAAGATACAGAATTAACAGATTTTCAGCAAACACCTTTATTAGCTAAGACATCAAAATCATTTACATCCCCAACCCCAGGGACAAAAATCTACTTAGAATCTAACAATTATTTAACACACAATTTATATCTCGGTTCTCTGGCTAATCAAGCGTCTGCTTCTGTTGTTCAACTAAGTCTATTACAACTGTTCGATTTGGCAACTGCCCTAGATGAATATGCAGCAGATGTCACCACATTACCCGATTTCAATCAAAGTAGTTCAATCGTCAACTGGCCTAGTTGGGTTCCCGTAGCGGCGATGTTAGTCATCGGCGTAGGTTTGACACCTTTGACTTGGCAATATGCTAATAACATCCGGCAAAAGCAGTACCAGACAGCTACAACAGCAACACCCAAACAAGAATCCGTTGCCCTACAACCAGCACCCACACCTAACTTTCCTGTACCCCAAACTCAACTAACTCCTCCTAATAATTTATCATCGCTGCCTAATGGCGCGACTCCTCCAATCCCCCCAAATACCAATTTACCAAGCACCACCCTGACATCTCCTGACCAAAATCTGGCTTCTACCTCTCCCATCACCCCGAATTCTGATTTAACTCCTAGTTCCTCAGCATCAAATCAGACATCGAATTTACCACCAACACAAATTCCATCAATTGTTGGCAGTTCATCAGTTAACATCCCAGGTCAGCAAATTGCCATTCAACCTAATTCTACAGGCTCAAGTAACTCAGCTGAAGCGAGTCTTCCCATCAAGCGGGAATTACCACCGAGAATGTCTTCTAATCCCGCCCCTGTTCCCCCTCCACTGGCTAATCTACCTGATGCTAGAGATTATTCACCAGTGGCTTCGCAACAGGCACCAGCTAGAATTAATTCCCCTGCAACTACCTCCTCAGCAGTGGCTGATCCTAACTCATTAATAGCAAGATTGAGGGGAGAATCTAACATTGGTAACACTCCTACACCTACAGAAGTGTCTGTCAACAGTAGCAGCACACTGTTTGATACACCCCAGGTAGCAGAAGTGAGAGAATTTTTCCAGAAACGCTGGCAGCCACCCACAGGATTTTCCCAAACTCTAGAATATAGTTTGATTTTGGGTGTTGATGGCGCAATTGAGCGCATTATACCTTTAGGAAAAGCCGCTAGGGATAACTTTGAGGTGGTGGGAATGCCTACTATTGGCGCACCCTTTGTTTCTGCTAATCGCTACGGACAAAATACCCGAATTAGAGTGCTTCTCAGTCCAGATGGCAAGGTGCAGACTTTTCCTGAATCTGATTAGTCATTAGTCATTAGTCATTAGTTATTGCTATTGACTATTGACGGCTACAGAATTGACAGCAGTTTTAGCTAATTAGACTACAGGGTAGAGACGTTGCATGCAACGTCTCTACATGGTTCTTTTGTGGTTCATTACTTGAAAATCGCTGTAAAATTTGACTTTTGACTTTTGGCTTCTAAATTTTCCCCTTAGGATTAATGCCACTTTTAGAACTGGTACAAAACTTGTAACAGTATTTACTTCTTCTGAGGGGTGATCAGCAAAATTTTGGGAGTACAGTTGAAAAACTGGTTTTAACAGTGATAACAGTGAATTTACCACTGATTAAAATCACGGTTAAACTACTCCCATCACAGGTAAAAAATATGCAACCTACTAGCCCTCAAAAAGATAGTACAGCTTGGATTATTCAAACCTGGGCGGCTTTTGCGCTGTCGGTTTCTATGACTACTTTTGGTATTGTTAATTTGCCGGTAGATAACTGGGTAAAAGGCTTTATGGGTATGGGTTTAGCTTTTTCAATTGGTTCTACTTTTACCCTAGCTAAAACTACTAGAGATTTACACGAAGCTAGAAAATTAACTGCCCGTATTGATGAGGCAAAAGTAGAAAAGTTGCTGTCACAGCATGACCCTTTAACTTTTAAATAAAGTTTCAGATGTGGCGAACTTAACTGATTAAGTCGGCACGAGGTTTAAAAGTTTCAATTTCCCGTAGTTTTTCGTACAGTTCCCGTTCTTCCTGAGTAATATTTTTCGGTGTAACTATTTGAATTTCGACTAATTGATCCCCACGTTTACCGTTTTCGGTGGGGTAGCCTTTATTTGCCAAGCGAAATCTTTGACCATACCTGACTCCTGGCGGGATGGTCATTTTTACTGGGCCGTCCAAAGTTGGTGCTTCTACCTGTCCGCCTAAGACTGCTTCTGAGGGAGTGACTGGAATTTGGCAGAATATATTGGCACCTTCGAGTTTAAATAATGGGTGAGGTTCAACGGTGATTTTCAGATAGAGGTCGCCGCCACCCATACCTTGATTTCGTAGACGGATACTTTGTCCTGTCACCATCCCTGGGGGCATATTAACTTCTAGCGATCGCCCATCTTCTAAGCGAATTCGTTCTTTACCTCCCTGATAAGCTTTTTCTAATGGTAGGGTTAATCTCGCTTCGATATCCCGACGCGCCGGACGGGGTGGGTTTTTGGGTACTGTATATTCCACCCGACTTTTTGGTGAACGAAATGGATCTGTAGTAGTGGTACTTGCACCATTTCTGCTGTCTCGACGCACACCTACGCCAATCACTTGATTAATAAAGTCTTCAAAATTGGAGAACTCACTGGGGTCTACATTTTGATTCCCATTGCGATCGCCTGTACGTTCCCAGGTTTTGGCTTTTGGTGCTTGTTTGCTAAAACCTTTTTGCTTCCAGTAGCGGCTAAATTGGTCATACTGGGCGCGTTTAGCAGTATCGGAAAGCACTTCATAAGCCTCACCGATATCCTTAAATTTTTCTTCTGCCGCTTTATTTCCTGGGTTAAGGTCAGGGTGATACTGCCTGGCTAACCGTCGATAATTCTTTTTAATTTCTTCATTGGTAGCATCTTTAGCTACGCCTAAAATTTCGTAGTAATCCCGAAAATTTTGCAAATTCTGCATATTCATTTATTTAACTTTTAAAGTTTAGATGTTGGTAATTGTTAATTAGTAATGAATAATATCAATATCTAATTACTAATTACGAATTACCAATTACTAAATCCGCATTTTGAATTAAGTTTATAGGGGGCATGGGGCATGGGGCATTGGGGATGATATGAATTCTTCCTCCTCATCTCCCCCCAGTCAAGAGTCCCCAACAAGCTACAGCCAATCATCATCATCATCCCAATTATCCTGATAACTGGGACGGGGCGATCGCCTGGATGGACGATTGTCATAGGTAGAACGGCTATCTCGTCCGTAATCTCGGTTATAATCGCGTCCGAAAGAATCCCGTTCTCGATAGTTATCACGATAATTATCTCTGTAATAGTCGCGATCGCGTTCTCTTTCTTTATCGCCTGTAAATATCTCCTTAATCGCGCCAAATAAGTCTTCGTCTTCGTCCTCCGCATAATATTCTCGGACTTCCCGATTTAATTCATACAGAGCATCTTGCAAGTCAGCGTAAGCTTGATCAATACCGCGATCGTCTTTTTCTTGGAGACTTTCCCGCAATTCTCGGCATATATTATCAATGCGTTGACGACGACTACGGGCGAACTGCATACCAAATTCTAAAGCGACTTCTCGCAATTGTCTTTCTGCTTGCAGAATCAACGCCTCAGCACGGGTACGTTTTTCTACCCGTTCTTTCCGTTCCCGGTCGATGTCAGCGTATTTCTGAGCATCCTGAATCATCCGGTTAATTTCGCCTTCACTCAAGGTAGAAGCACCTTGAATAGTAATACTTTGCTCACGTCCCGTGGTTCTATCTAAAGCTGATACCTGTAAAATCCCGTTGGCATCGATATCAAATGATACTTGAATTTGCGGTATACCTCTAGGGGCTGGCGGAATGCCGTAGAGTTTGAAACGTCCGAGGGATTTGTTATCCCCAGCCATTTCCCGTTCACCTTGAACCACATGGATTTCCACACTGTTTTGGTTATTTTCTGATGTCGAGAAAATATCAGAACGGCGGACGGGGATAGTAGTATTACGGGGAATGAGTTTTTTCATCACACCGCCGATAGTTTCTAACCCCAAAGATAACGGCGTGACATCTAATAACAGCACATCTTTAAATTCGCCGGCGAGAATACCCGCTTGAATAGCTGCGCCCATTGCCACCACTTCATCCGGGTTGACATTTTCACTGGGTTCAATGCCAATCAAATCGCGTACCAATTGTTTTACCATTGGCATTCGTGTCGAACCACCAACTAGCACGACTTCCTCAATGTCATCGGGACGTAACCCGGCATCTTTTAAAGCCCGTTTAACCGGGTTACGGACACGGCTTAATAAATCCGTACACAAACCCTCAAACTGCGCGCGGGTGAGACGAGTTTCCAGGTGTTTGGGGCCGTCTTCCGTGGCGGTGATGAATGGTAAATTAATGTCAGTGACGCTAACGGCAGAGAGTTCGATTTTAGCTTTTTCACCAGCTTCCATCAGACGTTGTAAAGCTTGGCGATCGCGTCTTAAGTCTACACCTTCTGCTTCTAAAAATTGCTCTGCTAACCAATCAACAATTTTCTTATCAAAATCATTCCCCCCCAGTTGCGTATCCCCACTGGTGGCTTTCACCTCAAACACCCCGTCGCCGACTTCCAGAATTGATACGTCGAAAGTTCCACCACCCAAGTCAAAAACTAAGATAGTTTCCGTATCACCCCTGTCTAACCCATAAGCTAGAGATGCCGCCGTCGGTTCATTCAAAATCCGCAAAACTTCTAAACCAGCAATTCTCCCAGCATCGCGGGTTGCCTGTCGCTGGGAATCATTAAAATAAGCTGGTACTGTAATAACTGCCCCTGTCACCGGTTCGCCCAAATAAGCACTAGCATCATCTGCCAACTTTTTCAGCACCATAGCCGAAACTTCTTCCGGCGCAAAATCTTTACTCAGACGAGGACAAGCTACTTTAATATTACCTAGCTCATCTTTGCGGATAGTATAGGGTACACGCTTTGATTCTGGATTTAATTCGCCATACCTGCGCCCAATAAAGCGTTTGACTGCAAAAAAGGTATTTTGAGGGTTAAGGACTGTTTGTCGCCGTGCCATTTGCCCAACCACCCTTTCACCTTCCTTGCTGAAGCCTACAACAGAGGGGGTTGTTCGCATTCCTTCTGCATTGGCAATCACCACCGGCTTGCCACCCTCCATTACGGCGACTACTGAGTTGGTTGTACCCAAGTCGATGCCGACTACCTTGCCCATGCGTTACTCTTCTCCTAAGTGTGTCTTATACATTTATTATGATGGGGGGGAACTACCTCTAGCTGCTTGCTACAGGGTGTAATTGCCTCAATGGTATAATAGCCATCATCTAGGCAACAATTGGAGGAATTATAGCTTGAGGAGTTAGTTGCAAGACTAGGATAACATCCACCATGCTTACTATGTTCTAGCCGCCTTGAATCTCATAGCCTAGTCACTCAACTACGTTGCATCTGTAAATTGGCAAATTCACCTCACCTTAATAGCTTTTTGCTGGATTCATACATAAAAACTTTGAGATTACAACTGTTCTAAACACTTGGATTTAAAAGCAAGATTACATAATTATCTAACAGAGATAGCACGAGAACGCGACCCTTACATGGCGACGGGCGGACATTTCTTGGTGCAAGAATACATCCGTCAAGAATTTGCCCAATGGGGAAGTGTGGAAATCCACACCTTCCAAGTAGGAAACGCATCGTTTAATAATCTCATCCTCAATTTACCTGCCCAAAATGCCCAAACTAGAAAACGGCTACTATCACCTATTTTAATCGGCGCACACTATGACGCTGTACCGGGAACGTCAGGAGCAGATGACAACGCTACAGGTGTAGCGGTATTATTAGAGTTAGCCCGGAAGTTTGCCACTAAACCCGCCACATACCCCTTGCGCCTAGTGGCGTTTGACATGGAAGAATACGGCTTGCTGGGTAGTGCAGACTATGCAGCCTTACTGCGACAACAACAGCAGCAGCTAAGGTTAATGATATCCCTAGAAATGTTAGGATATCGTGACAATAGCCCCAATTCGCAGAGATATCCAGCACCACTAGAAAAGTTTTACCCCAACACAGGTGATTTTATCGCCTTAATTGGCAACTTACGCACCATACCCGACTTACTTAGTATGAGTCGCAGCATTCGTCAAACTGGCATATCCAGTCAGTGGCTACCAGTACCCAAAAGAGGTTTAATAGTTCCCCAGACTAGATTAAGCGATCATGCACCATTTTGGGACGCAGGTTATCCAGCCATAATGGTGACAGATACAGCCTTTTTGCGAAATCCTCACTATCATAAACCGAGTGACACAATAGCAAGTTTAGACTTAGATTTTCTCGCGGGTGTGTGTGCTGGTTTAGAAATAGCTATTCGCAACTTAATTTAATAAAAACCCATCCTTCTCTCTCTGCGTTCCTCTGCGCTTACCTCCGCGCCACTTTGCGTTTAAAAAATTCTCTCCATACTTCCACATTTAAGATGATGGCGTTACATCCATCATAGATGCACGCACATTGGGAGACAAACTAATTAAATCATCAATATTCCGCTTCATAGTCTGGCAAATATTATCTAATGGTAAATCATTAGCATCATAACCAAAAGGATTTTCTATCTCTAAACCAATAGCTTCAATGCCAAATAAAGTAAAACTCACCACACCCACAACTAAACCAGTCCACCAGCCTAAACTTTCCACCATTTGAAAAGGTAAAAGCCAACAATAAAGTAACAGTAATTGCTTGAGGTGAATAGAATAAGCTAAGGGTATAGGTGTTCTTAAAATCCGTTCACAAGCCCCTAAATTATCAACCAAATTGTTTAATAGTTCCTGAATAGATGTTAATTGATAACTGTTTAAGCAATTGCAATTATATTGGTGTTGTAAATAATCTCCAATCCAAAAGGCGATTTCTAAAGGAGGATTATTCATGGTTTGGAGTTTGAAATATCTAGAAGGTGTGATTAAGTCTTCTAATTCACGATTGATAGGTTCTGCGCGTAGATGTAATTTAGTCGCCACAGCAAAAGCAACTAATAAATTTAAAACTGCAATTTTTTCTTCTCTATCATGAGGTGATTTCTCATCTACACATACCCAAATTTGTCTGGCGAGATTGCGGGTATTGTTGACTATTGAACCCCAACATTTTCTGCCTTCCCAAAAACGGTCATAGGCGGTATTGGTGCGGAAAACCAGTAATAAACCTAAGACGATACTAGGAATTACACTACCTAAAATTGGTTGAGAAACAGGGACTCGGAAGTAATAAAGTAGGGAAACGAAACCCCCAAATAAACCACAAGCAATAACACGTTTATAAATTGAGGCAATAACTGAACCTTTAAGTTGAAAAGCTACTTGAAACCAATGCTTTTTCTCAACAGCCATCTCGTTAACCTAAAAATGTTGGGCAAATTTATCTAGATAACTTAAAAATGATAACTCTGGATGTGGTATAATTGACATTGAGGAATTTACTACAAGTAAAGCGTAATTAAGCCGAAACGACTCGAAGTCGCGCCTATAAAAACGAAGTCCGCCTACGCCCAATAAGCTAGAATTAGGGGTTTTTGGGTGGGTTTTGGAAAGGCGATCGCCTACAGTGCAACATCAGCCCATCGCACTTGATGATTGATCACAAGCAACTCGCCTGATGAACAAATAGATCCCCGACTTTTTGAAAAAGTCGGGGATCTGAGTTTTGTGTACAGTGTCATTTATTGCTTTTGTTAAAATGTGTATATTATCTTCAGTATAATTAAGCAGGATTTAAACTGATTAATGTAGTAAATTTTTCCATGCCCAAAGAACACAAATCAAACTCATTGCTGACTCTGCTTTTGACTGTAGTGGAGTGCAGATAAACGTTCATATTCTGCTTGTTCTTCTGCCAAATCTTGATCAATTTCCTCTTTGTTGGCGTGATAATAAGTCAGTGCTGCATAAATTTGTGTTAGCGTTAAGTGGGGTTTATCAGCAGCAATTTCTTCTGCGCTGTAACCTTGCTTGTACAAAGCTGCTATTCGCCGCACAGATGAACCTGTCCCGGCAATAATAAGACGACCGCCATGTAAGTTAGGATATCTGGTAATCAGCGTCCCAATATCAGTGATAGTTACCAAGACCATTCTCCCTAGATACATCATCCTTAATCTAAGGTAACATTGATTTGCCTGACGCATACCGCAAGCGGAACTCGCAGAGTAGGCGCAAAGAAAATTGTAGGGTGCGTTACGCTTTGCTTTAACGCACCCCACTGGACTTTAATTTTGAATTTTAAATTTTGAATTTTGAATTCGGAGCGAAGCGACGTGACGATGGCTTGGGAATTTTGGATTGATCGTGGTGGTACGTTTACTGATATTGTGGCGAAGCGTCCCGATGGTAAGTTAATTATTCACAAGCTGTTGTCTGAAAATCCTGAACGCTATCGGGATGCAGCAGTGCAAGGTATTCGGGAAATTTTAGGCATTCCCACAGATGCGCCCATTGCTGCTGATGTGATTTCTGCTGTGAAAATGGGTACTACTGTCGCGACTAATGCCTTATTGGAAAGAAAAGGCGATCGCACAGTTTTAGTAATCACTAAAGGCTTTCGGGATGCGTTGCAAATCGGCTATCAAAACCGTCCGCACATTTTCGCCCGTCGGATTATATTACCAGAACTGCTCTACGAGCAGGTCATTGAAGTAACAGAACGTTACACTGCCCAAGGTGAGGAATTAATCCCCGTTGATTTAGAGGCTATCCGTCCCCAATTGCAAGCAGCATTTAATCATGGCATTCGTTCTTGTGCAATCGTTTTCATGCACGGCTACCGCTACACCGAACATGAAAAACAAGTTGCTGCTTTAGCCAGAAGTATTGGTTTTACTCAAGTTTCCGTCTCTCACGAAGTCAGCCCCTTAATGAAATTAGTCAGTCGGGGTGATACGACAGTAGTTGATGCCTATTTATCCCCAATTTTGCGCCGCTATGTAGACCAAGTAGCGAATCAGTTGGGGGACAAGGGGGACAAGGTAGACAAGGGGGACAAGGGAGACAAGGTAGACAAGGTAGACAAGGTAGACAAGGTAGAAAATTCCTCCTCATCTCCCTCATCTTCTCCCAGTCCCCAGTCCCCAGTCCCCAGTCCCCAGTCCCCAGTCAAACTAATGTTTATGCAATCAAATGGCGGACTAGCTGACGCTGAAAACTTTCAAGGTAAGGATAGTATTTTATCAGGGCCTGCCGGTGGGATTGTCGGGGCGGTGCAGACAAGCTTGATGGCTGGGTTTAATCAGATTATCAGCTTTGATATGGGTGGCACATCTACAGATGTCGCCCATTTCAACGGCGAGTATGAACGCACTTTAGAAACGGAAGTTGCAGGGGTACGTCTGCGAACACCCATGATGGCAATTCATACTGTCGCTGCTGGTGGTGGTTCAATTGTCCAGTATGACGGTTCGCGCTATCGGGTAGGGCCAGAGTCAGCCGGCGCAAATCCTGGCCCTGCTTCCTATTCCAAAGGCGGGCCGTTGACGGTGACTGATTGTAATGTTATGGTGGGTAAGCTACAGCCTGAGTTTTTTCCGCAGGTGTTCGGAGAAAATGCCGATTTACCTCTCGATGTAGAGGTTGTCAGAGCCAAATTTACTCAGTTGGCAACAGAAATTGGTGATGGTAGAAAACCAGAGGAAGTTGCAACGGGATTTTTAGCGATCGCAGTTGATAAAATGGCGAATGCGATTAAAAAAATCTCTCTCCAGCGTGGTTACGACGTTTCGGAATACACGCTATGTTGTTTTGGTGGTGCTGGTGGACAACACGCCTGTTCAATTGCTGATGCTTTAGGAATGCAGCAAGTTTTCATTCATCCCTACGCGGGGGTATTGTCAGCTTACGGTATGGGTTTAGCTGATGTCCGCGCCATGCGAGAGAAGTCTGTAGAAAGTGTGTTAAATCATGATGTCTTGTCTGAACTAGAGTCAATCTTTACCCAATTGGCAGAGGAGGGACAACAAGAATTAAACCACAGAGTGACAGAAGCAGGAGAGAAAATCGAGATTTATCGCAAGGTGCATTTACGGTATGACGGCACAGATGCGCCGTTAATTGTGGATTTTGGTGAGATAACCGCGATACAGACACAGTTTGAAACTTTGCATCGTCAGCGTTACGGGTTTATCGTTCCCGAAAAGCAGCTAATTGTCGAAGCGGTAGCTGTGGAAGTAGTAGCGCGACATGATGCACCACCAGAAGCTATAGTTTCACGCCGAGATAACCAACCACCAACAGCCGTTGCCACTGTGCAGATGTACACTGCTGGCGCATGGCATTCTACACCAGTGTATCAGCGAGAGGATTTACAACCAGGAGATTGTATTTCTGGGCCGGCGATTATTGTCGAACCAACGGGTACAAATGTGATTGAACCCCACTGGAAAGCACAGTTAACCCAACTTAGTCATCTGATTTTACAACGAAGCACTAAAAAAACGCAAGTCCCCCTTCTCAATTCCCCAGTCACTACCGAAAAAGACCCGGTGATGTTGGAGATATTCAATAATTTATTTCGAGCGATCGCTGAACAAATGGGGATAACCTTACAAAACACTAGCTCCTCAGTCAACATCAAAGAAAGGTTAGATTTTTCCTGCGCGATTTTTGATAGTGCTGGACAGTTAGTAGCTAACGCGCCGCATATCCCCGTACATCTGGGTTCAATGAGTGAAAGCGTCCAAGCCTTAATTACAGCTTATGGCGACAGCATCAAACCTCAAGATGTCTTCGTTTCCAACAACCCCTACAACGGCGGAACTCACCTCCCCGATATCACCGTCATCACCCCAGTCTTTCCCCAGTCAAGAGTCAAGAGTCCCCAGTCCCCCCTATTCTACGTCGCCTCACGGGGACATCATGCAGATATCGGTGGCATAACTCCCGGTTCTATGCCTCCTCACAGTCAAAATGTCACGGAAGAAGGAATATTATTAGATAATATCCAGTTAGTAAATGCTGGAGAATTTAGAGAAACAGAAATAAGAAACTCACTCGCCAGTGAACCTTATCCCGCCAGAAATATCAATCAAAATATTGCTGATTTAAAAGCGCAAATTGCAGCGAATGAACGTGGTGTTCAAGAACTGCTAAAAATGGTCGAACATTACGGTTTAGACACCGTACAAGCTTACATGGGGTTTGTGCAAGATAACGCCGAAGAATCAGTCCGGCGAGTGATTGAAGTCTTAAAAAATGGTAGTTTTAGCTATGCTTTAGATGATGGGAGTATTATTCAAGTAGCTATCACTATCAATCATGAAAATCGCAATGCCGAAATTGATTTTACTGGCACATCACCCCAACAACTAAATAATAATTTCAACGCTCCGGCAGCAGTTTGTAAAGCCGCAGTGTTGTATGTTTTCCGCACCTTAGTAGATGATGATATTCCCTTAAACGCTGGCTGTCTCAAACCTTTAGAAATCATCATACCGCAAGGGTGTATGTTAAATCCCACCTATCCGGCGGCGGTAGTGGCGGGAAATGTGGAAACATCCCAAGCCATTACAGATACTTTGTATGGGGCGTTGGGTGTTTTAGCCGCTTCCCAAGGAACAATGAATAACTTTACCTTTGGCAATCAACACTATCAATATTATGAAACTATCTGCGGTGGTTCGGGTGCTGGTGCAGATTTTCCTGGTACAGATGCGGTGCATACCCACATGACAAATTCACGCCTGACCGACCCAGAAGTGCTAGAATGGCGGTTTCCGGTAATTTTGGAAAGTTTTGGTATTCGTGATGGTAGTGGCGGTAAAGCTCAAAATCACGGCGGTAATGGGGTAATTCGTCGCCTCCGGTTTCTAGAACCCATGACAGCCGGAATTTTAGCAAATCATCGTGTAGTTGCACCGTTTGGTTTATGTGGCGGTGAAGCGGGGAAGGTGGGAAGAAATTATGTGGAAAGAAGTAACGGCACTGTGGAAGAATTAAATTCTAAAGCGGTGGTAGAGATGGATGCAGGAGATGTGTTTGTGATTGAAACTCCTGGGGGTGGGGGGTATGGGTTGAGACGAGAGTAGAACGCAGATAAACGCAGATAAACGCGGATGGATTGCATTGGGGTTTTGATACCGCGATCGCTACGTTTATTTTACTCAAACTCTAGGTATTTACAATTTTCATCCTCCACAAGCTTACGCAAACTTTGCAGGATTTTCAGTTTATAGGTGGCATTTATGTATTCTTGCTTTGAGGGTGAATCACCTAAATTATTCAGCACATCATCACTTTCTTGAACAATTGTATCTCGCAAGAAGTCGCTAAACTTTCTGCGATTTCCACCCTCAAGGGGGATAACAGAAGTTTTAACAGCTTCTCCATCAGGTTTCATCTCTATTTCTTGAGGTTTTGCAATCTTAGAAAAATCTGATTGCTGTAACCACTCGTAAAAGTTTTGTGAAACGTCAACTGCTTCTAAGGTCGCTTTGTCTTGTGAGTAGAATACTATATCTAACATTAGCCTTCCTCCTGAGCTTCAGATTCCATAAACAGCTTTTCAGGGACATTTTCTGCGTATGCTACATCATGCTCATCAAAGAGTTTCTTTGCTGGCTTTGTAATTATCCCTGTGGTTAAGACAGCAGATACACCTCCCTTATTAATAATCTTTTTTGCTAAGGTTGAATCAATCTGTTTACGAGTTTTAATCTCAATATATGGCATTTAGATGTCCTAATACTTATTGTACTCAGAGTTAATTTGGCGAACAATTGCCTTAACTCTTGGTTCATCCTCAGAGTTGTAGTAGAGAATATCGCCTCTAGAATCATCACCTATTGTTCTCTCACAAGGAATTCCTTCTGCTTTCAACCTGTTGATTACCCAGGTGATAAAGTCTCTGTGGGCTTGCAAGCGGTTAATTTTTTTGTCCTCATCTGTTTGCCATTCTCTGTCTGCCATTTGCAAATTCTCCGTAAGTTATAGTTAAATGTTCGTTAGTTGAGAAGCCTTCTTTAAAAAGCTTGAGTAGTTTATCTGTGATTGAAGTTTCTTTATATTCACAAATGACATCAATCAACAGGGATTTATATAGAGCTTTTATATCACCTGTTTTGAAGGCGCGACGTTTATAAACCTTATATAGCTGCTCTAACTCTTTATCTTTAGGAGTGTAGTTAATCGGCTGACTTAAATATTCAATATAAGCCCGAAACTCATCCTTTTCTAAAGTTGTATCAACATAATTCTTGAGCGAAAACCTACGCACTACTGCTGTATCGATTAAATTATCTACATTGGTGATCCCAAACAAAATCAATTTTTTGCTTGAGGATGGGTGCAGCCTATCAAGCTCTAATATTAAAGTTGTCATTGCTCGACGGATAGCATCATGCTCCTGAACCCGGCTACGGCTCATACAAAAAGAATCTAGTTCATCTATTACTAGAAATACAGATGAATTATCCGAACAAACTTTTCTTAGATTCTCGAAGGCTTGCTCTAAATTACGAGATGACTGACCTAAAGCGGGGTCGAGCATCTTTCCAATATCAATAGTGTAAAAATTAATTTCGTTACTAACTTCCGTTTTCAGGCGGTCAAACAGCAAATGACATAGAGTTGTTTTACCTGTATTTGGTGGCCCATAAAGAAGTATAGAAGGAACTAGATCATAAAAGATAAAATTCTCCACTGTTGCAGTATCTGCCGTTATCACGGCCTTGCAAAACCTAAACAAATGCTCTTGAAGGGAATCTAGTCCAAATAATTTGTGTTGGCAGATTCGCCGCTTTATTTCGGAATGAGGTATATGCAATAGTCCACTGGTTTCTTGAATGTGGCCAGACATACATAATTTCTTAGTGTGTTACACTTTCTTTTAACATAGCGATGAAACCAGACAATATCGTAATTACACTGATTATTGCCCGAATTATTCAGCTAATGCCCCACCAGTGAGCGAAGCAGCATCATTATATAATTGTGCTACAACTTTCGATTTAATCGCTCTGTACAGGATATTTATATAAGATTTTTTTACATAATATAGATACACAAATTATTTACACGTAATTGTTCTAGATAATCTGCTTTTTATTTTTGGCAGTAGGTAAGCCTCGCCTAACTACTGCTTTGGCAAACTGTTCAGGAATCACTTCTGGAAAATCCGAAAAGTCGATATCCTGATCATTCATAGCATCCAGTCGTTGCCAATCAGTCTGAGATTTGCTCGCAATAGGTTAGTTGTTCATATTTAGTTCAAAAATTTTCGGCATCCAGTCAACAAAAAGCGATCGCACTTTACCCAGGCGATCGCTCTTTGCTATACTTAGACTTATTAATTAAACTTTGGTACGGTCTGTCAAAATTTCATAACCAGTCTCAGTCACCAAAACTGTATGTTCAAACTGTGCTGACAAAGAATTATCCACAGTTACAGCCGTCCATCTATCTGCTAAAGTTCTAGTATGTTTAGAACCAGCATTTAAAATGGGTTCTATCGCCAAAGTCATCCCTGCACGCAGTTTCACATTAGGCATTTCTCTTGTACGATAGTTAAACACAGAGGGTTCTTCGTGTAAGTTGCGTCCTACACCATGTCCGGTGAATTCTTCCACTACACTATAACCATTAGCTCTAACATGATCTTCAATTGCCCCTGCTAAATCAAGCAAGTAAGCACCTGCTTTAACTTGTTCAATACCTTTATAAAGTGCTTCTTCAGCGACGCGAATTAACTTAGCGGCTTCTGGGGTAACTTCACCGACAGCGATGGTAATACAAGAATCACCATGAAACCCTTGAAAATAAGCACCAGTATCTACCTTTAATACATCCCCTGCACGAATGACTTTTTTAGGGTTGGGGATACCATGCACAACTTCATTATTGATGCTGGAGCAGATAGAACCAGTAAAACCATGATATCCTTTAAAGCTAGGTGTAGCCCCCATTTCACGAATGCGCTTTTCTGCATAAGCATCCAAGTCAGCCGTAGTCATTCCCGGCTTAACTAACTGCGAAATTTCCTTGAGGACAGTTGCAACAATTTTAGCAGATTGTCGCATAATATCAATTTCACGGGGAGATTTAATTTCGATTCCCCGACGTTGTTTAGGTGATGATGCTGGTTTAGGTGCTTGAGAAAGTAAATTGGTGAGGATGTTCATGAGAAACTAAAGATTACTTGCGCCTTGCCGCTAAAGTGACTGTGTTTTACCTAAAGTTTAATTGAGAAATAATATCTATATTTAAGTTAGCTTATTTTTTGTGACGAATTAGTGATTAGTCATTAGTGATTAGTCATGCGACAGAAGATTCTCCCTCATCTCCCTCATCCCCCTCATCCCCCTCAACTCTGATTTACTTACCTGCAATGACAATTTCCCCAATCATACCTGCTTCCGTATGTCCGGGTATAGAACAGCGTAAACTGTATTTACCTGACTTCATCGGTACAAAAACCCATTCAGCAGACGCACCGGGTTTAAGTTCCAACTCATGAATTGCGCCCTTAATCTCCACTTTACCAGCTTCAACCTTTTGACTCCAGATAGCATCAGCGAAATCTTTAGCAGTAAAATAATGCTTCAATTGACTAGGATTAGTCAACCGCAATAGATAACGCTTCCCTGGTACAAACTCCAAAGAACTCGGCTCAAACTTAAATTCATTAGCAGAATTACCCAAACTCACCGTAACCTCCGTCACAGACTGCCTAGACAAATCCCCCGAAGAAATTGCAGCGATCGCCGGACTCCCCCAACTCAAACCCAGACACAACAAGCAACCCCAAACCACCCTACCCCAACGCCCAAAACCCACCATAGTATAAAAACCCTCCCTCACCATAAAACCCTCCGCGTACCTTTGCGTTTCCTCCGCGCTCCTTTGCGTTTAAAAAATTATCTCACAACCTGACGCGCCAAAATACTAGGCCCTGCCGTCACCACCACCAAATGATCAGGATGAAATAACTCACGAGCCGCTTGATTCACCTCAGCCAGCGTCACCTGCCGAATCTTTGCTGTATAATGATATAACTCAGCCTGCTCAAAACCATAAACCTGATTCATCAAGATATTACTGCTTAACTCCTCTGGATCTGCCAAAGAAACCTGATAATTACCAATCAGAGTCCGTTTAGCCATCTCAACTTCCGTAGCAGTCACACCATGCTCATGGATATCTTCAAGTAGTTTACGGGTACTAGCGATCGCCTGATTAGCATCTTCTGGACTGGTTTGCATTTCAATCCAAAATGTGCCAAAATCCTTTTCAGCTTGAAAATGGCTAAAAATGCCATAAGTCAAAGCTTGGCGATCGCGCACTTCTGCACCTAAACGACTCGATAAAGTATCACCCCCGAAAATCTGATTTAATACCAAAGCTTGGTAAAATCTAGGGTCTTGACGCTTAATCCCGGTATAACCCATATAAGTAATTGCTTGAGTTTTACCAGGAACAACCGGATTAACTCGCACAATACTGCTAGGGTTCGATACTTCAGGATATTCTACACTAGGCGGTTCACCACTGACAAGCCAATCACCCAACTCTGCTGCTATGAGCGATCGCACAGATTCCGGTTGCAAATCTCCCACTAATACCAATACCATCGTATCAGGACGATAATATTTGTGTTGGAAAGCGACGACATCCTGACGTTTAATGCGTTTCAAAGATTCCTTAGTCGGGAACTTGTGTAAAGGATGCGCTTGAGGGTAAATTGATTGTACAAAGATGCGAAGAGCAACTTCCCCTGGCTCATCTAAATCTTGTTTGAGTTCAGATAAAGCTTGTTGACGGTTAAGTTCTAATTCTTTTTGGGGAAAGGTACTGTTTTTCAGCGCATCCGCTAACGTGTGGATTAAAACAGGTAAGTCTTCCGCTAAACTATCGCCCTCAATTTGTACACCAGTGCGGTAAGCTGCAAAATCCAAGCTTGCACCTCTATCTTCCAAAGCCTTGGCTAAGGTAGAAGCGTTTTTAGTTTTAGTTCCACTCATCAAACTATCGGCTACTAAAGATGCTAAACCGCTTTGTGCCACCGGGTCAAATTCTGAACCTGCTTTGATGTAACCGCTTAATGTGATTGTGGGTGTACTGTCATCCCTCAACAATAATATTTGTAAACCGTTAGCTAAAGTAAACTGCTGTGGTAATATTAGTTTAGTGTTTTGATTATTGTCCTGAATAGTATCAATTTTCGGAAGATACTGCATCATCTCCGAGGGTGGGACAGTGGAATTACCAGAGAACTTTTCTGTAGTGCGTGGTGATGATTTTTGTTTGGTTATTTCCTGGGTTTGACTGACAATAGGTTGAAAAATTCCCACTGTTTGAGCAGATTTAGTGAGATATTTATTTAATACAGCCACAACATCGGCGGTGGTGACTTGACGCACGGCTGCTAAATAATAATCTGTAAAACGATAATCCCCAGTAGTTGTCTGATCATTGCCTAATTGCATTGCTTGATCAGTGATATTGCGATTACTCAAAATTATCGCAGCTTCTAACTGACGTTTAGCTCTAGCTAATTCGGCAGAGGTGACACCATTTTGAGATAATTTAGCGATCGCCTGATCGAGAACTGATTGAATTTTACTCAAATCTTGGTCAGGATCAGCAGTCACTAACAACTCATACCAACCCGCTTTTTCTAAACTGACCACCGAAGCAGAAACATCAGTAGCTAAACCAGATTCTACCACAGCTTGATACAGTCGAGAATTTCTCCCTTCCGTCAAGATGTAATCCAGCACCTCTAAAGCTGGCATATCTTGATGATTTGCTGGTGGTAGTGGATATATAGCTTGTAATAATGTAGTTGATCCTGGTTCGCGGAGAATTAGGGGATTGGGGATTGGGGATTGGGGATTGGGGATTGGGGATTGGGGATTGGGAAATTTTGGGGATTGGGGATTGGGAAATTTTGGGGATTGGGAAATTTTGGGGATATTACCAAAGATTTGTTTTACAGTCGCTAAAGTTTTCTCGGTGGAAAAATCGCCGACGATGACTAAGACGGAATTTTCAGGATGATAAAACTGACGATAATATTTTTGTAGTTCCTCAACCTGGAACTTTTCTACATCTGCTTTCGTTCCACCCACAGGTAAACCATAGGGATGGTTGGGAAATACTCTTTGCAGGATAGCACGATTGAGGCGATATTCTGGACTATTTTCATAACCCTGCAATTCGGAAATAACTACCCGCTTCTCCCTCGCTAGGTGTTCGCTATCTATGAGCGCGTTTTGCATTCTATCTGCTTCTAAAACTAGCAGAGCTTCCAGCTTATCCCGTTCTACAGTACCATAATAAGCTGTTTGGTCATAGCTAGTAAAAGCATTGGAGTCACTACCCAAAGCACTAAACAACCAGCCAAATTGAGTTGGACGGTTGGTTGTGCCTTTAAACATGATATGTTCTAGTTGGTGGGCAATGCCGTTATGTCCCGGTGCTTCGTGGCGTGAACCGAATTTATACCATACTTGCACACTCACCACAGGTGCTGTATGTACTTCCTTGAGTAATACAGTTAAACCATTTTCCAGCACTGTGCTGTAAACATTGTCTGTGATTGGCAAATCTTTCAGCTTATTTGTCACTAATGTTGCTTGGTTATTCACTCGTCTAGAAGTAGTTATATATTGATTCTCAGCAAGTTGATTGCCAAGAAATAATACCGCAACTAATGAAATTACAACCAGCAATACATAGAAACGGTATCTATAGCAACCTGATAATATAGACATTTATGGTGGTAGATGTAATCATCTCATTACCTTGAGAATATGTTATCAGGTGAACAATCACAAGGTATATAAAAAGACAATCTTAATAGAAGTAATTAATTAAGTTTAGTTAATAAGCGGATAAATTCTAATGGTAAGCCATCAGTATCAGCAATGAAGGCGACTTCCCAAATGCGATCGCCTATTTGTTGCTGTGTTGGTTCTAACAATATTTTTAACGGTGGTAAATCTGATTTTTCTTGAACACATTCTTGTAAATTTGTCAACCACCCTGGTAAATCTGGGGTAAAGTCAGTTAAATCAAAAGACAGATGATAGTATCCCACATAATGCTCATCACCAAAAGCATCGGGTGCTGGTTTAGGTTGGGGAATTTGAATCAGTTCAATTCTGCCGCCTAAACCTTCCATCCAGCAAGCTAGGGTATAGCCTGTAGTGAAGCGTTCACAGACAGTAAAACCTAGTGTTTCATAAAAGGCGATCGCTTGATGGATATTGGCAGTCCGAATAGAAGCGTGGTGCATAATTTAGTGATTAGTCATTAGTCCTTAGTCATTAGTCATTAGTCAAAATCTAGAAATTATAGACTTGACTATTGACTATTGACTATGGAATCTTACTCAAACAATCGAAAATAAGGGTAGCGCACCGGCACACCCGGTTCTTTATCTAAATCGAAATTAATCACATCCCAACAAGGTTCTTCGGCGGGATCTGGACTAAATTCTACAGGTAAACCGTAAAGTCTGGCAGATGATGTTTCTTGCTGTCCTGAACGCCAAGGAGTGCTACGTTCTAAATAACCACTCATCAATTCCTGATAACGTTTGGCGATGATCACTCGTGTTGCTCGATAGCCTTGGGTGTATAACTTGTCTAAGGCTTCATGAATTTCAAACCGAATGCCATCAGGATGAGTATGTTGTCTATACCATTCATTATTCCATCGCCGCCAATGTCGCCCAGATTGGAGATGAACTAACTCTTCAGTTTTGGGATTCGCTTCAAATGCGCCATGACGAGGACATAAATAGGTATCAGTCAGTGTCAACGCCGGAATTGTTTGGCGACAATGCGGACACTGGATGTCAGGGCCAAATATAGGGTACTGCAAACCTGGATTCATCATGAAGTGCGTACAATCATAGTTTCGTCTTCACCAGCACCAGTGAGTTGGATTTTACACTTCCACTCCACCACTGTGGGGGGTTTGTTCATTGCGACAAAAAAAGGCATTGTGGCAAGAACAAGTTTCACCGTTGTCTGCCTCGATTTCGAGGTGTGACACTGTGATATTCTGGTTTT
The DNA here is from genome assembly GCF_963870205.1 of Anabaena sp. CA = ATCC 33047. Classification (NCBI taxonomy): domain Bacteria; kingdom Bacillati; phylum Cyanobacteriota; class Cyanophyceae; order Nostocales; family Nostocaceae; genus Anabaena; species Anabaena sp. CA = ATCC 33047. The sequence goes on along the minus strand of NZ_CAWMSA010000056.1, from coordinate 19,567 downwards.
GCAACCAGCCTTCAAGGATGGAGTTTTTCCAGTGTTCCTGGGTACCATATTCATATTCTATCGTGTCTACCACTTCTTACTGGCCTTCTGTTGATTTTTCTCAAGCCGCCTTCATCGCACCTAACGCTGTGGTGATGGGTTCGGTAAATATAGCCCCTGGGGTAAGCATTTGGTATGGTGCTGTTGTCAGGGCGGATGTAGAACGCATTGAACTTGGCGAATGCACTAACATTCAAGACGGGGCAATTTTACACGGTGATCCCGGTTTACCCACCATTTTAGAAGACCATGTGACAGTAGGACATCGTGCTGTAGTACATTCTGCCCACATTGAGCGCGGCTGTTTGATTGGTATTGGCGCAGTTGTGTTAGATGGAGTCAGAGTTGGTGCAGGTAGCATCATAGGTGCTGGTGCAGTAGTCACCAAAAATATACCTCCTTTATCTCTAGTTGTCGGCATTCCCGGCAAAGTTGTACGTCAAGTCACCCCAGAAGAAGCCGCAGAACTCATCGAACACGCCGAACGTTACAAAAAGTTAGCCTTGGTACACGCTGGCAAGGGAACGGATATTGGGTTTAGGTGAGGGAGTAGGGAGCAGGGGGAGCAGAGGAAGCCGAGGAAGCCGAGGAGAAAAACTAACAACTAATGACCAATGACTAATGACTAATGACTCTTTTGTTAAACTTTCTTTACAAAACCCTATAGCAAAATTGCCCACTTCAGCTAAAAATAAAAATGAGAGTAGTTGATAAAACTTTAATTTCCACTAGATAGAGGGGTACTAGAAATGGATAATATTGATTTTCGTGTCGTCGTCGTTTTAGCTCCTATCGCTGTTGCTGGTGGCTGGGCTGCTTTTAACATCGGTGCGGCTGCTTTAAGACAAGTTCAAGGCTTTTTGAACAAACAAGCCTAAACTCTGCTTAAGATAACCATTTTCTAACCGACTGTTATCTTCACGACAACAGTCGGTTTTGTCGATTTTGGGGACTGGGGATTGGGTATTGGGGACTGGGGACTGGGGACTGGGGACTGGGGACTGGGGACTGGGGACTGAGTAAGAGTTCTTCTCCTCATCTCCCTCATCTCCCTCATCTCCCTCATCCCCCTCATCCCCCTCATCCCCCTCATCTCCCTCATCCCCCTCATCCTCATTCCCCACTCGTGAATATAAATTCTCTCCTCCAACCATTTCAACATTTTGGCGTTAACCTGGGACTTTCCCGTATTCATAGGCTTTTAGCTAATTTAGGCAACCCGCATCATCAAGTTCCAGTCATTCATGTTGCTGGCACAAATGGTAAAGGTTCTGTCTGTGCTTATTTGTCTTCTGTTCTGACTGAAGCGGGTTATCGTACTGGACGCTATACTTCTCCCCATTTGGTGAATTGGACTGAACGTATTTGTCTGAATGAAGTGCAAATTTCTGCTGAGGAATTTTGCGAATTGTTACTACAAGTGAAGGCGGCTGTCAACTCTGATGAGTACCCGACTTTATTTGAAGTGGTGACTGCGGCTGCTTGGTTATATTTTGCCCAGCAACAAGTTGATTTAGCTGTGGTAGAGGTGGGTTTAGGCGGACGTTTGGATGCTACTAATGTGATATCTGAACCTCTGGTGACGGTGATTACTTCTATTAGTCGGGAACATTGGCAACAGTTAGGTAATACTGTGGCGGAAATTGCCGGGGAAAAAGCTGGTATTCTTAAGCCTGGGTGTCCGGCTGTGATGGGAATGTTACCACCGGATGCGGAGAAAGTGGTGCGATCGCGCGCTCAAGAATTACAATGTCCATTAATCACTCCACAACCCGCACGAGAAATACAGCCAGGTTGGGCAGAATATCAATCAATTCAAAATAGCAATTTAATTAAATATCCTTTACCTTTACCGGGACAAATTCAATTAAATAATTCATCTTTGGCTTTAGCTACTTTAGAAATTCTACAACAAAAAGGTTGGCAAATTTCGCCAGATGCAATTATTAATGGTATGGCTAAAACTAAATGGCCTGGGCGGATGCAATGGCTAAATTTTTACAGCCAGAAATTATTAATTGATGGCGCACATAATCCAGCCGCCGCTAAAGTTTTACGCGATTATGTAGATAGTCTCAATTATCAAAATATCACTTGGGTGATGGGTATGTTATCTACTAAAGACCATGCTGATATTTTTCAAGTTTTACTGCGTCCAGATGAACAATTATATTTAGTACCAGTACCAGACCATAGTTCAGCTAATCCAGAAAATTTAGCCCAGCTAGCTAATAATATTTGTTCAGACTTAGGTGCTTGTGAGACTTACTTAGATTTATCATCAGCCCTAGAAGCAGCTTTTAACACCACAGATAACTTAGTGGTTTTATGCGGTTCTTTATATTTAATCGGTCACTTTTTGGAAAAGATTGCTGAAAATCATTTGTAATCATTCCTTCTTGGTTGTGATGTTCCAAAGTCAAAGGAAAAGGGCATTCTAGGTTTATAAAACAAATTGATATAAAACAACCACTAAACGGATGATTCAACAAAAAAACCCTATATTCCCGGATGCACTCAGGCAAATTGGCGGTAACGTTGTTTTAGCCTTCGCCTACTATGAAATGGCTGAAATTTCCCGCCATCTCGCCTCTACGCCTCAAGATGTAACTCCTGTTTGGCCTCCCGATGGCATTGCGGCTGGGGCTGTGCTGTTGTTCGGTAACGGGATGGGGTATGGTGTTTTGCTGGGTTCATTTTTCGCCAACTTTTGGGCGTTCCGAGATTCATCTAGTTTTTTATCCCTGTTGATTTCAACGCTACCAGTTTTCTTAATTGCCGTCGGCACCACTTTAGGGACTATTTTGGGTGCTTTCCTGCTACGCAAAACTACTAACCTGCGTTATCCCTTAGAACGTGTTACCGATGTGTTCAAATTTCTGATTTTCACCGGGATGGTAGGGCCGATAATCAATGCAACTGTGGGAGTGGCTAGCTTGGCGTTGAGTGGTAAAGTTCCCTTCTCGGCTTATGGAACTGTTTGGTTAACTTGGTGGATTTCTAATGTTTCAGGTATTTTTATTGTTACCCCTATTTTGCTGAGTTTTGGGCAATTTATTCAAAAAAACCAAGATTTAATCTTTTCATTGTTATCCCGGAGTTCAATGTCAGAGGATGATGAAAATTTGCCTCAGACTTTACACTCCCCAGGCAAATCATACTTTTTACGATTCTGGTTAGTGGTAGTAGAGTCAGTTATCCTGATGGGGTTGGTAATTCTAATCAGCAAGGTTGCTTTTGGTGACGGGTATCATCTGGAGTATATGTTGATTCCGATGTTGATTTGGTCTGCCTTTCGATTGGGTCAACCGGGTGCAACGCTGTTCACTTTTATTGTAGCTGCGATCGCCGTCATTGCTACTGTCAACGGTAAAGGTGGTTTTGCTAGTCAAAATCTCAACCAATCTTTAATCCAACTGCAATTGTTTATTGCCGTGATTACACTCACCATTTTGGTGCTAACAGCGACAATTGCCGAACTCACACAAGCACAAACTAAGCTACGTCTAGCTTTTGCTGAATTAGCCCAAACTAATGAAACTCTAGAGGTGCGAGTGCAGCAGAGAACTGAAGAATTAAACGAGAAAAATACTATTCTTCAGCAAACTCTAGAAAAGCTGAAAAAAACTCAATTACAGATGCTTCATAGTGAAAAAATGTCTGCATTGGGACAAATGGTAGCAGGGGTTGCCCATGAAATCAATAACCCGATTAATTTCATTTATGGTAACTTAAGCCATCTTTCTGGACATATCCAAGATTTGCTGACAGTATTGCAAGCTTACCAACAGCAATATCCACATCCAAGTCAACCTCTACAAGCGCAATTAGATGAAATTGACCCGGAGTTTATACGCTTAGATTTAGCCAAGATTATGGAGTCCATGACAAGCGGTACTGAACGCATCTCTAATATTGTGTTATCGCTGCGGAACTTTTCACGCTTGGATCAAGCAGAATGGAAGCCGGTAGACATTCACCAAGGTATTGATAGTACCTTGGTGATTTTACAACATCGATTACAAGGGAGTGGCGATCGCCCACAGATTCAGGTGATTAAAGAATATAGTGATTTACCACGGGTAGAATGTGATGCAGCCTCGCTTAATCAAGTGTTTATGAATCTTTTGAACAATGCGATTGATGCTTTAGAAGCATCTGATCAAGGGCGTTCCTTTTCAGATATTTCAGCTAACCTCCCTACCATATCGATTCAAACTTGTCAAATCCATACCAACCGTGTGATGATTACGATTAGTGACAATGGCATCGGTATTCCAGAAGAGATGCGCTCTAAAATATTCGATCCTTTTTTTACCACCAAAGCTGTTGGCGAAGGTACAGGCTTGGGTTTATATATGAGCTATCAAATTGTCAATCAGAAGCATGGTGGTAAACTCTGGTGTGAGTCCACACCGGGACAAGGTGCAAAGTTTATGATTGAGATTCCTGTCACAGCTAAAAGACTGACTTAACAAACCCAATACCCAATACCCAGTCCCTAACGATTATTCCACTGTTGCGCCGCATCTTCTACGGCTTTATCTACGGTTTTTTCGCCTAACATTGCGGCTTGTAAGTTCTCATAAATTGCTTTTTGCAACTTTTTAATGTCTTTCAACGCCGGAGTTAAGATTTCCGCTTGTTGTAGTTGTTGTGCGCTAACTACTCTCGCTTTTTCTACTGTAGTAGCATTAGCTGGAACATCTTTAAAGTAACTGTCAGCAAGGGCTTTTTTAGTAGATGGTAAAACATTAGCAGCTTGAGCAAAAGCTAATTGATTTTCATCATTGGTGAGGAATAAAGCAAACTTCACCGCCGCATCCGGGTTTTTGGTGTCGCGGGGAATGACGATATTCATCACAGCCACATTTTTCTTACCGGTATCGCCTGTAATTTGGGGTGCGATCGCCGAAGCTTGAGCGATTTTAGGCGCGTTGTTAGCAATCGTTTTCAGAAATTCCGGCCCTGAAGCTAATAATGCTGTCTCGCCAGATTGGTATAAATCTATGGCGTGGCGATGTCCTTGAGTTAATGCTTCTTTAGGTAATAACCCTTTTTTGTAAAGTTCCACCCAATACTGAAATGCTGCTTTCCCTTCAGGCGTATTAAAAGCCGCTTTACCTTGAGTATCTACGAGGGTGACTCCCATCTGCACAAATGATTGTAGAACTTCTGCGGAATCCTGGGGGACAAAAGTCACAAAAAACGCATATTTTCCAGTTTTCTCTTTAATTTGCTGTGCCGCTTGTGCTAATTCTGCGTAAGTAGTCGGTGGGTTACTTATACCTGCCTGTTTTAATAAATCAGTGTTATAAATAGTTAACCTTGTGGTGAGGTACCAAGGAATACCAAAACTTTTGCCATTGAGTGTGCTAGCTTGCCAAATATTTGGTAAATAGGAGGAACGTGCTTGTGCTGGGACTTTTTCATCTAAGTCTAACCAAGCATTCCGACCTGCTAATTGAGAAGCAAAATCTGGATTAAGGTTAACAACATCTGGTGGCGTTTTTGCGGAGACAGCTGTTAAAATTTTGTTTTCCATGGCTGCCCAAGGGACATCAACCCAGTTAACCTTTATACCTGGATTTTGTGTTTCAAAGGTAGCAATTAAACTCTGGAAGTAGTTAGTAAATTGAGGTTGGAGTTGCATTGTCCAAAACTCAATGTTTGCTGTTCCCGCAGCAGTTTGTTGAGTTTTTGTAGTCACATTTCCTGTACTGCAACTAACCATCCAACTGGTCAGTAATCCTAACAGCATCCAGGCAACCAGTTGTTTAAATTTTTGCAATTGTATCATCTTACCAGTATTTTTACGCTTGATTAGGGGCAGAAGCTTATGCAGAATTGTCGAGATTATAGGCTAAATCAATTACCCAATACGGATAATATTCTTGAGTAAGATTTAAGTTTTAACAATTAGCAGTCCATTGGGCATAAAAGCGGTGAAAAGTTTCAATAGTCTGTTTGGTAAATCTCAAAGCAGGGTGGGAGTTGAAATAGCACCAGAACGAGTGAATGTAGTGCAACTACGCAAGCAGCGTCAAGGCTTGAAACTCGAATCTTTCATATCGGTACCAGTTCCCGAAGGAATTGTCACCGATGGCCAAATCACTGACACCCCAGCAATGGCGCAACTAATTCAGCAAGCTTTGGCTGAAAGTAAAATTAAGACTTCACGAGTGGCCACTGGTGTTCCCGGACGGGAATCAATTGTCCGAATCATACCTGTACCAGCCGAGTTGGATGACAAAGAACTGCGGGAGATGGTGTTAAATCACGAAGCAGGATTGTATTTACCTTATCCCCGCGAAGAAGCTGATGTAGATTATCAAAAACTTGGGTACTTTGTAGATGAGGATGGCATTGAAAAGGTACATGTACTGTTAGTTGCTACCCGTAAGGAGGTGACAGATACATATATTAGTACGTTTGAGCAAGCAGGATTACAAATTGATGTTTTAGAGATTAACAGTTTTGCCTTGATTCGGATAATTCGCGATCGCTATCTGCGAGACTTAAGTCCACAAGAAGCAGCTGTGTTAGTGGATATAGAGTTTGATAGTACAGAAATCGCGATTATTGTCAATGGTGTACCGCAATTTTCCCGGACAGTACCGATAGGGACTTATCAAATCCAAATGCCCCTAGCCAGGGTCAATAGTCAACCGGTATCACGGGATATGGAGATGTTATATGATATCACAATTCCTGTAACTCCCGTAGATAGTGATAAAACCGGGATGACAGCCAATGACCCAGGTATGGCTGGACTTTTGCGAGTTTTGGGAGAACTCTCAGATGAGCTACGCCGTTCTATAGATTTTTACCTCAATCAAAGTGAAAATATAGAAGTAGCACAAATTTTATTAGCTGGCCCCGGAGGCGGATTACAACAATTAGATGAGTTCTTTACACAAAGACTCGGTATACCTACTAGCCAAATAGATCCGATAGGGTGTTTATCCTTAGAAGTAGATGAAGAAAAGTACCCGATCACACAAAGGTCTGGTTTAGGGATAATCCTTGGTTTAGGGATGCGGGAGATTTAAGTAAATGTACAGTTTAGATATTAACTTTCTTAAAGACCGTCCGGCTTACCAGCCGAAAGCTGATAAAAAATCAGGACTGAAACTGCCCACAGGGGATTTAACACCTGTGTATCTTGGGGTGGGGCTGGGTTTATGTTTTCCTCTGTTGGTAGGAGGTGGGTTGTGGTTCTTGCAGACAGAAAATACTAAACTAGAGCAAGCGATCGCCCAACTAGAAGAAGAAGGCAAAAAGTTAGATGCGGAAATCGGCAATATAAACAAAATCAAGGGCGACATTAATACTATTAAAGCCGAAACACAAAGTTTAGTCAGTGTATTTGACCAGATTAGACCTTGGTCGGCGATGTTGCAAGATTTGCGCGATCGCATCCCCGCCGCCGTACAGATTGAGAATATCAGGCAAATTCCACCAACTCCCCCAGCCGAAGGAAAACCCGCCTCTAACCCCGCAGGTGGTATAGAAATCACCGGCTTGGCTCGCTCTTTTAACGATGTCAATGACTTCTTGTTAAGCCTGCAACAGTCCCGGTTCTTCAAGTCCTCTGACGGCCGAATCACTACAGCCGCCCTAGTAGATGCACCCATACCAGCAACTCCTACTAAAAATGGTGTAGCAATTAAGCCTCCTCAAGTAGTAAAATATACAATACAATCCAGCCTGAGTGATGTTCCCGCCTCTGAGTTAATCAGAGAATTAGAACAAAAAGGCACAGTGGGATTAGTAACCCGGATTCGCAGTATGCAACAAACAGGAGTCATTACAAAATGACGCTGAGTGATGATTTAAATTTTGCCGAACACGCCGGAGACTTAGAAGCCGCACCCGCTTACCCTGTGGTTTTTGGTGTCACCTTTACCCCGAAAATCATCGGTATAGTCGTCGGAGTCTTAGGTATAGCAGGAGCCATGTATATGCTGCTTAACATGGTAATGCCAGCTTGGGAAAGCTATCAACAAAAACAAGCACAAAACAACGATTTACAAGGACAAATCCAGCAAAAGCAAGCCACTGTCAGACAAATTGGCAAAATCAAACAAGACTTAGCCCAAGCCAAACAGCAAAAACAACAGATTTTAGCTTTATTTTCCGATGAAAAAACCTTAGATACCCTACTTTTGGATATCAATCGTTTAGTTGAATCTGGAAATAGTCAAATTCCTGTAAATGCAGTCAGAGCCAAACTACAAAAGTTTGTACCAGTCACACAAAAACCAGAAGTTGTCACCGATAATTCTCTAGGAGCAGCAGTCAACGGCAAACTCAAACGCGCTAGCGTTAATGTGGAAATCGTTGGTACTTACGAACAAACCCAAGCGATTATTCGCAATATAGAGCGTTTACAGCCATTACTAATAGTCAGAGATTATCAATCAACACTAGCAAACATCCAAGCAACAGATCCATCCGGCAAACCTATACGGAGGATAGGGCCAGCACCAATTACAACATCTTTTCAATTACAAGC
>NZ_CAWMSA010000056.1:0-10915 GCF_963870205.1 Anabaena sp. CA = ATCC 33047 | reverse complement strand
GGGGATGAGGGAGATGAGGGAGATGAGGGAGATGAGGGAGATGAGGGAGATGAGGGAGATGAGGGAGATGAGGAGAAAAACTCTTACTCAGTCCCCAGTCCCCAGTCCCCAGTCCCCAGTCCCTAATTTTGAATTTTGAATTGCTTATTAGGTGAGGAATGAACTGTGAAACAGCTTCACGGTAATAATTTTATATTGGGTGCTGCGGCTTTGTCGTTTCTAGCAGCCCAACCAGTATTAGCACAAGTTACACAAGTTAATGAAGTCAAGCTAAACCCCGTCAATGGGGGAGTTAGCCTGATATTAAAAACTTCTGCCGGTTCGCGTCCCCAAATTTTTACCACAAAAAGAGGCAACGCTTTAGTTTCAGATATTATCAACACACAACTGCGTTTACCACAAGGTAAAAATTTCCGTCAAGAAAATCCTGCGCCGGGAATTGTCTCAGTTGAAGTTGTTCAACTCGATGCTAATAGTATCAGAGTCATAGTCACTGGTAATAATGATGCACCCAGTGGTCAACCTGTAGTCAGAAAACCAGAAGCAATTACCCTGAGTTACACGCCATCAACCGGAACCGCAGCATCAGCCCCAAATATCCCCACGCCACCAGTATCTACAAACCCACCCACATCTACAACACCACCTACATCTGCACAGGCTCAACCCGGTGCAGTGCCAAATGTGCTTGTACCCAACCCAGAAATCACAATTGATGGTAAACCCGCCCAACCTGCGGGAGTAGGTCAACCCGTCAGCCAAGCCCCCCCATTCTTACCTAGAGCCGTCGCCCCCCCAGTTGGAGACATTGCCATTTCTGCCACAGATGCGTCTCCTAGCACCATTGATTTAGGTACTCAAGAACGTGTTCCCCGCTTGGTGTTGCGGGATGCACCAGTGCGTGAGGTTTTATCGTTGTTGGCTCGTGCTGCTAATCTCAACTTAGCTTATATAGGTGGAGAAGAGGGTACACAGGGACAGCCAACTCAGCAAACCATCTCTTTAGATATCGAAAATGAGCCAGTGCAAGATGTGTTTAACTACGTTTTGCGTCTGAGTGGTTTAGAAGCTAACCGCAGTAATAGAACTATTTTTGTAGGGCCGAAGCTACCTAACTCTACCCGTGATATAGTCATGCGTAGCTTAAGGCTCAATCAGGTAAATGTGGGAGTCGCGTTAAATTTTCTGGTGGGCTTAGGTGCTGAAACTGCTGTCAGCAGAGAACGCCAAGTGACTAATGTTAATGCTGTACCTGTAGGTACTGGAGTTGCACCTATTACCCAAACCCAGACAACTACAGAAACTAGAGTTGAAACTCAACGGATTGATTTTCAAGACTCGAAGCCTTTACTGAGAGGGTTACAAGCATTAGGAGACGAGCGTACCAATGCGCTGACTTTAATTGGAACTCCCAGGTTAGTTGAGATGGCAATAACTCAATTAACTCAGCTTGATATTCGTCGTCGTCAAGTGGTGGTTAATGTCAAAATTATTGATGTCAACCTGACAGGAGACCAACTGTATAACAGTAGTGTTGCTTTTGGCATTGGTAAAAATTACTTTTCTGTTGATGGCGGTACAGCATCTCTAAATTTTGGTGGTCTTAATCCACCTAGTTCTAACTCTGTGCGTACTAATCTCAATCCAACGGTGACTGCTAACCCCTATAGTGGTGGTAATACTTTCTTGGATTTAACCCAATCTGTTGGCCCTGTTCCTAACACTGGAGTAGACACGAGAAGAATCACTATCAACAATCCCGGTGGAGGCTCTATTAATGATACACCAGGTCAGGATCTAAGCTTTTTACAGAGAAGAGCAGGTATTTCAGGAGATCCGTTCAGTACAGGAATTACTGAGGTGACAGAAGGAACACCAAATATTATCAGAAGAACTACTACTACCAATCCAACAACAGGAGTAGTAACTGAAACTACGACAGTGGAAGAAGGAACTCGTGGGGCTATAACTGCTGCACTACCTAGTCTATTTCAGTATCCTAAACGTCTTTTAGCTAGCTTGCAAGCTCAAATTACAAATGGCAACGCCAAGATATTAACCGACCCTACCTTAATTGTACAAGAAGGGCAGCAGGCTAATGTCAAGCTAACACAAGAAGTGCTTGGAAACCTTAAAAGTGAAGTAACTCGTGGTGAAGGTACTTCTATACAAACGATTACAGCTGAGAAAACAGAAGTGGGTTTAACCCTATCAGTTAAAGTGGATCGGATTGATGACAATGGTTTTGTTTCCCTATCAGTTGCACCGGTTGTCAAAGCACCTCAATCTGAAGCTGATCTAAATGTTGGCGGAGGCGGTAGCCAAAGAATCTTTTTGGTGTCTGAACGCTCTCTTAATTCCGGTTTGATTCGGCTAAGAGATGGTCAGACACTAATTCTCTCAGGTATTATTCAAGACCAAGATAGAACAAGTGTTTCTAAGCTTCCCATTTTGGGTGATATTCCGCTAATTGGTTCACTGTTTAGAAGAACAAACAGAGAGAATGAACGCAGAGAGGTAATTGTATTACTCACACCTCAAGTTATGGATGACTCAGAAAACTCAGCTTACGGCTATAACTATACACCTAGCCCACAGGTGCGGCAAATGCTTGAGCGTCGTGGTTTAGGTACACCCCGGCGTTAAGCCACGAGCTAGGTATAAATAATCACCTGACACCACAAGCTTATCAGTCTTGTGGTATTTTTTCGTTATATCCTACCAATGTAGAGACGTTTCATGCAACGTCTCTACAAGATTCTGAAAATCGCTGCAAATTAAATCACACCGAGATTAGTCAAGCCCAAAACAGCAGCAACACCAATGAGATGACCAAAACTCATAGCTGCTAAGAAAGTGCCAACACTGGGATTATTAAACAATGATGGGAAAGGTAAAGGCATTTTCGGGCCTACATGGGGTTCCTCAATTGACCAGCCAGCAATTAGCAAAACTAATAAACAACTACCAATAATAATAGGTGTTCCTGTCCAGTTCCAAGTTGTCCCGGTGTTAGGAACAGTAACTTGGACTGCAAATATTATTGATGACAACATAGTTTTTTCTCCTGCATGAGTCATAAGATTTAGCCGTCAGTTAACAGCCACCTCAATACTCCGCTTGCAGAAGTTGTATAATCCTCTCTCAAAAGAAAGGTTTAGATATCGCACACTGTAGAGACGTTGCATGCAACGTCTCTATATGGGATAAAAGTATTTTCATCAACTTAGCTTTTAACTCCCCTCTCCGCGTCGGAGAGGGGTAGAGGTCAAATTAAAGCGTCTTGCTGATATCCCAATTTACAGACGACCGATATTAGTTAGTCCCAAGACAATACCAATACCGATAACATGACCAAAAGCCATTGCACCGATAAATGCACCGAGACTTACAGGTAGTCCAGGTAATTTCGGGCCGACTTGGGGCTGATCAATTTTGAGAGTTAGTAAAAGAGCTACTACACTGCTAGCACTGATAATAATGGCTACGGTAGGACTCCATTCAGGAGTTACGGGTACAGATGCAGCAGCAGCTAATAAAGATGTAATCAAGCTTTTTTCTCCTAAATATAAAGGTCGAGGTAAAACTAGACCTAGAAAATTATAGAGTTTGTTAGGACACAACCGAAATTCATCAACCATAGGACTTACGCAAGTGTCCCATTACAGATGTCTCGTAGGGTGCGTCAGACTGTTTAAATGCTGTCAATAAACGTATTTTTGATATCTGACGCACCCTACTAGCGTGGCAAGGCTAAAGTAGTGCAAAAATATAGTTTTTGTGGTGCGGGCTTCTAGCCTGCACCGGACGGGCTAGAAGCCCGTACCACAAGAGAGTTTTAATGCAATATTTAAGGCTTGCCACGCACCCTACTAATATGCTAGTTGCGTCAGTCCTGAATCAAAATCAGCTTAGAACCTCTTGTTTCCGGCTCTATGATGGGGTTTAGAAGGAGAAAAGCGTTATATCTTGCACCATTCTCAATAAGCTTAAGGCGATGCACACCTAACAAGGTAAAACTAAAGCTTTGAGCAACTTCCAAGCAATGCCCACCCTACAAACATTATCATCAAGAAACAGGTGCAAGATGTGTGTAAAGCCAATATTTTGGGGAGAAATCAATTATGGTAGCGATCGCACAATCAGCAGAGACTAGAAGTTTACTCTACAACATTAGCTGGCAAACGTTTAAAACTATGTTAGCGGAGATGGGTACAGAACGCAGCTACCGACTGGCTTACGACAATGGAACAGTAGAAATTATGACTCCTCTAATACTACACGAAAACTCAAACCGCCTAATTGAAGGTTTTGTATTTGTTCTGTGCGAAGAATTGGGTTTAGAAATTAAACGTTCTGGCTCTTTAACTTTAACGCGGGATGATTTAAAACGGGGAGCAGAGCCAGATAGTAGCTATTACATCCAAAATGAAGCTTTAGTCAGAAATAAAGAAAATATTGACCTAGCCATTGACCCACCGCCTGATTTGGTGCTAGAAGTCGAATATTCTCGTTCGGCGATAGATAAGCTCAAGCTGTATGCAGCGATGGGAGTACCTGAGTTTTGGCGTTATAACGGCAGTACATTCAGAATTTATACGCTTGTAGAGGGGCAATATTCAGAAGCCGAAATCAGCTTGACTTTTGCACCAGTACCAGTCAGGGAAATCCCCCAGTTTCTTGTCGCCGCTAAACAGAATGGGGAAGTCTCTACTACTCGTGCTTTTCGTGCTTGGGTGCGAGATAAAATTGCTACAGTGCAGTAATCCAGTAGTAATCACTAATATAAAAATGTCTATGCGTGTGAAAATTTGCGGTATTACTAACCCAGAACAAGCACAGGCGATCGCCACTCTAGGCGCAACGGCGTTAGGATTTATCTGTGTACCTGCTTCGCCTCGTTACGTTACCCCAGCACAAATTCAGCGAGCGATCGCACCACTACCAGCCCACATTGACAAAATTGGCGTTTTTGCCAATATCACAATTGCAGAAATTTGTCAAATTGTACTTGATTCTGGATTAACTGGGGTACAATTACACGGAGATGAAACCCCAGAATTTTGTTACCAGTTGCGTCAAGCTCTCCCAGCAGTCGAAATCATTAAAGCTCTGAGAGTTCGCAATTTAGAACATCTGAAGCAAGTCAGTATTTACACTGAATTTATAGATACTTTATTACTAGATGCCTATCATCCGCAACAATTGGGAGGCACAGGTAAAACTTTAGATTGGCAGATGTTAGAGCAATTTCGTCCTAGCTGCCCTTGGTTACTAGCGGGAGGACTCACGCCAGATAATATCTTAACAGCCTTGAGTCAGCTTCATCCCGATGGTATTGATTTATCTAGCGGTGTAGAAGTTAAACCTGGTGATAAAGATTTAAAGAAAGTTGCCTTACTGTTTGAGAAATTGGCGAGTCGGGAGTCAAGTTAACCCCTAGCCTCTAGCCCCTCTTGATCTTTCTCATCTAAAAGTTGTAAAGCTGTTGTTTGAATCACAAACGGCAATTCTGCACCGATAAGCCCCCGTTGAATCCGTTCTGAGGTTTCGCTAAACACTACAAATAACGGATATACAGTATTAGCTCCTTCGCTTAAAATATGACTGTGACGATGGGGCATCAACCATTCATAGTCTTGGTTGAGGAACACCTGAGTTTGTCGCCAACGTCCCAACAAATCAGAAAAGTCTTCATGGGGACGATGGATAAAAATTAAAATTTCGGCTCCAGTTTTGATTTTCCACTCTGGATCACACATTAAAATTGCGACATCACAAGGGAGACAGATTGCCTGTGTAGTTGCAGATGCAGCATGACGTAAACGAACTATTGGCAGAGGGATAGTAATCAAGCTTTCATCTGGACGGCGTAGACTGGGAATTAATTCCAAGTATGGACGGTGTTGCTTGAGTAGTGCGATCGCTTGGAGATGATTGCTATACTCTGCCAAGCTCGCCTCATAGTAAGATTTCTGCACAGGCATAAAAATTCAAAATTCTCTCATTCAAAATTCAAAATTAATAAAACCACTGAAAAGTCTGCTGTAAATTAACTTATTTCAATTGCTCCAATTCAAATCTAAAATCCTTAATTCAGATAATAGAAAATAGAGAAATTTTAAATTAATTAGTCTGATGTTTTGAACTTTAATTTTTGAATTGGAGTACAGCCACCTATCCCAACTTTTCAAATACCTTAAATAAAGGTAGATACATCGACAGCAAAATTGTACCCACCATACCCCCCAAAACCAAAATCATAATTGGTTCTAAAACGCTGGTTAATGCTTTTACAGCTTGTTCTACTTCATCCTCATAGAAGTCAGCAATTTTCATCAACATTCCATCTAACTCCCCAGTTTCTTCGCCAATACTAATCATTTGAATTGCCATTGGTGGAAAAACTTGCTCTTTTTGTAGAGCTAGACTAATCATACCACCTTGTTGAATTTCGGCTCGCGCTGCATCAATAGCATTAGCAACCACCTGATTCCCTGATGTATCTCGCACAATTTCCAAAGATGTCAGAATAGGTACACCAGAACGAGTCAAAGAACCAAAAGTCCGACTAAACCGCGCAACTGAAGATTTTTGAATCAAGTCACCAAACAAAGGCATTTTTAAAGAAAGACGGTCAATTGTTTCTTTACCAACACGGGTTTTATAATACTGTGTATAGGCAAATTTCAAACCTACAATAGTACCAACAATCAGTAAGGAACGCCAACTTCTCAAAATTTCGCTACAAGTCATTAAAAATTGAGTTAGTGCCGGTAATTCTGTGCCTAATTCTACGAAAATTCTCGCAAAAATCGGGATGAGAAAAACAGTCATTCCCACAAAAATACCAGTAGCCAAAATACCAACAACCACCGGATAAGCCAAGGCTGATTTAATTTGGTTCTGTAATCTCGCCATATCTTCTAATAACTTAGCTAGGCGATTTAGAACTTCATCGAGAACACCACCCACCTCACCAGCCTGAATCATACTGACATATAAACCATCAAAACAGTCAGGATGCTTACGCATAGCATCTGACAAATTCACACCACTTTGAACATCGTTGCTAATATCAATTAGAGCCTGTTTCAGTTTCTTATTCTCACACTGATCAGCTAACACACCTAGCCCTCGGACAATGGCAACACCCGCATTTACCAAAGTAGCCAGTTGTCGGGAAAAAACCGCTTTTTCTTTAACAGTAACTTTGACAAAAGAAGTCTGTAATTTTTCAAAATCAAAATTCGCCGAGAAACTTTGAGACTGCTTAATTTCTTGAACTACAAAACCTTTGTCTCTAAGATTGCTGCGAGCATCTGCCAAGGATTCGGCAACAACTTTTTCGCTCCTAGTTTTTCCTTGTGAATCCCGAACACGGGCAACAAATGTTGGCATAATTCAATTTAAAATTAAAAATTAATAATTTAGTCAATAGTCCATAGTCCATATAGCAATTGACTAATGACTAATGACTAATGGCTAATGACTAATGTGCTTTTACAGCACCAGCTTTGGCTGCTTGTGAAGCTGATGGGCCAATGAGGCGTTGAATTTCATCTGGTTTAGAAGTTTTAGACATAGCGGCTTCAAAAGAGATGATTCCAGCTTTGTAATAGTCTGCCAAAACCTTTTCTAAAGTCTGCATTCCTAATTTACCGCCAGTTTGAATTGCCGAGTAAATTTGTGATGTTTTCCCTTCACGAATTAAGTTAGAAATAGCGGGAGTAACAATCATAATTTCTTGCGCCATAATCCGACCAAATTCACCGGGTTTAGGATTTTTCTTGGGTACTAATGTTTGGCTAAATACTGCGACTAAAGAGTTAGATAATTGTACCCGGACTTGAGTTTGTTTTTCGTGGGGGAAAACATCAATAATCCGGTCTACAGTTTGCGCGGCTGAACTGGTGTGTAGTGTGCCAAACACTAAATGTCCTGTTTCTGCTGCCGAAATCGCCAAAGAAATTGTTTCTAAATCTCGCATTTCTCCCACCAGAATAATATCTGGATCTTCTCGGAGGGATGCTTTTAAGGCATTAGCAAAACTCTTGGTATCCTCACCCAATTGTCGTTGGTGAACTAGACTTTTAATTGGTTCGTAGACAAATTCAATCGGGTCTTCTACTGTTAAAATATGCTCGGCTTTTGTGCGGTTAATCAAGTCAATCATTGCCGCCAGAGTAGTGGTTTTACCTGAACCAGTAGGGCCTGTCACCAGAATTAATCCTCTGGGTTTATCACACATTTCTCTGACAACATCTGGTAAACCTAATTTTTCAAAATTAGGAATTTTGGAACTGAGCGCGCGTAAACAAGCGGCATAGGCACCACGCTCTTTATAAACGTTCACCCGAAAACGTGCTAAACCTTTAACACCATAGGAACAATCTAATTCCCAGGTTTGTTCTAAGGTTTTACGCTGGGTATTATTGAGCATACTAAAAATTAATCTTTGGCATTGATCAGTTGTTAATAGCTCATCGCCTATGGGTGTGAGTTTGCCACTGATGCGGAAATAGGGAGGTAATCCGGCGGATAAGTGCATATCCGAACCACCCATTTCAATCATTTGTTCCATCAAGTCTTCAATCATCAATTCCATAGTTCTGCTCCCTTTTGTTATTTATTCAATCCATCGTCCAAAGTCAAAACTCTTGACTATCGTCAGGTTGTGATTAAGCACGTTTGAATTATTAATTACTAATCCACAAACCGAGGTGTCATACAGTAGGGACAATCCAACCATTCGGGTTGTAAGATGGCATTACAACTGCGGCAGGTAAGTCCACTCTTACGCTTGGCTTTTAATTCAGCTTCTAAACCTGTATCTGTGAATGTCACCCGTTCTACCTCTTCTAGAGTCGTAGCACCTTGGCGTACTAAGTCCAGACTGTAAGCCAGCAAGG
Source organism: Anabaena sp. CA = ATCC 33047 (assembly GCF_963870205.1). NCBI lineage: Bacteria > Bacillati > Cyanobacteriota > Cyanophyceae > Nostocales > Nostocaceae > Anabaena > Anabaena sp. CA = ATCC 33047. Next base: position 2,003 of record NZ_CAWMSA010000056.1, on the reverse strand, counting down.
TTTTCATGCCTTCTTCTACGGCTACTTCCTTGATGCGTTCTGTGGGTGCTTCTTCGTTGATTAAAGTTTGTAAGTTTTCACTAATCCGCATGACTTCATAAACACCACAGCGTCCTTTGTAGCCGACACCATTACAACTTGGGCAAAGCTGATTTTGGGCCTTAGCGTCAGCGATCGCTTCGGATGGTATGGTATTAGCCTTATAGAAGGTAACGCCGACTTCTTGAGATGCAGACATCCCATAACGTGCTAACTCTTCCGGTGTCGGAGTGTAAGGAATACGACAATCAGAACAGACACGCCGCACCAAGCGTTGAGCTAACACACCAATCAAAGAACTAGAAACCATGAACGGCTCAATGCCCATTTCTCCCAAACGCGCGATCGCACCAGGAGCATCATTGGTATGTAAAGTAGTTAACACTAAGTGACCAGTCAAAGCAGCTTCAATCGCTGTTTTGGCTGTTTCTTTATCTCGCGTTTCACCCACCAATAGCACATCCGGATCTTGTCGCAAAAACGCCCGCAACGCCGTGGCAAAATCCAGCCCTTTTTCCCGAATTACCTGTACTTGGGTAATCCCCGGTAAACTGTATTCAATTGGGTCTTCTACCGTACTGATATTAATTCCCGGTGAGTTCTTTTCTGACAGTGCCGAATACAGCGAAGTTGTTTTACCAGAACCCGTAGGCCCAGTCACCAAAATCAACCCGAAAGGCTTGCTGACCATATCCTTAACAATCTGCAACGTTTCCGGGTCAGTAATTAACTTATCTAATCCCAATTGAGTAGCAGAGTTATCCAGAATCCGCAGACAAACCTTTTCACCGTAGCGACTCGGCAGAGTATTCACCCGGAAATCGACTTTCCGTCCCTCAAACATCCGTCTGATCCGCCCGTCTTGGGGTAAACGCCTTTCAGCAATATCCAAGTTAGAGATAATTTTAAATCGGGCTGTAACTGCGGGGATGATTTTTTTCGGTAGGGGGTCGAAAGCTTCCCGCAATACACCGTCCTTGCGGAAGCGGATGCGGAGGTTTTCTTCTTGTGGTTCAACGTGGATATCAGAAACCTTCTCATGCAAAGCTTTTGCTAGGATTCTATTCACAAGATTGATAACTGGTGCATCCTCTGCACCCTTCATTGCTGCTCCTAAATCAGCCTCCATTTCTTCAGGAGCATCTTCGATATTGAGATTACCGAGATTTTCTAAATCTTGATTAATATCTGTAAATTTTTCTTGTTCTATGTGCTTTTGGCGCACAGCCAAGTCATCCAAATATTGGTTGATGAGCTGTTGGTAATCCTCCTGAGTAATCACCATGCGCTGTAATGCTAAACCTTGTGGACGCAAAATCCGGTTAAGGTCATCCGAAGCTTCTAAATTGTCAGGAGCAACCATCGCCACTAAAACACTAGGCGGTTTGTGTTCATCATTTCTCGATAGTGGTACTAAACGATGGCGACGACAGATATCTACCGGGATTAGGGTATCGATGAGGTTCGCCACCATCGTGTTACCGATATTGTTAACCTCTGGGTCAAGGAATTCAACACCGTATAGTATTTTTAGTTCAAATAATTGCTGTTTCTTGTATTGTCTGAGAAATTCAGGTGATAATTGTCGCCCAGTCATTGACTCCAGAACTTCTGTCAAGGGTCTACCAGACTTGCGACTTTCAATCAGTGCCTGTCTCATTTGGTCGGTATTTACATAGCCAGATTGTACTAGCTTGTTCCCAAAAGGCGAAAACTCGGTTCTTGTAGTGAGTGCAGTGCTGCGGCGTTGTGGTGAGGATTGAGTCATAGGTGAGCCATGAGTAGGGAAAACCTCTGCTTAGAGTATTCCCAACCTGAGCCACAGAATTTTCATGGAAACCACGTAAATTCAGGTGAAAACTTGAAAGTGTGTCCGGGAGTAGGGGAGGCAGGGGAGCAGGGGAGGCAGGGGAGGCAGGGGAGGCAGGGGAGCAGGGGAGGCAGGGGAGGCAGGGGAGTAGGGG
>NZ_CAWMSA010000055.1:0-647 GCF_963870205.1 Anabaena sp. CA = ATCC 33047 | reverse complement strand
GTGAAGTACCTACACTTCTGCAAGCAGTAAGTGTAGGCTTCCTGTCTCATTTGCCACTGCTCTGTTAGGAACATTGTTTAACAATGTGCGTTACCAAAAACGCTCCGAGTCTTATGTAGCATCTCTAGGGTTTCCCCCTTTATCTGGTCAAGCCAGAACCCAGGCAGCCGCCCTGCTTCCCAAGGCAGTTAATTGTTTTACGTACAACATCACATGGAATTACAGCAATGGCTTACCAGTTGGCGATGTTCTTTCCCCGTTACTCACGCTAGTTACCTCCGCAAGCGTCGTACCGCTACTTCGTGTTGTTTACAGCCGTGTGGGTGGGTCAGCGACCATTTATATATTACCATAAATATGTACACATTATGTACATATTTATGGAGAAAAAAGACTTACATATTCGCATTTCTTCTAGGCGGCATGACAAGCTCAAGGCTTATGCACAGGACAAGGAAAAGACAATTACACAACTTATTGAAGATTGGATCGACAGGTTGCCAAGTCAGAAAACTGGCGACTCCTCCTTGACCCCGCTCCCTAATCAACCTAGCGGTTGATAATGGTCGGAGGTCAATCGTCGCCGCCCAAAAATTCATCTCGTCGCCTCTTCGGGTAGGCGAGAGGCTTCTTTTTGATTCAGCTAA
>NZ_CAWMSA010000054.1:1601-47444 GCF_963870205.1 Anabaena sp. CA = ATCC 33047 | reverse complement strand
CGTCTATCTTCCACAACTCCTCACCAGTACCGTCATCCGCCACAAAGTAGAGTGTGCCATTGATGTTGATCAGGTCGTCGGGATAGGAATCACCATCAGGGTTGATATCTTTGAGTAAGAATGCTTGAGACATAATTGTGACTTGAATGTAAGTTAATTTGCTGTCAACATAAAAAATGAATTGATCTCCTGTAGCTTAACCAGGACTGAGAAATTGACGGATTGTGAGTTTAATGCTTGGTTAAATTGTCATACTTGTTACCTAGTTTTTTTGTGTATTATTGGAGTTACTTTTGTCACATCACAAAAACACCCCATACCCGGTAATCTAGGCAAGAGGCTAATTGTTCGGTGAAGCCACCTAGTTTGACCCAAGGCTCAAGTTTCTAAGGACTGGTAAATTACTCAGGTATCAGTGTATTAAACTTATCTTTAGTATTTATATATCAAGCATTTTTCAGAGACAAGGCGAGAATTACGCAAACTTGCTCCTGCTGGCGAAAAATAGGCGAAAATTTCCGTAAAATCTCTCTGGCTCCAGCATCTTCGCCACCGTTCATGATATCATCACCTGCGCTACCGAATACGGATCGTGAGGACAGGGAACTCTTAACAGGGAACAGGGAACAAGAAAAGAGAAAAAATCAGCATTGAAAACTTATCATCAGTAATTAGCCGGACATGATATGACTCGGTTAGCTTTGAATTGAATTAACATTGCTTTTCATCACATAACCATATTTCAGGTTAAGGAGGCAGGAGGGAATCCCCATAAATAAATAATGGGGATTTAACAAGGAAGTCATGGACAAATCAATTCAAAATTCTCCCCTGTTCCCTCTGCTATGCCTAAAAAAAGGGGATACAAGATTTAATTTCTTGCTCCCCCTCATCAGCAATACTTAATTATTTATGCCTTGACTTTCGTCTGTAAAACTTGTTTCAGGAAAGAAACCAACTCATTAGTATTTAAAGATTTCAAAGTGTTGATTAATTCTGTGGCTTGGTTTGACGGTTTATAATCCCTTGGTATGTCAATGACTGTGCTGCCTAATCTTTGACCTAGGAAATACCAAAAAGCTAATTTACCTTCAGCGTTCATTGCGCCATACTCACCTGTGGGAATTGTACTACCACCTTGAGCTAGTTCTACCATTGCTTTACTCGGATGAGGGTCAAGCATGACTTCATCTTGATCATTTCTAGAAGCTGGTAGCAAATCACGCAAGGCATAAAGTTGTTCTTCTGGGGAAAGCTGCTGAATTTGCGCGACTAACTCCGCAGCTTTTTGAGTTGGTAACTTGTCTATCTCACTGGTAGATATTGTTTCGACAACTTTACCAAACACTGAACCGAATACTACTAAACGGTCATCTATATCCAAATTTTTAAAATTAGATACAGCTTGTTCTACAGGATTCACATTTGTAGAAGTCATAAAGTCCTCCCTCATGTCAGGTTGGTTTATTTAACAAAACATAATTAATTGCTGTTTGTTGAGTCAGAAAATCTACAATGTAATAATTATGATTTAAATCAGCTATACCTTTGTTTAGGTTAAAAATTTTAGTGGTATTTGCAACACTATAAAAAGATAGACTCTTTCTGCTACAATCAATCCTTTTAAACCAGTCAAAAGGCAGATGGATTCATTAATCAATCAACTTAAATTATGGATTACAAAGCAAAGGGCGTTATTGAGGGTGCATCTCAACTCAAGAGCAGCTAATTAAACACAGAGAAAAATGATTTATCCTCTGTGTTTATTTATTTATCCTGATTTACCCAGACAAATATTGCTGATCAATCCGCTAACCAGATTTTGCTAGACAATGCTTATTATCTAAATCTCAGCACCTGCTTTTGCTTCTGCACCCATCGGTGAAACGTAATCACGGAAAAGATTAATCTGCTGTTCAAAAGATAAAGCTTTAATTTTATCTAACAGTTGTTGTGATTGAGATGACAGTTGATAGTTAGGAGGCATGGGAACAATAGTTGTATTTTCCATACCTTGAGCTAAACGATACCAAAATAATAGCTTGGTGGTATCACTCAAAGAGCCGTATTCGCGGCAAATTTGATTATCTACACAGTTAATCAAGTCACGTTGTAGTTGTAATTGCTGTTCATGGTTTAATGCTTTGACTTGATTAAATAAACCTTCGGCAATTTCTGGCGACACAGTGCTAGCACGAGGGGCGGCTGGTGTGACGGTGTTACCCATTTCTTTATAGACAAACCAAAACAAAGCAAGCTGTTCGTCTACATTCAATTTTCGCCAGGATTGAACACATTCCCGAATAGTTGGATCGCTGGTTTGTGTATAAGTCATAATGATTGCTAGTTTCATCTTTTGATTTCTTTAGCAACCGTAACAAATATATCTAATGTATTTAACCCTACTAGAGATATAGGTGACTCAATCAATATGTAGAATCATACAGCAGCCGTCTATAGTCATAAGTTAGAAGTCAAGGTGATTTCTCCTAGTGCGATACGGAACAGGTAAGGGTTGAGCAATGCTAAACCCCTACTGTTCACTATTAAATTAATCTTGATAAGGATGATTAATTTTGTCTACAAAGACGTTGTAAGATAATGGCAAGCGACCAGGATCTAAACGGGGTTCGGCTGCATAGCCTACAGGTACTAATACTGCGATCGCTAAATCAGGTTCATTCTCTGCACCTATCACTGCTTTGACTTGTTCTTCAATCCAACCATTCATAAAACAAGTAGATAGTCCCAAACTTTCTGCGGCTAAGACTAAATGTGTAGCAGCAATCATCGCGTCTTTAATCGCATATTCTCGCCGTTTGTCTCCCAATCCGGCTTGAAATTGGGGAATCGCATTTTTAAAGTAATTAACAGTGCCTTCGTTCCATGCGCCATTTTGCAAGGCTTTTTCGTACACTGGGGTTAAGTCTGCTTCGCCAGCTTTAGCATCGGCGGCGAATACAAAGGTAACTGGGGCTTGAATAATTTGTTTTTGATTCCAAGATGCTGCTGATAATGCGGCTTTTTGTGCTTCGTCTTGCACCAGAATAATTCGCCAGGATTGTGTATTAAAACTGCTAGGTGCAGCTACGGTTAACTCTACTAATTGCTGAAGCAGTTCTGGCGCGATCGCATCTGTTTTAAATGTTTTAATCGAGCGACGCTGAATAATGGCTTTTGGGACATCTAATGCTTGAGTTTGGGTGATTGTACTCACGAGATTCTCCTTTAATTGAATCAGAACTTACGCAACTGGCACATTGTTAGGGTGCGTCAGATGTTGAAAATCTGTTCTTTTTTACCCAATTATCGCTGCTGACGCACCCTAAACAAAACTTTGATTATGATTCCCAAAAATAAAAACAACCCCTAGTCATATCTTGCACCTTTCTCAATAAGCGTCGCTCCCTGCACATCCAATGACGTAAAACTAAGGCTTTCAGCAAGTTGCAAGCAATGCCCACCCTACAAAAATTATCATCAAGGAACAGGTGCAAGTTGTGTGCCTACAAGTTGCTAAAGTTTTACTAGATGCAGTCTCAGCAGTCAATAGTCAATAGTTGCATGGATGACCCTCCTCGTCAACGGGGAGGAGTTAGGAATGCTATAAATAGTTAATTCGCTGATAACTTTTGCGCCATTTCTCTAGATGATTAATAGAGATGGATTTAGTAACAACGTTGATACATTCACCTCGCCAATCCATTTCTGAATCTGTAGTAAAAACGCCACATTCTAATTGTTCCGGGGGGATATACCAATAATGAATAAACCGACTTTTTAAAGTAATAACTTGTTCAAATACCTTATTTCTGTGCTTATTTCGGCGTTTTCTTTCGGTTGCTCCCGTTGCTTGTGTATCAATAAATTTAGTTTCGATTAAAAACAGATTACCTTGAAAGGTCAAATACACAAAATCACATTTTCCTAAATCTGTGTAATCGGCAATGGGAGACTTTTCAAATAACAATAACTCATGGCAAGAAGGAAACAAATTACTAATATTTAAAAATAGATAAGCTTGCAAAAGTAATTCTTTATCATAGGGAAAGACAATCACACCCTCAAAGAATTGTTTAATTTCTTCGTGAGTTTGGGGTTGAATTTTTTTACAATACGAGACAAATTTACTTAAGTCAGTTGTAATCATTCAGTTTCAACTCCTTCCCCTAAATCTTGCCTAAGTCAATATGGCATAAAAAAATACCATGAGTTACCTAAAACTAACATCCGCATAAGTAACGAAAAAAGTATTAATTTTCATGAATATTAAGGGAATATGCGGAATTGGGGAGTGGAAGGAATTGGGCATATATGATGTAGAGACTAGCCCTGCTGAGTCTCTACAAGTCAATAGTCAATAGTGAGTTGTTATTCACCCTACAAGCCTCTAACCACCAGTGAGCGATCGCAAGTGTGCAGAGAATCTAGCATTTTGCAGAGCTTGAACGGTAATACGAGCATCTTGCACGCAAAATTGCCAGCCCAAGCGGACTAACTTCCGAGAATTGTCAGATTGTATAACTCCTACCACCGGCATTTTTGCCTTTTCTTTATCACCTGAATGTTCTTGTAAAATAGTTTTCAAGCGATGTAATTCTTCGATGTTGCCTACTTGTTGGGTATTTAACTCCACCATCACCATCTGCACTGTTTCTACTGGTTCTGCATCTTCTACAATTAATTGCACTTGTTCGTCTCGTCGGTCTAGTTTACCCCAAATAATTAATCTGACATCAACTTGCAAAAGAAAACTTATACGCTCGTAAATTTTGGGAAACACTACGGCTTCTGTTTGAGATGTTAAGTCTTCGATTTGCAAAATTGCCATTGCTTCGCCTTTCTTGGTCATCACTTTTTTAACATTGTTGAGCATGACAACCACACACAACTTTGCGTCTTCCCGTTGTTCACCAAGTTGAGAAAGATTAATTGGGGTTAAAAGGGGTGCGTGTGTTAAAGATTTGAGAGGATGGTCGGAAACGTAAAAACCTAAGAGTTCCTTTTCCATGCGTAATTTTTCCTGTGGTGGATAATCGTTCACAGGTTTAGCTTTAGGTGCAGACTCAAAGGCGTTTGCTGTTTTTTTATCCGTGGTAGTAGGAACACCCAACAAATCAAAGAGATTTCCTTGTCCGGTGGCTCTATCTTTAGCACGACTTTGCGCCCAATCGTAAACTAATTCTAAATCTTGGATTAATTGTTGACGATTAGATTCAATTTTGTCAAAAGCTCCGCAGTAAATCAATGATTCGAGAGTCCGACGGTTGACGGTGCGAAGATCGACGCGATCGCAAAAATCCGACAAAGATGTAAACACACCGCCTTCATCCCTAGCTGCCAAAATAGCAGCGATCGCATTATGTCCCACATTCCGCACCGCCGAAAACCCAAACAAAATCTTTCCATTCACAGGTGTAAAGTCCACCCCAGAGCGATTAATATCTGGTGGTTCTATTTGAATATTCATACTCAGACAGGTAGAAATATATTTCTGCACCTTGTCTGTGTCACTACTGTTAGCAGTCAGTAAAGCCGCCATATATTCCAATGGATAATTAGCTTTCAGATATGCAGTTTGATAAGTTACATATCCATAGGCCGTTGAGTGGGATTTATTGAAACAATTAGAAGCGACTAAACCATTTTTGATCACAAAATTATGGTCACGCTCAACCCCGATATCATAGACATTTTGTTTACCAATATATTTACGAGTAACAACTTTAACCATAATGTTTTTTCACCCGGAGGAAAATTAGTCTAAGGGATATACAAAATTTTAGACTAGGGGAGTGGGGGGAGTAGGGGGAGATGAGGGAGATGTAGCTTGCTTCTCTTTCCCTACGGGACGCTCCGCGAACAGAGACGCTACGCGAACGCGTAGCGTCTCGTAGAGAACGCGCAGCGTATCCGTAGGATTCACCCGCAGGGTGGGAGATGAGGGAGCGAGAGAGGCAGGGGAGCAGGGAGCAGGGAGCAAGGGGGAGAAGACTTTCCCCTTTTCCCCCTGCAAAGAACCCCAATTCTTCTGATTTCCCAGTCCCCAGTCAAGAGTCCCCAGTCCCCAATCCCCAATGCCCCCCAATATGTACTAAAATCAATGGTTTGAGTCACTGAGGGAGTAATCATGGCATCCATCCGCGAGTTACACGAACAGCTAGTAAAAAAAGAACGTTCGGCTGTTGAAATTGCCCAAGAAGCTTTAAACCGTATTCAAGCTTTAGAGCCGAAATTGCACAGTTTCTTACACGTAACGGCAGAAAAAGCTTTAGAACAGGCTAGGGCTGTGGATGCCAAAATTGCTGCTGGTGAAGAAATAGGACTACTAGCGGGAATTCCGATTGGCGTGAAAGACAATATGTGTACTAAGGGAATTCCTACCACCTGCGCCTCTCGGATTTTAGAAAATTTTGTTCCGCCTTATGAATCAACGGTGTCACAAAAATTGATTGATGCCGGGGCGGTGATTGTTGGTAAAACAAATCTAGATGAGTTTGCAATGGGTAGCTCTACCGAGAGTTCTGCCTATCAAGTGACTGCTAACCCTTGGGATGTGTCGAGAGTTCCTGGTGGTTCGTCTGGGGGTTCAGCCGCCGCCGTAGCAGCCGACGAATGCGTTGTTTCACTCGGTTCTGATACTGGTGGTTCAATTCGCCAACCAGCATCTTTTTGTGGCGTAGTGGGACTCAAGCCGACTTATGGGTTAGTATCCCGTTATGGTTTGGTGGCTTACGCTTCATCTTTGGATCAAATTGGGCCGTTTGGTCGCTCAGTGGAAGATACGGCGATATTATTGAATGCGATCGCCGGTTATGATCCCAAAGATTCCACCAGCTTGAAAGTTGAAATTCCCAACTATGCAGCCAGCTTAAAACCAGACCTGAAAGCTAGAGGTAAACTAAGAATTGGCATCATCAAAGAAACCTTTGGCGAAGGTTTAGATTCTGCCGTCGAACAAGCCGTAACCACAGCCATCGAACAACTACAAAACTTAGGCGCAGAAATTCATGTAATTTCTTGTCCTAACTTCCGTTATGGTTTAGCCAGTTACTACATTATCGCCCCCTCAGAAGCATCAGCTAACCTAGCTCGATACGACGGCGTAAAATATGGTTGGCGTGCGCCAGAAGCAGATAATTTGCTGTCTATGTACACTCGTACCCGTGCGGCTGGGTTTGGTGCAGAAGTCAAGCGTCGGATTATGATTGGTACCTACGCCCTGTCTGCTGGTTATTACGATGCTTATTATCTGAAAGCGCAAAAAGTCCGCACCTTAATTAAACAAGACTTTGAAACAGCTTTTGAGACAGTGGATGTCCTGGTAACACCTACAGCACCTACCACAGCCTTTAAAGCCGGGGAAAAAACAACTGATCCCCTGAGTATGTACTTGAATGACTTGATGACTATTCCCGTCAACCTGGCTGGCTTACCAGGAATCAGCGTCCCCTGTGGTTTTGATGAGCAAGGACTACCCATTGGCTTACAACTCATTGGCAAAGTGCTAGGAGAACACCAACTACTGCAAGTAGCCTATGCTTATGAACAATCAACTAATTGGCACCAACGTCAGCCGCAACTAGGTTGAGGTATAGGAGACTGAGGAGTAGGGGAGCAGGGGAGCAGGGGGAGCAGGAGAGAAACACTAATGACTATTGACTATTGATTATTGACTTTTGCAGAATAAGTCACTTGTTTAACTTCTCCTAAATTGCCTAACAATGTTGCTGGTTGCTCATTGACAGCAATCAATACCACACCCGCATTACCGGAACGCACAGTCAGCTGATTTTCTGCTGTCCAAGTTTTCCGTTGTCCCTTGGTTAAATTCCCTACAAACTCCGTTTTACCATCGGCTTTCACTTCTATCCATGAGTTACCTTGCAGTTCTAGAGAGACTGTCACCTGGGAATTATCAGGGCTTTTGGGTGAGGGTGAAGATGCTGTACTGACAGGTGATGGAGTGGTTTTTGCTGTATTATCGGCTACAGCATCTTGTTTGCTCGGTAAAGTTTCGGCTATGGGAGATGAAGCAACAGGCGTGGGTGATGAGTCTTGTTTGTTTGCCGAAGATTGAGCTGTTAATTTGGAATTGAGTAAATAAATCAGTCCAATCACAGCCACTGCTGATAATAAGACATAGGGGACAGGAAGCGGTAAGCGAATTTTAGATATTTTATGGGCAATTTGATTGTCTTCCTGTGGATTTTCCTCTTGAGACTCTGGTGGTAAAACGTTCACTGTAAAGGAGTTAGCTAAAGCCGTACCATCCAACCCTAGGATATCTGCATAACGACGGATAAATCCTTGAATGTAAATTGGTTCTGGTAATTCTTCAAACTGGCCTGCATCCAGAGCTTTTAAGAAAGTTAGTCTAATATGTGTTTTAGCAGCTACTTCTTCTATACGTATGTATTTCTCTTGTCTTACCTGTACTAACTGTTTACTTATTTCTCGGAGTTGTTCTTCTTGCACTTGGTTTAATAGCTTCACAGTCTTCTCCCACCATTCACTAATTTGACTATTCACCTGTCAGTCTAATTAAATCCAGTTAATATGATTACTGTGTCCTTCAATTTTGGCATCACATTTTCATTTTAATGAGACTTTCTAATTAGCAAATGTTAACTGATTCTGGTTATTAAATAATTATGTCTTTATCAATATTTGTTAAAGTATCAAATTAGCTGCTTACATATCAAAAAATTGTCAACTATGATACAATTAATTTTTAAGCTTCTACCTGTAGCTAGCACAATCGCAGCGATCGCTTATCTGACTATTTGCCTATTTCTGTTTGTCAAACAAACTCGGTTTATTTTCTTTCCCTCTAGTAGCATTGAAATTACACCAGAGTATTTTCAACTTCCATATCAAGATATATGGCTACCTGTAGAAGTAAGTTCTGGTAAGCTGGAACGTATGCACGCTTGGTGGATTCCCGCCGAGTCACCCCAATCTCAGGTTTTGTTGTACTTGCATGGAAATGGGGTAAATATTGGCGCAAATGTAGCACACGCTAGTAGATTTCATCAACTCGGATTCTCTGTATTGTTACTTGATTACCGGGGTTATGGCCGCAGTGAAGGGAATTTCCCTAATGAAATCAACATCTATCAAGATGCTGAAACTGCTTGGAATTACTTAGTACAGCAGAAAAAAATTCCACCTGAACAAATTTTTATTTATGGGCATTCTTTGGGTGGGGCAGTAGCAATTGATTTAGCAGTCAAACAGCCCAAAGCAGCCGGATTAATTGTAGAAGGTACGTTTACTTCTATCCGTGATGTTATAGATTATCGCAATACCTTCCGCTTATTTCCGATTGATTTAATTTTGACACAGAAATTTGAATCGATTAAAAAAATACCACAATTACAAATGCCAATTTTAATCATTCATGGCACTGGTGACTCTACAATACCTTCCTTTATGAGTCAACAATTGTATGCTGTAGCACCCGAACCGAAACAGCTAATTTTAGTTCCGGGAGCAGAACATAATGAATTAGCAAAGGTAGCAGGTGTAAAATATCTGCAATGGATTGAGTCTTTTGTTCAGCAAGCAGCATTCATTAGTCATTAGTCATTAGTCATTAGTCATTAGTCATTAGTCATTAGTCATTAGTCATTAGTCATTAGTCATGACTAGACTTTGCCCTCTTGTTTTATGAGAGGGTACATATTTTACTGGTTTATTGCGGAAAATGCTGAGTTAAGGCAAAAATCTTAACATTATTAAGTTTTCAAATTCAAAGTAATAGATTTTTGGGAAATACTTAAGTGTTAAAATTTAAAACTATATCCTAGTATACAGAAATTTTTCTTAAGTGCTACTCACCTATCAGCACAATACCAACAAATATTTACTTGATATACAAGGTTTTCAGTTCGCATTCAATTATGCGAATAATTACGGATTTAATTAGAAGTTAGGAAAATTTGTAAAATTAATACTAAAACTTCCGGATAGATTTATGAAGAAAAGAAAAAATTATACAGAATATCTTTATTTATTTACTCAAAAATACCTGAATTATGACTACGACAGGTGTGTATTTATTAAATATTCCCGGAAGGCCGAGTTTTGCCCTTTCTCAAGATGAATTGCGATCGCTCCTCAGTCAGATTGAGACTGAACTGCATCGTAGTCAAGTTTATCGTCGTATTGTATCTAGGTTACAAATCTTATTAGGTGCTTCAGGTCAACAAGCTAAAGTATTGTGCAAAGCTATAGGTAGAGAAGCAATTAGTATCACCTGTCAGCAATTTGTAGAACAACAACAGCAAAATTGTGCAGATATTCCACCCAATCCTTACAATACCTATATTTCACCCAATTTTCACCCAAAAAATCCTCATCATTCCTCTACTTGCTCAACACCAGCGTCCTTAATTTCTGAGCCATCAGAAACAAATACTCACCAAGATAGTCAGTCATCCGCTTCTACAGAAGTGAAAACTGCAAAAGATGCTGAACACAATCCAGTTAGCAAACTCAACCAGTGGTTAAAATCAAACAAAAAACCTGCCAAAACTAATCTAGCCGAGCAAATAGCAGAAGAACAGCGTCTAGAAACAATGCGTAAAATAGGCTTGCAACTTAAACAAGCCCGTGAGTCAAAAAAACTCAGTTTGAGTCAACTTTACATTTATACTCACATCTCCCCCCACCAAATGGAAGCGGTGGAAAATGCCAACTTTGACGTTTTACCAGAAGATGTCTGCTTGCGGGGATTTATCCGCGTCATGGCAAATGCTTTAGGATTAAATGGCACAATTTTAGCAGCTTCTTTACCTAAACCCACCACAGAGCCGTCAGTTGTCCCTTCTTGGTGTCAACAGAAAACTCATCCCACAGGCTTAAAATTAGAATTACGTCCACTACATTTATATGTAGGTTATACAGCCCTCGTAGCTGGAGCAGTAGGAGGATTATCTTATATATCTCAGTCAACAACTACTGATAGTCGGCGAGAAAAAGACATAGTTCCACCATCTTCATCAGTTTCGCCATCACCACGCCATCAGACTGAAACCGTAGCCAAACCAGGGATTAAGTCTGGTGCGCTGGGTAAAAGTGTCGGCAATGATATTTCTCCACCGGAAGCACTGGAGAACTAATTCATCATTTAATTGTAGGATGCCTCAAAGCAGCACGTAACGCACCGCATAATTGTGGTGTGTTACATTTAATTTATATCCTGACTCAACCTATCGGCAGATTACCAGGATTTACAGCATGAATAAATTCACTACCTGATTTTGGTCTACCACGTTTATAACTTGCTTCTTCTGGTTTACCCCAACCAAGCTGTAAAATTATCTCCAAAAAGTTAGAATTTTCCCACTTCCATAAACTAGCCCATTCTGTGATGTGAGCAATTCTCTCGACATCAGCGATAGTGACTTTTTGATGTTGTTTACTATTATTAAAACTCAAATACAAATCCATCTTTGCCGTCACTGCACACCAAAAATCCCAAATAGAATTTTTGGCTGATTTCAATATTTCCAAGTCGCTATTGAGTGCAATTAATTGCGTGTCTACTTCTGGATAGCGCAAGCTTTTACCTTTGACTGTCATCTCGCGCCAAATCACACCCGAAACTTGATTTTCTCGTTGATAATCGTGAATCGCAGCTTTAAAGTCTTGATAAGCTGTGAATTTCTGTAGACCCTCGGTTCTGATAAACTGGTCAATCACAGGATTACCAGAAACCTTTACTTCTAACTTGAGACGTTCACCTTTAAGGCAAGCTTGACGTTCAGCTGCCAAAATTTGAATTAGCTCCTCGGTAGTGTAAACCTTTGACATCAGAACACTCTCAATTAGTCATTGGTCATTAGTCATTAGTCATTAGTCATTAGTCATTAGTCATTAGTCATTAGGAAAAAACTCTGGACTATTAAATTTGGACTATTAACTAAAAAGCAGATATATCAAGATTATCCTTTGCAACATGAAAAATACAGTAACAGATGGTACTAAAATACAGGGCAGACCAATTTGGTCTACCCTGACAATTATTTAGCTAACTCGCTGCTGAACTCGTTGAAAGATCGCCGCTTTAATTGTACTGATTCTGTACGTGGTAATAAATCAAACACTTCACGCAGTCTATCATCTATCTCTTCAAAGGGTACTTGACCCTGCTTATTTAAAACTACCTCACCTGACTGATTAAAGACTACAACTTGAGGCACACCTCCAGTATAGTAATATCCTGGTTCTGTGGGGTCGTAGCTCGGTTTAGCGGGAATGGTATCTACACTCACCGGCATAATCTCAGCTGCTTGACCGTAAAATTCTTGTACTCGTGAAATCACAATCGCATACTGTTTACAATCACTACTATCATCCAAATAAAGAGCCATCACCGTCGGTTTATGTTCGGCTAAAGCTTGGGCTAACGTGAGTTTAGGCGGTACTAGGGAACCATTACCCGCATAAACCACAAACATATTGCCATCATAATTGTCATCATTAATACCTGCCCAGACTGGCTGCGTAGTAACAATCAACAAACAAGTCAACAATAACAGGCATTTGGAAACCAACCGCCGCCAGTCAGCAATTTTTTTATGTAAAAAATGAAACTTGATACTAATCATCAAAACAGAACCTTGCAAGCTACTATTTATCGTTAGGTGTGCTGAATTCGGCAAACAGGGCTGGATATATGACACCCGTCTACTATTCTTAAGATACCTCTTGGGGGAATTTACAGGGAGTAGGGGATGAGGGGATGAGGGGGATGAGGGGGATGAGGAAGATTTTTACCCCAGAATTCTTTAATGTTGAATGTTGAATTTTGAATTTTGAATTAATCAATTACTCTTGACGAATGACTAATGACTAATGACTATTAACTAAAATATTGAGGATACGAATGTGGGTAATAAAATCAATCTCATAGATAGACTGCGTTTAGGGTTTGCGGTGTTGACAGCGAAAAGTGTGACGTTTGGGGTGCGATCGCTCCGTCTCGGTGCTGCTAGTGTATTACCAGGGTCTATTGCTCGTCGCATTGAACCACGTCTGTTACAATTACTCAGTCAGCAAGTCAAAAACGGCGTAATTATCATCGCTGGTACTAACGGCAAAACTACAACGTCTCTACTCTTACGCACAATTTTAGAAAACCAAGGCTATCGCGTCTCCCATAACTCCACAGGTGCAAATCTGGAAAATGGTTTGATGACAGCGTTGCTAGAAAGCACTAACTTAGTAGGGACGCTGGATGTTGATTATGGAATTCTGGAAGTAGACGAGAATATTGTCCCCAAGGTGTTAACACCACTCCAGCCAAAAATCATCCTCTGTTTGAACCTATTTCGGGATCAACTTGATCGATACGGTGAAGTAGACACCATCAGCAAGCGATGGACAAAAGCTATTTCAACTCTTCCACCAGAAACGGTAGTCATTCCCAATGCTGATGATCCTACTTTATCTTATCTCGGTCAACAGCTAGCGCAAAAGGTGTTATTCTTTGGTTTAAATGAGCCAGAACATTATTTAGAAGCTATTCCCCACGCCGTTGATTCGATATATTGTCCTCGCTGTGGGCATTCTTTAGATTATCAAGGTGTATATTTATCTCATTTAGGAGATTTTACTTGTCCTAGCTGTGGATTTAGTAAGAGTCAGCCAACCTTAGCAAGTCAGGAATGGCAACAGATTTTAGTTGGTTTGTATAACAAATACAATACCTTAGCCGCAGTCACAGCCGCTAAAGAATTAGGCGTAGATGAAAGTACCATTCGAGATACTATTAATAATTTTCAAGCTGCTTTCGGAAGGGCGGAAGATTTAGTCATTGATGGTAAACGAGTCAGAATTTTATTATCAAAAAATCCTGTGGGAACGAATGAGACAATTCGGGTTGTCACTCAAAGCAGCGATAAGACAACATTAATGGTGTTAAACGATCGCACTCCTGATGGTACAGATGTATCGTGGATATGGGATGTAGATACAGAGAAATTAGTCGAAAGAGGAGGGACATTAGTGGTGAGTGGCGATCGCGTCTATGATATGGCCTTACGTCTGCGTTACAGTGAAAAATCACCCCAGAGTCATCTAAATTTAATTGTCGAGGAAGATTTGCGGCAAGCGATCGCCACTGCCTTAGAACACACACCAGCCAATGAAACCTTGCACATTCTCCCCACCTACTCAGCCATGCTAGAAGTGCGAGAAATTCTCACAGGACGTAAAATTCTTTAAATTAGTCATTAGTCATTAGTCATTAGTCATTAGTCATTAGTTCATTGGGGAGGTTGACTTTTGACTTGACTTGTCCCCAGTCAAGAGTCCCCAGTCCCCAGTCAAGAGTCCCCAGTCGCTAAAACTATGAATTCTCAAGAATTAGAATTAACAATCGGTTGGCTATATCCTACACTGATGAGTACCTATGGCGATCGCGGTAATGTCATTACTATAGAACGTCGCGCTCAATGGCGGGGATATAGTGTTAAAGTCATACCCCTCGACCAAAACGCCACCGCAGATGATATTAAATCTGTAGATGTCATAGTTGGAGGTGGCGCACAAGACAGACAGCAAGAAATCGTCATGCGCGATTTACAAGGCGCGAAAGCTGAAGCCATCCGTGAAAAAATCGAAGCTGGTACACCAGGAGTCTTTACTTGTGGTTCACCGCAACTATTAGGACACTATTACGAACCCGGACTAGGGCAACGTATTCAAGGTTTAGGTATACTCGATTTAGTCTCAGTCCATCCCGGCGAAAACACCAAGCGTTGCATTGGTAACTTAGTCATAGAAGTCACAGCTAGCCGACTAGCGCGAGACTTAGAAGAGATGACTGGAACTAAACCCTATTTAGTCGGGTTTGAAAATCACGGTGGACGTACCAAATTAGGCAAAGTCGAAGCCTTGGGAAAAGTCGTCTATGGTTTAGGCAATAATGGCGAAGATGGTACAGAAGGCGCATTCTATCAAAATGCCATAGCCACCTATTCCCACGGGCCTTTATTACCAAAAAATCCCTTTGTCGCTGACTGGCTCATTCAAACAGCCTTGCGGTTAAAGTATCAGCAACCTATTACTCTCCAGCCATTAAATGATGATTTAGCCCTACAAGCCAGAGAAGCCATGTTTCAAAGGTTAAAAGTTAATCTTCCTCATACTGCTGTAGCCAAAGTCTAAACCTATCATCAGGTGGGTGTTACCCACCTGAATATTTAATATTTTTTAATATCTCAGATGAAAATATGTATGTGCAATTTTTCTATCTAAAAATAAATTGATTTATTCTTTTATTAAATAAAAAATTATATTTATTCCTAGAAAAAAAATGGATGTCATAGCATTAATTTAATTCTTAAAAATAAATTTTATATAAATTAAATTATATTGGTCACAATGTAATTAATCAGCCTTTTACCTGGAAGCAGAAATGATTTTGCTATATCAATTTGGTTAATTTCAGGCATATTAAGAGAGCAAAAATTTATACAAACTTTAAAATTTAAGTAAAAATTAAATTCTGGATTATTTTAAAATTTTTACTAAATAATCTTGCATAGCCTCCGAATTTACCGAGAGTAATTTATGAGGTGAATTTCACTTATAGGGTAGCAATTAGAAAATTTTTTAACTAATCTGCTGTTTAAGTAGAGTCAATTTAATCCTAGATCAACCCCCTATAAATGAGATATTTACCTGATCAATTACCTGGGAAAATTCTGTGGGCATAAATCCTGAAAATAAGCAATTAGCCACTGATATGCCTAATCTCAATCCCATTCTAGAAAACGACTTGGTGAAGACAGCAGCCAATACACCCATCACCATTAGCCTAGCTACTCTTTTAGCTAATGATACAGATCCCAATGATGATGATTTGTTGGTGACAGGGGTAAGTCAAACTAGCTATGGCAGCTTAGTCAATAACAACGATGGCACTTACACTTACACGCCTAATACTGGCTACTATGGCTTTGACTCTTTTACTTACAGCGTCAGTGATGGACAAGGGGGTGTCAGCACTGCCACAGTCAACATCAATGTTTCTCAACCATACGTCGTTGTGGATAGCCTAGACGATGGTTATTACATCATTAACAAGCTGACCACAGTTAATAACACTTTGTACATTAGCTCATTCGGACAGAGAGACACAACGGCAATTTGGAGAATTAACCAGACTACCGGCAATGTAGAGTATGTTAGTGGTTATGGTGAGATTACTGGTGGTCGTTTAGCATTAATAAATGACACTCTTTACCTAGCTAGCATCAGTAGATCAACTGATCAAATCTCATCAATCTATAAACTGGATAATTCCACAGGAAAGTTTGTAGAGATTGGAGGAAGGATTCAAGCCTCTGGTGATTTAGTATTTTTTAAGACAAATTATTCTTTTAATGAATCGCTGAAAAATGTAAATGGCACATTCTACCTAACAACAATAGGAGTAGATTATAGTTATGAAAGCGGGAATATCTCATTGTGGAAAATTGACAACACCACAAAAGACTTTGTACTGGTAATCCAACAGCAGGATAATATTGTTGACTTTGACGAAGTAAATGGCACACTTTACGTCATCGGATATAACCGCAGTAATGGGTATAATTTGTCGAAAATTGACAACGGTACAAGCACCCCTGTATTTGTAGCGGATATCAGTCCCGGAAGTGGATACAATAATCAACCCTATTTTCTGGGCAGTGCCAATGACACTCTTTACTTAGTTCTCAATGACGCTATCAGGGGCAATGAGTTGTGGAAGATTGACAACAGCACAGGCAACCCTGTACTCGTAGCAGATATCAATGTGGGGATTGGATCTTCTAATCCCAGCTTCGTGGGCAAATTCAATAACACATTGTACTTTGTTGCCAATGGTGGTAATACTGGCCGAGAACTGTGGAAAGTTGACAATAGCACAGGCAACCCTGTCTTAGTAGCAGATATCAATCCGGGAGTTGGATCTTCTAATCCTTCTAACCTGATTCAAGTCAATGACAAGGTTTACTTCATTGCAGATAATGGTAATTCAGGCCAAGAACTTTGGCAACTTGACCTGACTACAAACGCTGTTGTACAAGTTAAGGATATAAATCCGGGGGCTGGATCTTCTAATCCTAGTAATCTCACCAATATCAATGGTAATTTATATTTCACGGCGAATAATGGATCTACAGGGTTTGAATTGTGGGTGCTTGACAAGCATACTGCCAACCTAGTACAACTAACAGATATCATTAATCCGGGGTCTGCTTCTTCTTCTCCCAGTGATATTTACCAGGTCGATAACACTGTTTACTTTTTGGCATCTAGCAGTGGTGGCTACTACAACCGTCAACTGTGGGCATTTCTTGTAAATCCTGAGTCTGTTAATATCTCTCCTGTCGCAAGCAACGACAGCATCACTACTAATGAGAACACACCCATCATCATTAGTGCGGCGACACTGCTAGCCAACGATACCGACGCAGATGGGGACACTCTGTCAATTACAACCATCACACAGCCAACTAATGGCAGCCTGATCGATAACAACAATGGTACATACACCTACACCCCCAATCAAAACTACTCCGGCACAGATAGCTTTACCTACAGTATCAGTGATGGGCAGGGTGGTAACAACACTGCGACTGTTTACTTAACTATCAACAATGTGATTACAGGTACATCAGCATCAGAAACCCTCAATGGTACAGCTAGCAACGATATCATTGACGGCTTAGACGGTAATGACAAGCTGTATGGCAAGTTAGGTAATGATACCCTGCGTGGTGGCACTGGTAACGATTGGCTAGATGGTGGTACTGGCGCAGATGAGATGATTGGCGGTAGTGGCAATGATATTTACTTTGTAGACGATTCAGGAGACACCATCGTTGAAGAGGCAAATGGTGGTACAGATGCAGTTATCTCTACTATCAGTTGGGAATTGGGCAATCACCTAGAGAATTTAACACTCACAGGCAGTAATACTATTAATGGTACTGGTAACAGTGGTAATAATGTCCTGATTGGTAACTCGGCGGCGAATGTGTTGTCAGGCGGTAGTGGCAATGATTGGCTGGTTGGTGGCGCAGGAAATGACAGTTTATTAGGTGGTACTGATAATGACACCCTGTACGGCGGCACTGGTAACGATTCGCTCAATGGTGGTGCTGGTGCAGACGAGATGATTGGCGGTAGTGGTAATGACACTTACTATGTAGATGATTCAGGAGACGCTATCATCGAAGATGCAAATGGTGGCACAGATACAGTGAGTGTTAATTTTAGTTGGGAATTGGGCAATTACTTAGAAAATTTAACACTCACAGGCAACAATGCCATCAATGGTACTGGTAACGATGGTAATAATGTCCTGATTGGTAACTCGGCGGCGAATGTATTGTCAGGCAATAATGGTAATGATTGGCTTTCTGGGTTAGGAGGTAACGATCGCCTCTTAGGTGACAATGGTAATGATACCCTGCATGGTAATGATGGTGACGATACCCTGATTGGTGGTAGAGGTAGTGATTCCTTAACTGGTGGTGCTGGTAAGGATAGTTTCCAATTAAGTCGTCCTGTGGGTAGTGATTTTGATACCATCACCGATTTCAATGTTGCCGATGACAAAATTATCATCTCCAAAGCGGAGTTTGGTTTGAGTCAAGGCGTGGGTGTGTTGGATGCGAGTGTATTCCGATTGGGGACAAGTGCAACCACGGCAAGCGATCGCTTCATTTATGACCAATCTACAGGTAATCTATTCTTTGATGCCGATGGTAATGGTAGTGCTGCACAAGTCAGAATTGCTCAACTGTCGAATAAGCCAGCCCTTGCCAATACTAACATCACTGTTGCCGAAATCGCACCTCCAACTACTCAGTTCAAAACTTTTACGTTTTATTCTCCTGGAATTTACCCATTTGGTCTAAATTACTTTACTGGAGAAGATACTGATGATAACGGATTTATAGATGAGTCTGAGTTATCAACATTTTATTTCGATTCCAGACGATATTGGGGATACGTGTATGACCTCAATGATGTACGTAGCTTTAGATACCAACTAGGAAGTAACTCAGTATCATGGAAGATTGCAGGCAGTGGCAAACCTACTTTATTCGGATTTGGTGGCCTAGTTGCAGAATATCAATTACCTGCTCCCATTCAGCACAATATTGGCACATCAGCATCAGAAACCCTCAACGGTACAGCTAGCAACGATATTATTGACGGCTTAGACGGTAATGACAAGCTGTATGGCGAGTTAGGTAATGATACCCTACGTGGTGGCACAGGTGCAGACGAGATGATTGGTGGTAGTGGCAATGATATTTACTTTGTAGATAATTCAGGAGACACCATCGTTGAAGAGGCAAATGGTGGTACAGATGCAGTTATCTCTACTATCAGTTGGCAATTGGGCAATCACCTAGAAAACTTAACACTTTCAGGAAGTAATGCCATTAACGGTACTGGTAACGATGGTAATAATGTCCTGATTGGTAACTCGGCGGCGAATGTATTGTCAGGCAATAATGGTAATGACAGTCTGTATGGTGACGCAGGGAATGACAGTTTATTAGGTGGTACTGGTAATGACAGTCTGTATGGTGACGCAGGGAATGACACCTTATTAGGTGATACTGGTAATGACACTCTGTATGGTGATGCTGGTAACGATTGGCTAGATGGTGGTGCTGGCGCAGACAGTTTGGTAGGTGGTAGTGGCAATGATATTTACTTTGTCAACAATACACAAGACACCATCGTTGAACATGAAAATGGTGGTACAGATGCAGTTATCTCTACTATCAGTTGGGAATTGGGCAATCACCTGGAGAATTTAACACTCACAGGCAACAATACTATTGACGGTACTGGTAACCGTGGTAATAATGTCCTGATTGGTAACTCGGCGGCGAATGTATTGTCAGGCGGTATTGGCAATGATTGGCTTTCTGGGTTAGGAGGTAACGATCGCCTCTTAGGTGACAATGGTAATGATACCCTGCATGGTAATGATGGTGACGATACCCTGATTGGTGGTAGAGGTAGTGATTCCTTAACTGGTGGTGCTGGTAAGGATAATTTCCAATTAAGTCTTCCCCTGTTTGGTGATTTTGATACCATCACCGATTTCAATGTTGCCGATGACAAAATTATCATCTCCAAAGCGGAGTTTGGTTTGAGTCAAGGCGTGGGTGTGTTGGATGCGAGTGTATTCCGATTGGGGACAAGTGCAACCACGGCAAGCGATCGCTTCATTTATGACCAATCTACAGGTAATCTATTCTTTGATGCCGATGGTAATGGTAGTGCTGCACAAGTCAGAATTGCTCAACTGTCGAATAAGCCAGCCCTTGCCAATACTAACATCACTGTTGCCGAAATCGCACCTCCAACTACTCAGTTCAAAACTTTTACGTTTTATTCTCCTGGAATTTACCCATTTGGTCTAAATTACTTTACTGGAGAAGATACTGATGATAACGGATTTATAGATAAGTCTGAGTTATCAGTATTTCATGCAGATTTAAGACAGTATTGGGGGCAATCTGCTTTGTATGACCTCAAGGATGTACGTAGCTTTAGATACCAACTAGGAAGCAGTTCCGTATCATTTAACATTGCAGGCAGTGGCAAGCCTAATTTATTCGGATTTGGTGGCCTAGTTGCAGAATATCAATTACCTGCTCCCATTCAGCAGAATATTGGCACATCAGCATCAGAAACCCTCAACGGTACAGCTAGCAACGATATTATTGACGGCTTAGACGGTAATGACAAGCTGTATGGCGAGTTAGGTAATGATACCCTGCGTGGTGGCACTGGTAACGATTGGCTAGATGGTGGTGCTGGTGCAGACAGTTTGGTAGGTGGTAGTGGCAATGATATTTACTTTGTAGATAATTCAGGAGACACCATCGTTGAAGAGGCAAATGGTGGTACAGATGCAGTTATCTCTACTATCAGTTGGCAATTGGGCAATCACCTAGAAAACTTAACACTTTCAGGAAGTAATGCCATTAACGGTACTGGTAACAGTGGTAATAATATCCTGATTGGTAACTCGGCGGCGAATGTGTTGTCAGGCGGTAATGGCAATGATTGGCTTTCTGGGTTGGGTGGTAGCGATCGCCTGATCGGTGACAATGGTAATGATACCCTACATGGTAATGATGGTGACGATACCCTCATCGGTGGTAGTGGTAGTGATTCCTTAACTGGTGGTGCTGGTAAGGATAATTTCCAATTAAGTCTTCCCCTGTTTGGTGATTTTGATACCATCACCGATTTCAATGTTGCCGATGACAAAATCCTCCTTTCCAAAGCGGAGTTTGGTTTAAGTCAAGCCTTGGGTGTGTTGGATGTGAGTGTATTCAGATTGGGGACAACTGCAACCACGGCAAGCGATCGCTTGATCTATGACCAATCTACAGGTAATCTATTCTTTGATGTCGATGGTTTCGGTGGTACAGCACAAGTCAGAATTGCTCAACTCTCCAATAACGCAGTCCTGAGCAATATTAATATGACAGTGATTGCATAGTTGAATAGTTTACGGTAGGGAGCGATCGCCCTCTACCGTAACTGTCTTTTGTCGGAACTAAAAACTCATGCTTCTATCGTCAGAGAGAGATAGGGACTTTCAAGATTGCTCACAATAGATGAGCATCATCTCACCAAAGGTAACTTATGAGAAATTTAGTGTCCCTTGCTGTAGCAATGTTTTTGGGAACTGCTTTCACAGGGTTAGTAGTTTACAGTTCTCAAGCAGTCAATCAAAAATCAGATTTAATTGCCCAAGAAACACCTACACCTACACCCACACCCACACCCACACCTACACCCACACCTACACCTACACCCACACCTACACCCACACCTACACCTACACCTACACCCACACCCACACCTACACCTACACCTTCACCCGATTAACTCTATCGGTTTTCAATAGTGTCTGATTTCATGCCTGTTATGCCCTGACCATCTTTCTTATAATTTTACAGTTGGTTGTTTCGCTACAGATGTTAAAATATCTCTCAACCACTGCTCCATGCGATCGCCCATTGGGGTTTGAGAATCTTGGACAATTTCAGTGAGTCCACCATGACGAGCAGCTATCATCGGTACATCACAGGCTAACGCTTCAATAGCCTCGTTACCAAAAGCTTCTACCCAAAAATGTCTATGCTGGTGTCAAGGTATGCACAGCAATTGTACCAGGAAAATTAGTTGATCTTTGCTCAAGTATGCAGTTCATAGCATCGGTTAACCCACCCACGCTGATTACAGCAGTTTTTGGTTAATTAAACCACAGGTGTAGACAATCAGCATGGTTAGTCTCTACAAGCTGCTGAAAATTTCGTTTGTGGGGCTAAAAAATCATATCATGTCCGGCTAATTACTGGTGATCAGTTTTCGATGCTGATCTTTTCTTGTTCCCTGTTCCCTGTTCAGAGTTCCCTACCTGACATCTTGCACCAGTTGCTTTATTGCGATTACAGGGCGGTGGGCAATGCCAAAAATTCCCTCAAACCCTGATTTTTACGTTGTTGGCAGTGCATCGCCCTACGGTTATTGAGAATGGTGCAAGATATCAGCTACCCCAACAGATATGATAACTATTCAAACGGACAAACGGACATGATATCAGTCATGGTATTTGACAAGACAACTTAGTGTAGGATATTACGATTGAAAACTTGGTATAAAGTTTTCTCTCGGCTATTCTAAGTTTTTACTTTGTCAGAATTATAAATGAAATCGACTATCTTACCTGAACCTCTCAAACCCGGAGATTTACTAAGAGTTATTGCCCCCAGTGGTGCTTTGCGAGAATTTGCAGCCTTTGAGCAAAGTATAGAAATTTGGCGATCGCGCGGTTATCGTATAGAAGTAAGTCCTGATATTGCTCATCGTTGGGGATATCTCGCCCACAAAGATGAATTTCGTCGATATCAATTAGCAGCCGCTTGGCAAGACCCAGACTGTCGTGGTATTCTCTGTGCTAGAGGTGGTTTTGGTAGCACTCGCATCTTAGAAAATTGGCATTGGCAAGTAAACTCCACTCCTAAATGGCTGATTGGCTTTTCTGATATCACCGCTTTATTATGGAGTCTTTACAACGCAGGTATATCTAGTGTACATGGCCCTGTATTAACCACCTTAGCTGATGAACCAGACTGGTCAATTCAGCGTCTTTTCGATTGGGTAGAAGGAAAAACCCTGCCACCCCTGAAAGGATGCGGTTGGGGTGGTGGTGTGGCTACTGGGATTTTACTCCCAGGAAATTTGACAGTGGCTACCCATCTTTTAAGCACACCAATTCAACCTAACTTTGATGGTGTAATTTTAGCTTTAGAAGATGTCACCGAAGCACCATACCGCATTGATAGAATGCTGACACAATGGCGTTTAAGTGGGATTTTAGCAAAAGTCAAAGGTATTGCGTTAGGTGGCTTTACTAAATGCGAAGCCCCAGCCCACCTGCCTAGTTTTAGTGTAGAGGAAGTATTGCGCGATCGCTTATCTGATTTAGGTATTCCCATAGTTTCAGATTTACCCTTTGGTCATGATAGCCCGAATGCAGCTTTACCCGTTGGAATACAAGTCACTTTAGATGCAAATGCAGGGATATTAGAAATTCAACAATAAATTGATCTAGAAAAATTGCAATGGCTGTTGAAAATCAAAAATAGTTAAACATCAGCCATAATCAATGCAACTAAACTAACTTCCGGTAGCAACGAGCCGTAATTTGGTGAGGGTGAAATATCTCTAAAAACTGACTTTGAAGGGTACGATAGAAAACTTCTACCAAATCAGGATCATCAAGATGAAAAGGATGCTCTTGATTATAACTTTTAAAGAAACACCAATTCATGATAATTTTACCCTCATCTTTTAGAACTTGATGAAACTTTAATAACTGCTGGCTAGGGTCTGGCAAATGTTCTAAAACATCAAAAGAAATAATAGTGTCAAAAGTTTCTTTATCAGGCAACTCTTGACAAAACACAATTTTTTCACTTAACCCCAACTGTTCAGCCCGATATTTAACCAAATCACGATTAATCGGATTAATATCACAATATACAACCTGCTCAACCTGTGGATACATTGCCGTACCAAGGGTATGCGTCCCAATTCCACCACCAAAATCTAAAACCCGACCTTGAGCATGATCTGTAATTAGTAACAACGTATTGAAATAGTTCATTTTCCAGCAAATTATGATAATATCAAAAGTGTGTTTTGCTTCTTGAGCATCTCTGCTAATAACCTATCTTGTATCTGCAAATAACACATTATGAGTCCTATTGCTTTTGACATCAGCCCAGAAATCAGCATTATCATCTGTACATATAACCGCGCTCGTTACTTAAATAAATGCATTGATAGCGTCCTGAATCAAACTTTTACAAATTGGGAACTATTGATAGTGGATG
Organism: Anabaena sp. CA = ATCC 33047; assembly: GCF_963870205.1. NCBI lineage: Bacteria > Bacillati > Cyanobacteriota > Cyanophyceae > Nostocales > Nostocaceae > Anabaena > Anabaena sp. CA = ATCC 33047. Next base: position 22,992 of record NZ_CAWMSA010000054.1, on the reverse strand, counting down.
ATGGCAGCAGTGATAATACCGTTGAAATTGTCAATCCATATCTAGCTAAATACAATAATATCCGTTATCTAAAACATCAAAATAAAAAACAATGTTACGCTAAAAACGCCGGTATTCAGGCATCTTTCGGCAAATATCTCACCTTCCTTGATAGTGATGATTCATATAAACCAAATCATTTAGAACCACGGTTAGCATATATGAAAGCTCATCCAGAAATTGACTTGATTCAAGGGGGAGTTTTTAGCGAAGAAGAAATTTTAGTTGCAGATTATTATCAGCCAGAAAAACTCATTGATTTGCGAGAATGTGTTTTAGGTGCTACATTTTTTGGAAAAAGAAAGGTATTCTTTGAATTACAGGGATTTAATCACATGGCTTATGGAGAAGACACAGATTTATGGGAACGAGCCGAAAAAATATTCAAAACACAAAAAATCAAAGAACCAGAAACTTATGTTTATACAAGAGCAGAAAGTAGTGTAAGTAAGAATTTTACTAATAACTATAGGTAAGGTAAAAATAACTAATTAGCATGAACTTTACCCTGTTTCCCTCCAAAATTCCGATTTTTTTTGGTCAGATGCTCAATTTAGCTAGGCGGTTATCACTGCTGGGGATTGTTCTGAGTATATGTCTCATATTTTTAACTGGTTGTCAGGGGATAAATCAGCAGGATGACAAAGTAATTCATGTCAAACTATGGCAATCAATCAATCCCCCTGTGAATCGGGATGTGTTTAACAGATTAGTAGACAAATTTAATCAAACTCACACCGATATTCAGGTTGATTCTATCTTTATCGGTCAACCACAATTGCCGAAAATCTTAACAGCTGTTGTGGGTAATGCGGCTCCAGATATTCTGGCTTATGACCCACAAACTACAGGCCAGTTTGCCGAATTAGGAGCAATTCAACCTTTAGATGAATGGTTAGACAAATTACCGTTGAAGTCGGAAGTCCTTCCCAACTTATGGGAAGAATTGCAGTTAGATGACCATATTTGGTCAATTCCCCTATGTACTGCCAATCTCGGTATTTTTTACAGACCAAAGCTGTTCCAAGCTGCGGGAATTACACAAACGCCTCAGACTTGGGAAGAATTAAGGCAAGTTGCTAAAAAGCTGACTATTGACCGCAATGGTGATAACAGACCTGAACAGTATGGAATGTTACTACCTTTAGGAAAGCAAGAATGGACTGTGTTTAGTTGGTTTCCTTTTTTATTGAGTGCTGGGGGCGAGATAGTAACAGATAATAAACCCAATTTGACAAACCAAGAAGCTATTAATGCTTTGCAATTCTGGAACGACTTGATGAAAGATGGTTCTGCAACCCTTTCTGTGCCAGAACGCGGTTATGAAGAGGACGCTTTTATTTCTGGTCGAGTGGCGATGCAAATTACAGGGCCTTGGACATATATCATGAAATCTAACGTTGATTATGATGTGTTTCCCATACCTGCAAAAGATGGACGGGCGACAGTGACAGCTACGGGCGTGATGTATTTGATGAAAACTACGCCAGCCAGAGAACAAGCTGCACTCAAGTTTTTGGAATATGTGTTGAGTGAAGAATTCCAAACAGAATGGAGTATCGGCACGGGTTTTTTACCAGTGAATATCAAAGCTACTCAAAGTGAAGCTTATCAGCAATTCATCAGCAAACAACCAGTATTAAAAGTATTTACAGAACAGATGTCTGTAGCGGGTTCTCGACCGATAATTGCGGGATATAGTCGCCTATCTGATAGTCTAGGTCGAGCAATTGAAGCCACGTTATTAGGTGAGTCTCCCGAAAAGGCTCTCAAAACAGCACAAGAACGGTTAGAATTAATTTGGAATCAGTAGCCGGGCTTGTTCATAGAATCACTCAACTGAGTGCCTGTATAATTGGGAAGCCAACCATCGGCGGTGCTGAAATAGCGTACTGCTTTGCAATGTAGTGAAGCAGTGGGACTGCACCAATGTTCTACCCCAGGCGGGATGTGCAGATAATCTTGAGACTCAACTAACAGTTGTATTTGGCTACCGTCTGGTTTCACAAAACCAAAAATCATTTCTCCAGCCAACACATATAATGATTCAGGGGCGGTGTGAGTGTGATACTGACTATAAGTAGTGATGAATGTGTCGAGATTTGGCAACCCTGGATGCACATTCAACAAATCACACCACAGAGAGCCGTTTTCCTGTTGGAGAAATTCCAACACACTGTTATGCAAATCTACAATATGGTGCTTCTCGCCATCTGTCAATAACTCCTGCCCTAACAGGTCGGGAAATAGCAACGATGTTCCTGGGTCGTAGTGTTTTAAATAGATACCAAGAGCTTCAAGTTCTCGAACTATTTCTGGTAACTCGCTCTCTATTGTGCCGTCTTCCAGTAACAAGGTTGCCATGACAGAAACATTAAATTTACTCTTAACAAGAGTATACATAACTTTGACTCAATAATCCACTATTTCCGATAGGGTTACTGGAGTTGTATTACTGAACCGTATCAAAAAAGCCTTAGCTACATTAAATAGTGCTAGTAGAGTTTAAGCTAGTACGAGTGAACTATATATAAAACTCCAATGTCTGACTTAATTTTGTTTTGGCATCGTCGCGATTTACGCATTGCTGATAATACAGGTTTAGCTTTGGCAAGAGAGCAAAGTTCTAAAGTGGCGGGTGTGTTTTGTCTTGATCCTAATATTTTAGAACGAGATGATGTTGCACCGGCTAGAGTGACTTACATGATTGGCTGTTTGCAAGCATTACAACAGCGATATGCAGAAGCGGGAAGTCAGTTATTAATCCTGCATGGTGAACCTGTAGAGGTGATTCCTGCTTTAGCCGAGATGTTGCAAGCTAAGGCTGTGTTTTGGAATTGGGATGTTGAACCATATTCGCAAACACGCGATCGCGCTATCATAGAAACCTTAAAGGCCAAAGGTATCGCATTTCTCACCGACAACTGGGATCAAATTCTCCACTCACCAGCAGAAATTTACTCAGGTAACAATACACCTTACACTGTTTACACCCCCTTCTGGAAAAATTGGGTTAGCAAACCCAAGGCGCAACCAGTCGCAACTCTGCAAAATGCGGAAGGGCTAACCGAAAAAGAACAAGAACTAGCTAAACAAGCAGGTGTTAAAGCTTTACCGACAGCCAAAGACTTAGGATTTGTTTGGGATGCAGACTTGATAATTGCGCCAGGGGAAGCAGCAGCCCAAGCAAAACTAGAGGAATTTACCGCCAAAGCCATTACAGAATACCAAGAACAGCGTAATTTTCCTGCTGTTGATGGCACATCACAATTGAGTGCGGCGTTAAAATTTGGTATAATCGGAATCCGCACAGTTTGGCAAGCGACAACAGAACTATTAGAAAATTGCAATAGCGAAGAAGCGATCGCCAGCATCCGCACATATCAACAAGAACTAGCTTGGCGGGAATTTTATCAACACGCCATGTATCACTTCCCCGAACTAGCTGATGGTGCTTACCGCGATATCTTTAAAAATTTCCCGTGGGTAAATAACGAAGCACATTTTCAGGCTTGGTGTGAAGGTAAAACCGGTTATCCCATCGTTGATGCAGCCATGCGCCAGTTGAATGAAATTGGCTGGATGCACAACCGTTGTCGGATGATAGTTGCAAGTTTCCTCACCAAAGACTTGTTAATTAATCCTCAGTGGGGAGAAAAATATTTTATGCAGAAGCTAATTGACGGTGATTTATCTGCGAACAATGGCGGTTGGCAATGGAGTGCATCTAGTGGAATGGATCCTAAACCTGTGCGGATTTTTAACCCAGCCAGTCAAGCGCAAAAATTTGATCCTGATGCTGAGTATATCCGCCAATGGTTGCCAGAATTGCGGTCTATAGATACGGAATTTTTAGTGACTGGTAAAATTACACCTTTAGAACGTCGTGCTGTGGGCTATCCTCAACCGATAGTTGATCATCAAAAACAACAACGGCTATTTAAGTTGCGTTATCAACAGCAAAAGGGAGAGAAGTAGGGAGACAAATCAATTCAAAATTCAAAATACCCTACGGGAAGGCAAGCCTACAAAATTCAAAATTAAAGAATCCTTCACCCAGTCCCCAGTCCCTTCCAGTCCCCAATCACTATTTTAACTCGAATGCAGTACAGTGCGGCTATTGAGTGGTTGAAGGGGGCGGGAATTGTGGGGGAAAAGGGCGGCGAATTGTTGTATTTGTTGTTTCGATGCTTCTATGGGTTGCTGCATGACGAACCACAGTACATCCTCAGAACAGGGTGGAGTGGTGAGAGAACCGCGATACTCATAAAAACTGCGATCGCTCGGCAATAATTGGCTAACATTGATGCTGGTATTAGCCGTGATTTGTTCAGGTTGTGGCTGAATAGGCATGACATCCCAAATACTTTGCAAAACTGGGTTAAATGTGCCTGTTTGAGCAAATATCCCGACAACGGCTAACTTACCAGCTTGACTACGATGTACTAAATGGATTTCTAAGTCAAAAGGTTGTCCAGTAATTTGGTGTTCGCTGGGATGATGAAAGTGAAACTGAACCAAGTTAAAGCTTTCACCCTTAAATGTCATCGCACTACCCGGTGCGTAGTTTACTTGTATGCTATGACCATTGTGAATAATTTTCAGTGGTGTGGGGCGATAATTAAAGATGAGGGCTTCTGCTTCAGTTACGGTTGTATCTTCAAGATTAATTGGTGTTTGTTGTCTTCCGGTTTGGCACAGTTGAAAATCTGGAGATAGTTCTCCCCAATGTTCGGGACTAGCTGCGCCAATATAACCCCAGTGAATTTGATCTAAAGTGGTAGCTGATGCTGGGAATGATCTACTATAGGCGATCGCACTTCCTAATGCACTAGCTCCCAGACATTTTAGTAAATGTCGTCTGTACATACTACAAAAAACTGACGGTAAATACCCAAATTACGGGATGCGTCAAAATATCATACTCCGCATCGGTATCCAGTAAGATAGTCTCACGGGGAAGTTTGCATTTTTATACAGATGAATTACATCGCCGTTGTCACAACCATTGGCAGTCTCGCCGAAGCGCAACACATAGCCCGCACTTTGGTAGAACAAAAACTAGCCGCTTGCGCCCAAATTTCCGAGATTGAAAGCTTCTACGTTTGGAATGACGCAGTTCACAACGAAAAGGAGTTTCGCATACTTTTCAAAACCACTGACGCAAACTACCAAGCCGTTGAGGATGCAATCAGAAAACTCCACTCTTACGAACTACCAGCGATTCACGCCTTCGCATTAGAACACATCTATGCACCTTACGCCGCTTGGATTGAAAGTAATTCCTCTGGACAGACCTAACCCCCCTACCCCCCTTCCCTACAAGGGAATGGGGGTTTTAAAGCCTCTCTCCTTGTAGGGGAGAGGTTTGGAGAGGGGTTTTTAGTCTGCTTTGCACCTTGACAAACATCTTCTTAACCTTGATGTTGCGTTAACCAAGCTTCTAAATCGGTTAAACTCGAAAAATCAAGTAAAGCCTCGGCTAAATCATCCAACTGTGTAGAATCTAAAGCTTGAATTTTCAATAACTGTGCAGGTGGAACAGTTCCGACTTTACGGCTAATTTGTCGCTTCACAATCGCTAAGGCTTTTTCTTGCTGGATATCTTGATAAATTACAGACTCGCGCATAGCATCACTCCGCAATAACCTTTTAATCAGTTCCTTGTTTAATACTAACCCAGCCAAGATTGCCGTTGACGCAGCAATATTACTTTGGATGCGGGTGTCGTTGATTTGTGCAATAGCTGTTGCAACCTGTTGTAGTATCCCGGTTTTGTCTTTTGTTTGACTTAGGGTTGCAAATGGCAATAAACCAGGAGTATTTAAAAATATCTCGCTGGGTTGTTCCCAAAGACGAATCACGCCAAATTCATGGCGGGTATTTTCTAAAACAAAAGCAGTTTGCTGAACTAATTCCGATGTGGTAGGTTGCAGATAAATCACAACTTGACACATCCGCTTTTGGGTAAACCTGCGATACACCCTTAACCGATAATCTGTCATCCGAAAGGGAATTTCGGCTTTGGCTTCGGTTTGAAATTCGATGTGCAGCACAATTTCGTCAGACTGTAACAGAATCAACGCATCGGCTCGAATCGGTTCGAGGGATAATTCTGATGGGCTGAGTTGGGTGAGTGTAATCGATTCTCCGAGTAGCCAGGTGGCAAAATCGGCTGAAAATGACTCGGCTAAAAAGCGACAGACGTTATCAAACATAGACAGGCATTATATTAGCCAAATTAGTCTGTATATCACCAGATCATAGCTTCTGAATTAAAAGTTATTTGTGTCTGCACTATAGTGTTTTGTGTAAATTTAATATTGGTTACAGGGTCAACAATAATGCTGATTTTTGGAACATCTTCCAAACGACTTACTACAACAAGTGCATAATCATTTCTATATTCCTGGGCTTTCAAAAATTCTTTATTGGTTAATCTTACGCTTCCATAATTAGATTTAATGCCTTTTACTTCTGCTAAGAATGATTTTTCTTTAACATCTATTTGAAAATCATACCCATCTCCAAATGTTCGGGCATCTTCTAAAAAACCATCTTTAAATTCTTGAATAATTTGGTAATTTTTTATAAAATAAACTTCGGCAGCTTTTCCAGTATCTTGTAAATGTTTAAATTTACTATTTAAAATAGGGCTGATAGATTTTGCATCTAAGATTTCCCTATTACTAATTTTTTGGTGTAAATATAATTTTATTATGTTTGTATAAGATTTACAATCTTCTGAACCAAATAGAGAATCTATAAGTATTTTGCGATGAATATATGTATCTCCCTTCTGCCACCATCCTTTTCTGGGATTATCAAAAAAATGGTCAAATAAATCTTGCCTATTTTTGACTGTTCCTGTAGTTTTAGCAATGCCAATGCTTACAATATATAGAAAAAACTCTTGCTTAGTTTTAAAGCCAAATTCTCTAACAAAATCTGAATCAAATTTTGCCAAGCCATATCCAATTAGATTAAGTATTTCATAATTTTCATGTTTGTTAGTATTGCCTCGATTCATAAATTTGATTAATCAATTATAAAATCATAAAAAATAATAAGTCAAACTTGACACAAGTAAATTGATTTTAGCATACCACTTATTTAGCATAGTTTTGGAGATTATCTCCTAAGAAACACATCCCATCGCAGCTTTATTTGGTAGGGGCGTAACGATTTGAAGAACGCGCTTAATTTTCATGGTAATTATCACGCTTGATGATCAACAAACAGCGCGTTATATGACTGTTTTTATAATGCACAAAGTAATTGGGAGTTAATGGGTCGCCTTGGTCATGGGTTAATTTTTGAGTAACGCTTCTATTACTGGGGTAATGAAAGCATCTTATACAGCGCACAGTTCCTCATTAATTGTAGGTTGAACAACTAGATCAAAACCCAAAGCGTGAGCTTTTTTCTTTAAGTTGTTCACCATACGTTCATGGTACTTTTGTTCATAAGCATCAACACCAGGGTCTGTATAGGCGGCTGCTGATGTCCAGAGACGATAAAAAATACGTGCGAGTTTGTGGGCAGTCGCAGTAATTGCCTTTGGCGCTCCCATGCGAGACTGCATCCGTCTGTAAAATCCACCTAGGGCTGAATTGCTACGACAAAGAGTTTGTGCTGCCATACGGAAAGCATTGGCAGCCCGATTGATAACAGGGCGAGTTTTGGAACTTTTGACCTTACCACCAGTAATACGATTACCAGGACATAACCCTAGCCAAGAAACAAAATGCTTAACTGTGGGAAAACGAGACGGGTCTAATCCGACTTCAGACAATATAACCAATACGGTTAAAGCACCAAAGCCGTTAATTTGAGTAAAGTCTACGCCCGTAATGCGGTACAAGTGAGTACGTAAATCAAATTGAGGGGCGTTTCCTGGTTGCTTTTTACCCCTGCGCTTTGGCTTACCTAAAGGGTTAGTTTTAACGTCTATTTTATCTGTGAATTGAGCTAAACACTGCTCGATTTGAGCATCACATTCAGTAATTTGTGTCTGGTAAAATTTATACAGTCCTAATTCTTGTGACAAAATAAACACAAGTTCTGGTCGATAATCTCCAGTCAAAGCAGCAGCAATACTTGTACAACTTGCCTTAATATGTTGATCTTTTAGAGCAGCTAGCTTAGTAGGGTTGCGCTCACCACAAACAATTGCCTCGATCATTGCCATACCTGTAGTGCCTGTAATATCGCTAATCACCCGATGTAGTTGTATGTTCATTTCAGTCATAGCTTTTTGCATCCTTTGTACATGGATACAAGCACTTTTAATCAGGTTATCTCGTTGTCGGATATAGCTACGCAGGACGCAAATTTGATCGTCTGGACGAAACGAACCTGCTAACAATCCATAAGTATGTAACTGTTGCAACCACTGACAATCTAGTACGTCAGTCTTGCGACCAGGTACAGTTTTTACATATTGAGCATTAACAAGTTTAACCTCGAAGCCTTTGGTTTCTAAAATTTGAAACACAGGTATCCAATAAACTCCCGTTGATTCCATTGCCACAGTTTCAATTTGACAAGTCTTTAGCCAGGCTGCCATTGCGTACAAATCAGCAGTGAAACAGCCAAAACTGCGTACTGAGTCTTGATCTCTATCAACAGGAACGCTAACCCAATGTCTGTCTGCGCCGATATCTATACCTGCCGCATTCGGGTTAATTAATGGTAAGTTAGAACTTGGTGAGTTTGGCTGCGATTTAAATTTGCTCATGGTAATCTCCATCATGGCAATCGCGCTTTTGAAAGTAATGATCTACCCTGACCTGAGTGAGGTGTCCAAATCTAATCTCCTAAACGGGATAGTGGTAGTTCAACCATCACTTCACCAATAAATTCACCAATATCACTCAGAACCAGACTCATATACGGGCGAAACAAGCACCATGCAAACGACGGTTTTAGCTGTCAAGGTAGGCATGAATTATAGCCTCAAACTATTAAATTTTCCTCTAGCTTACTGTGTTTCTTTCATATATCACTAGCGGCGTAGTCCGATAGTCGGAGACTCATATCTTGCACCTCTACGTACAACCGCAGGTAAAGTAAAAAGATGCGCGATAAAGATACCTTACTTTTATAGGCTTTTGTCGATAAATCAAGGCTTTTGTCTTTTTACTGAGTAATAAAATTACATCGATTTTTATTGGTGCAAGATGTGAGTTATCCATAAATTGTTGATCCACAGGATGAAACTACAAAGGAGTCACAGTTTGACCATGACAAACTGGTTCTAGTCCCGTTTGTCAACCTCTGCGAGTTTCAGATGTTGTTCAGGCGGCGAACAAGTAAACATCCATTTGTGACAACAACAGCTAAATAGTCATAGAACCACTAATCTGTCATTAATGACAAGAATTAACTGTACAGCTTTGCATGGTCTACGTCACGTCAGCCTTGTGGCGAGGTAAACTGTTGGAATTGACCAATAACGTTAAGCTACGCAAAGTTAAAAACAGAGTCCTATGCCGGCATTTTTATTAGAAGTTGGTACAGAAGAACTACCTGCAAACTTTCTCAGCGATGCTATGGAACAATGGCGATCGCTCATCCCTCAAAGTTTAGCAGATCATAGCCTCAGCAGTGAATCTGTAGCAGTTTACGGTACTCCCCGGCGTTTGGCGGTACTAATTACAGGTTTACCATCCCAGCAACCAGACCGGGAAGAAGAAATCAAAGGCCCACCCGCCCAAGCGGCTTTTAAAGATGGTCAACCCACCCCAGCCGCTTTAGGTTTTGCTAAAAAGCAAGGTGTGGACATTGCAGCTTTAGAAGTGCGTCCCACTGACAAAGGCGATTTTGTATTTGTCCAGAAAAAAACCCCCGGTCGTCCTGTGGCGGAAATTCTCACGGAACTTGTACCGCAATGGATTTTTAAGCTAGAAGGTAAACGCTTGATGCGTTGGGGTGATGGAGATATGCGCTTTTCTCGTCCCATTCGTTGGCTAGTGGCTTTGTTAGATGCGGAAATTCTCCCAATTACACTAGAGAATGGTTCTAAAACTATTATCAGCGATCGCATCTCCTATGGTCATCGCGTTTTACATCCCTCACCTGTCTCCATTCCCCAAGCTACAAGTTATGTAGACACCCTCAATGATGCTTATGTTATCGTTGACCCAGAAACACGCGCCCACAAAATTCAAGACCAAGTAACCACAGCTGCCCAAACCTCTGGCGGTTCGACAGTCATTTACCCCGACTTGTTAGAAGAAGTCACCAATTTAGTAGAATATCCTTCCGCCGTCGTCGGTAAATTTGAACCGGAATTTTTGCAATTACCCACAGAAGTAATTACAGAAGTCATGGTGACTCACCAGCGTTATTTCCCTGTATTCCAAGACGGTGCAGAACAGGAAAAATTACTACCTAATTTTATCACAGTTTCTAACGGCAACCCCACAAAATCAGACATTATTGCTGTAGGTAATGAAAGGGTGATTCGTGCCAGATTAGCTGATGGCAGATTTTTCTATGAATCTGATTTAGCTAAACCCTTAGAAAGCTATTTACCTCAATTAGAAACTGTTACTTTCCAAGAAGAATTAGGTTCATTACGTGCCAAGGTAGATAGAATAGTCAAAATCGCTGATTATATCTCTAACCAATTACAATTAGAGTCAGATAAAAGCCAAAAAATCCACCGGGCTGCTTTATTATGTAAAGCTGATTTAGTCAGCCAGATGGTGTATGAATTCCCAGAATTGCAAGGCATTATGGGAGAAAAATACGCTGTCGCCAGTGGCGAAGATGCCGAAGTGGCAACGGCAATTGTTCAACATTATTTACCTACAGGTGCAGGTGCTAGTTTACCGAACACCCTCACAGGTCAAGTTGTTGGTTTAGCAGATAGATTAGATACTTTAGTCAGTATCTTTGGCTTAGGTTTAATTCCCTCTGGTTCTTCTGACCCCTTTGCATTGCGTCGGGCGGCAAATGCGGTAATTAACATTACTTGGGCGGCAAATTTACCAATAAATTTATCACAGCTATTGGGTCAAATCATCGCCGATTTTACAGCAACATATAATAAAGATGCGAAATCTTTAACCACCGCTTTACAAGACTTTTTCTTACAACGAATTCGCACCTTGTTGCAAGAAGAAAAGCAGATTGACTATGATTTAGTCAACGCAGTTTTGGGAGATAATGACCCAGAATACACAGAACGGGCATTGCAGGATTTACTAGATGTACGCGATCGCGCCTTATACTTGCAACAAATCCGCCAAGATGGTACACTCGATAAAATCTACGAAACCGTCAACCGTTCTACACGTCTAGCCGCCCAAGGTGATTTAGACACCCAACAGCTAGATCCTACAACTGTAGTCAGTCCCGAACTATTCCAAAAGTCATCAGAATCAGCTTTCTATGCAGCCTTAGTGCAGCTAGTCCCCCAAACTCAAGCCGCACAAGCATCACGCAATTATCAACTGTTAGTAGCCGCACTAGCCGATATTGCGCCGACAGTGAGTAACTTCTTTGATGGTGCAGATAGCGTTTTAGTCATGGATCCAAATCCAGAAATTAAGCGCAATCGCTTGAATTTACTGGGATTATTGCGAAATCATGCCCGTGTACTAGCTGACTTTGGGGCGATCGTCAAAAATTTGTAATATAAAGCAACAAAAAACAGGTGTAATTTTTGCCAAGAAGCGATACTATGATGATTGCTTAACCAGGGAACTCTGCCACAGTCTATGTCCAAAGCTCAGATCATTGGATTAGGAAAGTCCGGTATTGCTGCGGCGAGATTGTTGAAACGGGAAGGTTGGGAGGTAGTGCTAGGCGATCGCAACACCTCCGAAACCCTCCTCGCCCAACAACAAGAACTTGCTCAGGAAGACATCACAGTTAAACTGGGATACGCACTACAATTAGACGGTGCGGATGTCCCCGATTTAATTGTGGTTAGTCCCGGTGTACCTTGGGATATTCCCGTATTAGTGCAAGCGCGAAGTATGGGGATAGAAACAATTGGCGAGATGGAACTAGCTTGGCGACATTTGCGATCGCTTCCTTGGGTAACAATCACAGGTACTAACGGCAAAACCACCACCACCGCCTTAGTCGCCGCCATTTTTCAAGCCGCCGGATTTGATGCCCCTGCCTGTGGTAACATTGGTTATGCTGCCTGTGAAGTAGCTTTAGCAGAAAAACAACCAGATTGGGTGATTGGAGAAATTAGCAGCTATCAGATAGAATCCTCTGTTTCTCTCGCTCCTCGCATCGGCATTTGGACAACATTTACACCAGATCATCTGGCTCGACACAAAACTTTAGAAAATTACTACAACATCAAAGCTAAACTATTAAATCAGTCAGACTTGCAGATATTCAACGGTGATGATGCTTACCTGCATCAAGTTGGTTTAAGTCACTGGCCTGACGCTTACTGGACAAGTGTGAAAGGGAAAGATTTTCTAGTCAGTGAGAAAGGCTTTTATATAGAAGATGGTTGGCTTGTAGAAAAATTACAACCCGACTCTGCACCGCAAAGAATTATAGAAGCTTCAGCATTGCGGATGGTGGGAAGCCATAACTTACAGAATTTACTCATGGCTGTAGGTGCAGCACGTTTGGCGGGAATTGCCCCAGAAGCGATAGACAAAGCCGTGCGAGAATTCCCCGGTGTTAGTCATCGGTTAGAGCATATCTGCACTTGGGAAGGTATAGACTTTATTAATGATAGCAAAGCTACGAACTATGACGCGGCGGAAGTCGGGCTAGCATCTGTGAATAGTCCTGTGGTGTTAATTGCTGGTGGTGAAGCGAAACCAGGGGATGATACAGCTTGGTTGGCAAGTATTCAAAGTAAGGCGGCGGCTGTGTTGTTGATTGGTGCGGCAGCTTCCGCTTTTGCCGAGCGTTTAGAAGCGGTGGGTTATAGTAGTTATGAAGTTGTGGAAACTATGGCGAGGGCTGTACCCAGGGGGGCGGAGTTAGCGAAGCAGCATCACGCTTCTGTGGTGTTGTTATCTCCGGCTTGTGCAAGTTTTGATCAGTACCCGAATTTTGAGGTGCGGGGAGAGGATTTTCGGCGATTGTGTTGGGAGTGGGTGGGAAGGAGTTAAACGCAAAGGGGCGCGGAGGAAACGCAAAGGGGCGCGGAGAAGATTTAATTTTAGTGTTGGTGGACTTTTTCTAGTAGCCACATTGAGGAAACTGCACCGATGAAGTGGGCGGCGATACCGTTGATGTTTGCTACCATGACGAAGACATCTAAGGCGCGGATAATTTTGTTGGGATCGATGATGGCTACTCCTGGGGGTTGGGAGACAACTTTGGCTGTTAATACTGCTAGGGTTGCGCCAGCACCTAAGAGGGTTAGTAGAATTCCGATTAAACTAGCTAGAATTCCCAATCGAATCGCTCTGGTTGTATCTGCTTTGCTAGGGTGCAGGGTGGGGTTAGGATTGTCTAGCAGTTTACCAATGCGACTATAGCGATAATCCCAGTATACACTAAAAAATAAGGCGAGTAATCCAGCGATCGCCCAAAATATTCCCACTCCTAAACCTGAAGTTTGTCGATCTGCAAAGTCCCGCCCAGTAGCAGCGAACAGCAAAGCTAAGGCAGTAACTACCGCCAGTGTCAACTGTACCCAAAAGGCAATCCTGCCTGTGGTACGAATCATTTTAGCAATGTCATGCAGCTTGGGCGTAGTATGGACTAACCCCGTTTCTGTTTGTGATTCTGCTTGCATATTTTTATTCATCTCAATTAGCCTTCTCCCCTAACCCAAAGATATGAGTAATTCTGTGCTTCTACCCCCACCTACAGACATAAGTCGCCACAGTTGAAAGAGGGAAAAGCAGAGGAAGCGGAGGAAGCGGAGGGGAAAAACTTCATGCCCGATACCATCAGCCCAATTTCCCACTTAAGATTGATGGGGAAACAGCCGTCAACTGACAAAATTTGTACATCAACACTCATACTTCAGTCGTAGGTAGCGATCGCAAGGAAACGGGGGCATGATAAAATCTTGGATGGTGATTGGGGGGGTGGCTATTTTAGTAGCTTTAGCAGCTAACTGGATTACACCCAGCGATCGCCAGTGGTTCAAACGCTTGCGTAGACCGAGATGGCTAACCTTTGAGTCAGCGATTCCCTTAATTTGGATTACCATCTTTACTTGTGGAGCTTGGTCAGCTTATATTGTTTGGGAAACCGATCCAGACAGTAATAAAACTTGGTTACTGATGGGATTATACCTACTCTTAGAAATTGTCACAATTGCATATACCCCTGTAATGTTTCGGATTCGCAGTCTTCAGGTAGGAACACTTCTTGGTGGTACAGGTTTTACCATCTGTATTATTTTAGCGATCGCCGTCTTAACCGTTTCAGGTTGGGCGACACTATTATTAGTACCTTACTTACTTTGGAGTCCCATCGGCACATATACCACTTGGCAAATGATAAAGCTAAATCCTCAAGATGCTTAAACTTCTTGCCATATTTAACAACAATAATTAATAAATTTCAAATAGTATATAGCTTTGTAATTGCTAGCAAACAATTTGATTCAAATTTAAGTAACTCCCTTTACAGCATTTACTCAGACTAATAATTTATTAGTAAATTGAGAATGAATAAATAAACCAGAGGGGTAGACTTTGAATAAAAATCTGATCAGTTGTATAAGTTTCATAGCTGCAATACTTTTCAGTCTAGGAGCGATCGCCATAATTCAAGCAATGAATATACCCGTTCTAATTACCCTGAGTATTTCCCTACTAAGCAGCGTAGCCCTAATAATTTTCATCTTTATACAAAGCCTAATATCTAATTTGAAATAACCTCACCCCCAAACACTCCTCAAACCTCCGCGCCCCTCCGCGTTTCCTCCGCGCCCCTCCGCGTTTAAAAATCTCTAACCCGAATCACACCCCGATCAAAAACCCGATGATTAGTACCAATACCACACACCTCAATTCTATCAGAATAAACCTCATAAGCAGCAAAACTTAAATTACTGGTAGAATACTCACTCCAAACGGAACGCCCCACAGGACGATTACCAGCACCCGCACCACAAATTAAATAAGTAGTCCCATCAATAGAGCGAGTCCGTTCATAACTATGCTCATGACCATTAATATATAATTGCACACCATATTTTTTAAATAACGGCGTAAAGGTTTTAATAAAAGATTGACTACTACCGTAGACACCAGATGAATAAATTGGGTGATGTCCAAATACCACCTTCCAAGGAGCATTACTAAGACTTAATTCTGTTTCTAACCAAAGAATTTGCTTTTTCCAATCGGCATTATTGTTAGTATCCAAAGCGAAAAATTGCACACCCCCGCGACGAAAAGTATAATACCTCTGACCATTCATATTAAAGCCAGGATATTTGACCTGTGGATTACCATTATCAGTCCGAATATCATGATTACCTAAACAAGCGTGAAACTTCACACCTTGCTGAAGTAAATGTTGATAGGGACGCTCAAATACAGCATTAACTTTTTCAATTTCGCCGTTGTTGTAAATATTATCGCCCGCTAACACTACCAAATCATAAGGATTGCGCTGGTGATAAAGCTTCATCGCCCTAGCTACAGCATACTGTCCTTTGGCTCCCGTTCCGGTGTCAGCCACAGATACAAATCGTAGTAATAAATCTTTTTTAGCTGGTGTGGTAGCGGTTGCTAAGTCAACCAAGTTAATTTTGTCATGTTGACGAGTGATTGTCCCAGCTAAGACACCAGTAGCCAGGGTAGAGAGACTGCTTAAAAATAAGAATTGGCGGCGGTTGAGTTTCATAATTAACCAAATGCAATGATTAAATAGTCAGTTTAGCCCAAGCAATTAACCATGAAGTGATACATTAGGGGCAGTTATTTAACTGTGATTTTCTGGTTTTGGTGAAAGTTCCATGTCACAAGACAATACCCCTAAATCCCCAGCTAATCAACCCGAACCGACAAATGAGTTGAGAAATCAACCTATTTGGAAGGCGAAAATTATTCAACTGCTGAGGGGAACGATAGGAGTATTAGAAGCAACTGTAGAGAAATTAGAGACAGCACCGCCACCGGGTACAGAAGCAGAAGCGGGGCTGCGCCCATCGCTCCCTTCAAGATGGAGTAGATTTTTACTTAAGCAAGTCCGTCCTTTTTTACCATCCAACGTGTCTACAAAGTTGACGGATACAGCATTGACAGGCATCATTGCTAGCATCGCCGTGGTTATCCTGTGGACAACTGCAACTGTCTTGAGCAATAAACCCCCAGAAATAGCCACAGTTCCCCCAGTGGAAGAAGTTCCCACCCCCACCCCCACACCAACAATTACTACTCCACCAGAACCAACATTACCCGAACCACAACCACCAGAGGAAATCACACCACCACCAGCAGCGCAAATTCCCCCACCACCTGAAGTAGAACCCACACCAGAACCCACACCAGAACCCACACCAACGCCCACACCAACGCCCACACCAACGCCAAAGCCAGAACCCACACCTAAATTAGAATTAACCCCAGAACAAACTTTAATAGCAGCCATTGAAAATCAAGTGGCAGAAATTAGTGATAAAGTTGCTTCTGGACTAATACAATCAATTCAAGCTAACTTTCGTACCAGCAGTTTAACTGTGAAAATTAATGATGACTGGTACAATCTCAAAGCGTCCGCACAAAATCAACTCGCTGCTGAAATCTTACAGCGTTCACAAGAATTAGATTTTGCCCATTTAGAAATTATTGACACTCAAGATAGGTTAGTAGGGCGCAACCCCGTTGTCGGTACTGAGATGATTATTTTTCAACGCTAGGTTAAATAACTAACGTTTAGCAAAATGTTGATAACGCCAGAATATAGTTGTCATACCGAAAGCAATTAATGACAGCGTATAAGAAGGTTCTGGGATAGAGTGAATAGGTGTTGCAGAAGATCGATTAAAGCTAGCCCTCACAGCTACACCGTGAACTCCGTACCATAAAGTATCTTGATTGATAGAAATATATCCTGGGACAAAATATCCTTCTGCCCCATTTATACTTATCTCTCCAGTATTTAAATTTATCGTACCTTGGCCTGGGACACCGAGGAAATTATTTAAACTTTGAATGACATTTGAGCCTTTTTTTAAAGTAAACTCAGTCAAAGGAAAAATGTTTGAGCCTAAAGCTACCGTATCATCATAGCCGTAGCTGCCACTAATTGAGTCGCCCTCACGAAAGCCTAATATCTCAAAATTAGGTGGTAATTCTTCACCCTCGCCATAAACTTCGGTAACTACACCAGAGTAGTGATATTGAAAAATTGCGGCTTGAGTAGGTTTCATATCAAAATTTACAGCGAATGTAGCAACTACACTCACAGAAACTATTTGAGATAGCTGTTTAGCTTTTAATATACTCATTTTCCTCTTGCTCCCAACCTGATCAAATCAAAGTCATAGTATTAATATCAGGCACCAACTATATAATTATGTGGGCATAAATAAACCTGATTATGTAAATAATAGTAAAGTTTTCCCAAGCCTTGCAATTGCGTTGTTGCACTACATTCAAATTGCAATCACCTACTCACAGCATATTGCAAGAGTATACAAACTATCCTTAAATTTTTATTGATTTTGAGAATACCCTGAAGTATTAGCGAGGTTGGTTTAGCATCAGGACTAAAGTCCGGGCAGATTGATGAAGAATTAGTTGACTACAGATTTTCACTGTTCAACCCGCCCTTACTCATTCCCTTTTGAAACGGTATCCAGACGGTAAAAATTGAGCCAATACCCACTGTGGATTCTACTTCAATTCGACCCCGGTGCAGTTCCACCAATTGTTTAGTTAATGCTAAACCCAGCCCTGTACCTTCGTAGCGACGGCGGTAGGGTGTATCGAGTTGCTGAAATTTTTCAAACAGTAATGGTAATTGATTTTCAGGAATACCAATACCAGTATCTTCAATTTGAAAAATAGCGGTGTCATCTTCTACCCACAAACGCAAAGTTACGCTACCGCCTTCGGGGGTAAATTTAATTGCATTAGTCAAAAGATTCCAAAGGATTTGTTCTACCCGTGGAGCATCAGCAGTGAAGCGATCGCGTCTTGGGTCAATTTGTAAATCTAGCTTGAGACTAACTTGCTCACTTTTCGCTTTATCCAGTAATGATTCTATCGTATTCTCTGCTATGTTGGCTAAAGAGAAATCTGTAATATTTAAAACAGCTTTCCCAGCCTCAATTTGTGACAAATCGAGGATATCATTAATCATTTCTAATAAATGTTCGCCGCTATCGTGGATAGTTTGTAAATAATCCCGTTGTCGTTGACTCAATTCACCCAAAGGCCAACGTAACAAAGTAGATGACATCCCAATTACATAAGTTAAAGGCGTGAGTAATTCGTGGCTGATAGTGGCTAGAAATTCGCTGCGGACACGACTTGCAGCTTCCGCCGCTAGTAAAGCATCACGTAAAGCCATTGTTCTTTCAATGACTCGTTGTTCGAGAGTTTGTTTTTCTTGGGTAAGCGATCGCATTAATTCTGATTGATGAATGGCGATCGCTAATTGTTCAGCTATTGAAATCAGTAAAATTTTATCGCTTTCATTCCACTGACGAGGGCTGTAACATTGATGAGCAATTAGCAACCCCCATAGTTTATCTTCAAACATAATCGGTGCTGCTAATTTTGCCCTAACTTGACTTTCTCGTAAAAAATTCAACAAACACTCTTCTAGAGCGTAAGTTTGTTCTACATCATCGACAACTAAAGTAAAGCCTTGACGATATTTCTCCCAACATGGAGAATTTCTAGCAAAGCAAGCTTTTTCTTGAAAATGTAGCACAGACTTAATCGCATCTGTAGCACGAGCCTCATAGACTATACAACCCCCCTTGATTTGATAATCTGCGCTTACAGATGACTGGGAGTTTTGCCGATTGACTCGTGACCCTTGAAATTTATATATTACTAATCGGTCTAACTCTAAAAACTCCCTTACCTTAGCGATCGCCGTTGTCATGATTACAGACAAATCTAGGCTTTTGCGGATTTGGGTTGTTACCTGATTCAGCAGTCTCTCTTGAGCAATTTGTTTTTTTAAAGCATCTTCTACTGCTTGACAGGCATAAACTTCAGGAATAGTATCAACTGTAGACGTTGTTAATTCTGCTTGTGGTTGTGGTAACAGAAAATCTAATAACAACAACGAAAATTGACTTTGTAGCGTAGCATTATTAGGGCTGATAATTTGGTGATAACGTTCCAGATGTTGGTAAGTATCCGAATCACGCCCAAACAAATCCTTCAATTTCCAGATAAACGAGGCGATCGCCTCTGCATGAAAAGTTAACTTAGTATTGAGTATGGAGTCTTGATTGCTGTAAACTCCTGTAACATGGGTTGAGTCTGGGGTAACAGGAGTCAATTCTTCCCAGAGACTCGTCTCGTCTTGTTCTCCTAGCAACAGCGCACTAAATCCCTCAGACACCACCAAAGTAAACCTTTGTCTTTCCCACTCCCCAGGTATGCGAATCCGTGACAAAACAGCTTCTGTGAGAACCAAAGCAGCAGTTTCTGATGATTGAGCCATTTGCTGCAACAGTTCCCCAAGTTGATTAAACACAACTGAAGACAAGTTTCGAGAAAAGCTCAAATCAGGAGAACTAAGCATTTTCAAATATCTGGTAAGAGGGGTTGGATGCTGGGCTGAAATAATAATTTAAATTTAGTTCTAACTAATAATTTAAGGCGGTAATTAAGGATATGCACCGAATAAATAGCACATCGGTCGGATGGAATCAGTCAGAAGGTGTAATTTTTCTGGAACAAACTCCTGCTCCGGTGGTATTTATTACGGCTGCTGATACTGACATTCAAACCTTAGCGGCTGCATTCCCCAAATTACCAGCAACATTTCCGGGATTAAGAGTGGCTAATTTGTTGCTATTGCAGCAGCAGATTAGTATAGATACCTATAGCGAACAAGTATTAGAACTTGCCCAGGTAATTATCTTACGCCTATTGGGAGGACGTTCATATTGGAGTTACGGTTTAGAAGTAGTGCAGGAAATTGTGCAACGTACTGGTACAAACTTAATTGTAATGCCAGGAGACGATGCTCTAGATCCTGAACTAATGTCTCAGTCTACCTTGCCAGTGGCTACTGTTAACCAAATATGGCAATATTTCCATGAAGGCGGCGTAGAAAATGCTGTTAACGCCCTGAAATTTATTTCTGATACCTGCCTAGCAACTGCATATAATCCACCACCAGCGCAACCAGTTCCGCGTGTGGGGTTGTATGACTGGGGAATTGGGACAAATCAATTCAAAATTCAAAATACCCTACGGGAAGGCAAGCCTACAAAATTCAAAATTAAAGAATTGCTAGAGACTAGGGACAATGAAGCAGGGGAGGCAGGGGAAGAACAATCCAATGCCCAATGCCCAATGCCCCATGCCCCATGCCCCAAAGTGGGTATATTATTCTATCGCGCCCACTACTTGGCAGGAAACACTAAGGTAATTGATGCACTATGTACGGCTTTAGCGCAAAGAAACTTACAGCCTGTACCAGTGTTTATTTCTTCCTTACGTGATCCTGATGTGCAGGTAGAATTATGTGAGTTTTTCCAGCCGAAAGACTCAGAACAAATCGGCTTGTTACTCAATACCACCAGCTTTTCCCTAGCCCGTTTAGACACAGAATCACCCCAAACTCAACTGTGGGAAAAGTTAGATGTGCCAGTTTTACAGGTAATTCTCAGTGGCGGATTTTTGGAACAGTGGGAAGCACAGTTAAACGGACTTTCTCCCCGTGACATCGCCATGAATGTGGCATTACCAGAGGTAGATGGGCGGATAATTAGCCGTGCTGTCTCCTTTAAGGCAGTACAAACCCGCAATCCTGACTTAGAAACAGATGTGGTAGTTTATGAACCAGTGAGCGATCGCATTGAATTTGTGGCTCAATTAGCCGCTAATTGGGTCAAACTGCGTCATAAACCCCCCCAAGACCGGAAAATAGCCCTCATCTTAGCTAATTACCCCAACCGTGACGGACGTTTAGCCAACGGTGTCGGACTAGACACCCCAGCCAGTTGTATCGAAATCCTCAAAGCTTTGCAGTCGGCTGGGTACATAGTCGAAAATCCCCCTGATAACAGCGATGAATTAATTGCACGTTTAACATCTGGTGTCACCAACGACCCAGAAGGTAGAGACTGGCGACCAATACAACAAAGTTTATCATTTGTCAAGTATCAAAAATATTTCTCTTCCTTACCCGCAGCAGTGCAGCAAGGAATTAATCAACGTTGGGGAGATATTGAGCAGGGGAGCAATCAAGA
>NZ_CAWMSA010000054.1:0-1524 GCF_963870205.1 Anabaena sp. CA = ATCC 33047 | reverse complement strand
TCCCCAGTCAAGAGTCCCCAGTCAAGAGTCCCCATTCCCCAATCCCCAGTCAAGAGTCCCCATTCCCGGTATTCAACTCGGTAACGTCTTTGTGGGTATTCAGCCATCACGGGGTTATGATCTTGACCCTAGTTTGAATTATCATGCACCAGATTTAGAGCCTACCCATGCTTATTTAGCTTTTTATTATTGGGTGCGGGAATGTTTCGGGGCTGATGCCATTGTTCATGTAGGGAAACATGGCAATTTAGAATGGCTACCCGGTAAGAGTTTGGCATTGTCTAGTAATTGTTATCCAGAAGTAGCTTTTGGGGCAATGCCTCACCTTTACCCGTTTATTGTCAATGACCCCGGTGAAGGTTCTCAAGCCAAGCGTCGCGCCCAGGCGGTGATTATCGATCATCTTACGCCACCGATGACCCGCGCGGAATTGTATGGGGCTTTGCAACAGGTGGAAAATTTAATTGATGAGTATTATGAAGCGGAAAGTTTAGATCCGTCTCGATTACCAGCTATTCGCGATCGCATCCGGGAATTAGTGATCAAAGAAAATCTTTACAAAGACTTAGGCATTCAGGATGAGAAAGACATTTTGAATTTTGAAGCTTTAATTTTAAATTCACTGGATGGTTATCTGTGTGAATTAAAAGAAGCACAAATACGCGATGGTTTACATATTTTTGGGCAATGTCCCCAAGGTAGACAACTCCGAGATTTAATTGTGGCGATCGCCCGCATCCCTAACCGCTATTCTCCAGGTATCACCAGGGTTTTAGCCGATGCTTGGGGTTTAGAGTGCGACCCCCTCACCACCGATTTTAGCAGCGAGTTATCAGCAGGCGATCGCCAAATTTTAGCCCACAAAACCCCAAATCCCTGTCGTACCGTAGGCGATGCAGTCACCGCCCTAGAAGAACACGCCGCCTCATTAGTAGAACAACTCATAGCCAACCCCCAATCCCCACTCCCTGATTTCCTCAATTGGATTAACATTAAACTCCTCCCCGCATTACAACAAACCCAAACAGAAATTACCAACCTCCTCAACGGACTAGATGGAAAATACATCCCCAGCGCACCATCAGGCGCACCCACACGGGGACGACCGGAAGTTTTACCCACTGGCAGAAACTTTTATGCTGTAGATATTCGCGCCATTCCCACAGAAACCGCCTGGGATGTCGGCAGAAAAGCCGCCGAAAACCTCATAGAACGCTACACCCAAGAGCATGGCGAGTATCCTAAAACACTAGGCTTATCTGTATGGGGAACAGCAACAATGCGGACAGGTGGTGATGACATCGCCGAGGCGTTAGCCTTGTTAGGTGTGCGCCCTGTATGGGATGGTGCAGCTAGGCGGGTTGTGGATTTAGAGATTTTACCCCTAAGCATTTTAGGAAGACCCCGTGTCGATGTGACATTACGCATTTCGGGATTTTTCCGGGATGCTTTTCCTAACTTAATCGATTTATTTGAGCAAGCCGTTAATGCAGTCGCCGCCTTAGATGAACCACCAGAGCAGAA
>NZ_CAWMSA010000053.1:0-373 GCF_963870205.1 Anabaena sp. CA = ATCC 33047 | reverse complement strand
CTGGCAGTTGTGCCATTGAATGCTAGAGTACCGCCACTGAGGGTGAGATTACTAATAGAATTTACCGTTTCATCGAAAGTCAGACTGCCATTATTACTGACTGCAAGATTGTTAATGGCACTGACAGTCTGATTCAGAGTCAGACTGCCACCACTAATGGTGACATTGTTGAAAGCATCGCTGACGCTAGCACCCCTGATGTTAGCACCCGTGAGTAAGATAGTCGCTGCACTGATGAGATTGTCTGTGATGACAGAACCACCTGTTAAGCTATATGTGCCACCACCAAATACTAATGACGCACTGCTATCAACCTCAAAAATACCGCTACTTGTACCACCACCTTGTAAGTTGAGTGTGCCTGTTTGGACTT
>NZ_CAWMSA010000052.1:0-420 GCF_963870205.1 Anabaena sp. CA = ATCC 33047 | reverse complement strand
TTATCCCTAGGCAATGACACTACGGAATTGCCTGAACATTCCTCTCCAGATGATGATCTCAATCAGTTTGCTCCCTGCACAATTTTGGTTGTGGATGATGTAGACTCAAATCGCCAGCTAATTCAGGGATACTTTGCCCAAACTCATCATTTGTTAATCATGGCTGAAGATGGCGAGGAAGCGATTCGCCTGACGCAAATACATCAGCCAGACTTGATTTTACTTGATTTGCGAATGCCTCGGATGAATGGATGTGAAACTGCGTTGCATCTCAAAAATGACGCACGCACTCAACATATTCCCATCATTATTTTGACAGCTTCTTGCCAGAAGGAAGAACAATTAGAGGTTGAGACAATTTGCCAGGGCTTTTTGCGTAAACCTGTCAGCCGTAGCGCACTCGTAACAGAAATGAAAAAA
>NZ_CAWMSA010000051.1:0-305 GCF_963870205.1 Anabaena sp. CA = ATCC 33047 | reverse complement strand
TGAGCGCGAACAAGGATTTTAATATATCCCTGTTCTGTAAACTTCAGGGCATTGCCCACGACATTAAATAGAATTTGACGTAATCTGACTTCATCAATCAAAATCACCGGTGGTACAGTATCTTCAATCTCGGTGTATAAAGTTAAATTTTTAGTGATTGCCTTTTGAGTAAAAATCTGTTGAATTTCTTGAATCAGAACTCGCAGGTTTACAGGTTCATAACAAAGTTCTAATTTACCGGCTTCAATTTTGGATAAATCCAGAATGTCATTAATCAATCCCAACAGACTTTTACCACTGGCAGT
>NZ_CAWMSA010000050.1:0-284 GCF_963870205.1 Anabaena sp. CA = ATCC 33047 | reverse complement strand
TAAATCTTCTTTGGTAATTGGTAATTGCTTTTTCTGAGAGTAATAACTGGGATTGTCTCTCAGTTGAGGTAATGGGCAGATTAACGGACAGGCATTAATACTATTGCGGTTATTTTCCCACCAATCAAACCTATCTCCTAGTTGCTTGTTGTACCAGTATCGGCAGGCTCGCAACCAATAATTAAGTTCTAGTTTTTGATTGGTATTTGGATAAGTTCGATACTGGTAATTAAGCAACATAATTAAGCTACAACTACCTTCATAAAACGAGTGGGACGGTTAAG
>NZ_CAWMSA010000049.1:7882-18439 GCF_963870205.1 Anabaena sp. CA = ATCC 33047 | reverse complement strand
TCCACTACTGCGCTTTCTGTTGGGCAGGAAGCCTACACTGACCGCTTGCGGCAGTGTAGGTAGTTCACGGAACATAACCTAGATTGACAACGTGATGTACATTGAGAAATGGCGGACATATTTAACTGTTCATGACATCTATTCTGCTGAACAATCGCTATCAAGTGATTCAGGTACTCGGTGCTGGTGGATTTGGGGAAACATTTTTGGCGGAAGATACTCACATGCCTTCCCGCCGTCGTTGCGTGATTAAGCAGCTTAAACCCGTTGCAAATAACCCCCAAACCTATCAAATAATTCAACAGCGATTTGAAAGAGAAGCTGCCACTTTGGAATATTTGGGCGAAAATAGTGACCAAATACCCAAACTCTATGCTTACTTTTTAGAGAATGGGCAGTTTTACCTTGTGCAAGAATGGATTCAAGGTCAGACTTTAAGAGATATTGTCAAAGCTAAAGGCTATGAAAATGAAACGATAGTGAGAGATATTCTCATTAGCCTACTTTCAGTTTTGGATTATGTCCACAGTAAAGGAATTATTCACCGGGATATTAAGCCAGATAACATTATTCTGCGTTCCCGTGATTTGAAGCCGGTTCTGATTGATTTTGGCGCAGTTAAGGAAACTATTCGTTCAGTAGCAAGTTCTCCAGCTTATGCTACCCGTTCGATGGTGATTGGTACACCTGGTTATATGCCGAGTGAACAAGCGATAGGTAGGCCAGTTTATGCTACTGATATTTATAGCTTAGGTTTGACAGCAATTTTTTTGTTAACTGGTAAAAATCCGGAAGCATTGCCCACAAACCCACACACAGGTGAGATTATTTGGCAACAAGATGTGCCTCATGTTTCCCCAGATTTAGCGAGGGTGCTGAATCAGGCGATTAAACCGCAGGTGAGCGATCGCTTCAGCACTGCCAAGAAAATGCTGTATGCTTTATCTAGTTATACTAATTCTACGAGCGATCGCACTGTTGCCCCTGCATCTAATCATACTGCTACAGTGCAACCTACCCAACAAACTCAGGCACTATCACCACCTGCCAGAATTCCCCAGAAAAAACCACAACCGCCTATTTGGATGTTCGCCGGTTTGATAGTTGGTGGTTTAATTAGTGGGGTAGCAATATCTAGTCTGACTCGTCAATCACCATCTACCCCACCCATTGCGAATAATCCTGTCCCCAATTCTATCCCGCAATCTGAAGCGCAGGCTACCACGCCCATACCCACTAATTCACCCAACATTAATTTACCCATTCCTTCCCCATCCCCTATTACGTCTGACTCCAACCAACAGCCAGTCAATTCTGCACAATTACCCCAGACTACAAACCAGGAAGTCGAGGAAAATCTTTCAGACACATCAGACAATACACCTGTCGCAGTTGATACGCCTACGCCTGAAGAAACATCAGCACCACAACCTCAAGAAACATTAGCACCACAACCAGAAACAGACAATCAAACCGTTGTCGTAACTCCAACACAGACAAATTCACCACCACCAACACAACCCCCGCACAAACAAGAAAATACTAGCAAGCCCGGCGTTCCCGCCTTTCCTACAGGTACATCCAGAAGCAAGGTAGAAGCCGCACTTGGAAAGCCAAAGCGAGATTTAAGAGGTTTGTGGGGTAATACTCGTGCTGTTGTCTATACTGTAGCCCCCAACCAAATTGACTTAGGCTACTTATTTGATCGGAATACGGGAGTGCTAAGACAAACTGAGGCATCTTTTGCCCAGTCTGTAGGTTTGCAAGTTATGCAAACTACTCTCAATGGTAAGTTAAGCGGTCAAGCTACTGGCGAAATTCAACAGGGCTTGCAACAAGTATACCAGGGTCAGAAAGACAATTTTACTTTTACTGTCGGTAGGGTTAAAGGCCAAATTGTACGTAACAACTGTGGTTCAATTTATATGAGTATTTGGGATGCAGACTTACACGATTTTGTCAGTCCGTCCTCAGCTAAACAGTGTTAAGGTGAGTAATATCATGTCCGTTTGAATAGTTATCATATCTGTTGGGGTAGGGAACAGGGAACAGGGAACAAGAAAAGGGAAAAGGGAACAGGGAAAAGATCAGCATCGAAAACTTATCATAAGTAATTAGCCGGACATGATATGGTATATTTTACATGTCCTCAACTACCGCAACAGTTTTTGATAGTCTTCCAGTTGTCTGATAATGTCATTGATTAATTGCCCAAAATCAAGATTACCGTTATTAATATCGGTGGGGCTGTTGGCTAAACTGTGAACAGGTTTACTGTCAGAATACAGGTATTCAAACTGAACTTTGGCAGTCAGTGATTTATCACTGTGTTCCAGATTTGAGCTATTTGTGTGAGTGTTGCTGTCTGAAAAAGATTTGAGGTGAGAACTAAAAGGCTGGTTGGCTGAAATATTCGTGGAGAAACCTCCCAGGAAGTTATCTAGAAACGGGTTGAAGTCAAAGCCTGGTGTTGGTGTATTATTGCTATTGCGATCGCTACTATTTGCTGTACCTGTAATGATTTGTCTGACTTGGCTTGCCGTCAGATTTGGGTTAGCACTCAGCATTAAGGCAACTACACCAGCAACATAAGGAGATGCCATAGATGTACCGCTATAACTGGCGTACTCATTTCCTGGTAAAGTAGAGTAAATATTCTGTCCTGGGGCTGTAACGTAAGCCAGTTGATTGTTACCTGAACGGTTAGAGAAGTCAGTCAAATTACCATCTTGATTGACAGCACCAACAGCAATTCCTGATTTATCAGCATAGCGGGCGGGATACCCTGGTGATGAACCACCATCATTACCTGCTGCCATGACGACAATTACGCCTTTACTGCTAGCATATTCAACAGCAGATTTGAGCGTTTGGCTAGAAAAATCACCGCCTAGGCTGAGGTTGATGACTTTCGCACCATTATCTACAGCGTAGTAGATACCGTTAGCGATCGCACTATACGCACCCGAACCCGAACTATTCAACACTTTCACAGGCATAATCTGGGCATTGTAAGCCACACCCGTCACACCATAGCCATTATTCTCACCCGCAATAATCCCAGAAACGTGAGTACCATGTCCGTTGTCATCTAAGGTATTGTTATTTTTACCGTCAAAGTTCCAACCATGCACATCATCTACATAGCCGTTACCATCATCATCTATGCCATTACCAGCAATTTCTCTACTATTAGTCCAAATATTATTTTTTAAATCAATGTGATTGTAGTCCACACCCGTATCAATGACTGCAACCACAATTCCATTACCTGTATATCCATTGTTCCACACTTCCGGGGCTTTAATCATATCTAATCCCCAATTATTTCCCCCAAGCTGAGGAACATCACTATAGGGATTCTGCCCAGTGGCTTCAGACACGGCTTTAGACGCATCAATTAAGCCATAGCCATCTTTGGAATTATAACTGCTGCTAGCAGTAGCAATACTATCTGTTGCTGAGACAAAGCTACTAGCACTGATTTGTGAATTATAGTTATTCTCTGGATTAAATGTATTAAGTGAGGAGAGATACTGAGAAGTTTGCCCGTCAAAAGAATTGGATTTGAGACTCTCATCATAATTGGGCATAGGTATTTGCTCCTCTAAGAAAATATCTGTTTTTTTTGGCAGCATTAATTGATAAAACCTTGGTGCAAGGTTTTCAGGTATAAATTTGCCACCTTAGCCCATAATTACTATGAAATAAATCAGTAAATTGCTGTGGTTTTTACCAAAATTTAGCAATTAATTTTTAATGATTTATTTAGATTGTCGATTTACAGATATCTTTTGTCATTTACGTGAGAAAATATTCAGGTGTTGGCTGGTTTTCAGGGTTTATTTTGTTGACAAATATAGATGTTTCAAATTTTAAAGTAATTTGGAAAAGTCAAAGTTTCTAAACAAATATTTTGCGGTACGCACGATTGTATAAAGATTGAATATTTTAATGTTTGAACGCAGATGGACGCAGATAAACGCGGATGATTTTGTATGATATTTGGTGGCAATTTGTGATGAGATATTATATCTAAAATGAAAAGACGCGATTCATCGCGTCTATAAAAGAGGGGTTTGGGGTTGATAGGTGGCGTAATTTTTACGTGTTTACTATGGTTTGAATCTGCTAAACATTTGCTTGCTGGCGTTGATAAAGTGACCAGTACAAACCTTTTTGCTGTAATAATTGTGAATGTGTACCACGTTCAGCAATTACGCCTTTTTCTAAGACTAAAATTTGGTCGGCTCGTTTTAGCGGGGCAAAGCGGTGAGCAATTAGAAATACAGTTCGATTAGCCGATACTTTTTGTAGATTTTGCAATACCTGTTGTTCTGTTTCACTATCTAAGGCACTGGTAGCTTCATCTAAGATTAAAATCGGTGCGTCGGCAAGAAACAACCTTGCTAAAGCAATGCGTTGTCTTTGTCCCCCAGATAAAGCTGTACCTCTTTCTCCGACGTTAGTTTCGTAACCGTAAGGTAGTTGACTGATGAAGTCATGGGCTACGGCTAATCTGGCTGCTTCTACTACTTGCTCGGCGGTAATGTTAGGATTACCAAGGGTGATATTTTCCAAGATGGAACCGTTAAATAAAAAGTCTTCTTGGAGAACTACAGCAATTTGTTGGCGCAGGGAAGCTAAGTCTGCACTCTTGATATCAAAGCCGTCAATGAGAATGCGTCCTGATTCAATTTGGTAGAGTCTTTGTAAGAGTTTAGAAAGGGTACTTTTACCAGAACCACTGCGTCCGACAATACCAACAAATTGCCCTGGTTCGACATTAAAGGAAATTCCCCTTAACACAGGTTCAGTGTTAGCTTTATATCGGAAAAATACTTGCTCAAAAGTAACTTGTCCTTTTAGGGGTGGTAAAACTAACCCTGTTCCCGTTTCGGCTTCTGGGGCAACGTTAAGAATGTCGCCAATTCTGTCTACTGAAAGTAAAACTTGTTGCAGATTCTGCCATAATTGAATTAACCGCAATAATGGCCCTGTGACTCTGCCTGATAGCATTTGAAAGGCTACCAGTTGCCCGACTGTCAGCTTTTGTTCAATGACTAATTTAGCTCCAAACCACAGAATTAATAAAGCAGAAAAATTAGTGAGGAAGTCACCTATATTACTGCTAATATTAGATGTGGTGGAAGCTTTGAAACCTGTACGCACGAAACGAGCAAATAAACCTTCCCAGCGATCGCGCGCTACTAATTCCGCCGCATGGGCTTTGACAGAATGAATGCCTGTGACTGTCTCTACTAAGAATGATTGACTGTCGGCGTTGCGGTTAAAGGTTTCGTTTAGCCAGTTCCGTAAAATCGGTGTCGCCACTAATGTCAAGGTGGCAAACAGTGGTAACACTGCTAACGCCACAATGGTGAGAGAGATGTTGTAGTAAAACATCAATGCCAAATACACCACGGCAAAGATGCTGTCTAAAATCACCGTTAGTGCTGTACCTGTGAGGAATTGGCGGATTTGTTCAAGTTCCTGCACTCTGGCGACGGTATCCCCGACGCGCCTTGACTCAAAATAAGCCAAGGGTAAACGCATGAGATGGCGGAATAACTGCGCTGATAAACTTAAGTCTAAGCGTCGGGCTGTGTGAGTAAAGATAAATAGCCGGAGAATTCCCAGGATAGACTCAAATAAGGCGATAAATAAAAGTGCGATCGCCATGACATCGAGAGTGGGTAAACTCTCCTGTACCATGACTTTATCAATTACCACCTGAGTAATTAAAGGTGTTCCTAAGCCCAATAGCTGCAAAGTAAAAGAAGCTAGTAAGACTTCGCCTAAAAGTCCGCGATATCGCCAAACCGCAGGGGTAAACCAACTCAGGTTAAATTTTTCTTGTTGGGATATCAGTTCAACTTGCCATAACTTACCATCCCAGAATTGATCAACTACTGACTGGGGTAAGCTTTCACATAGGTTGTCAGGATTTAAAGGATTAGCAATAATTAAGCGATCGCCTTTCATCCCATAAGCGATTACCCAAGCCGCTTGTTTAGATGAGTGCGATTGCCACTGCAATAACACCGGAAACGACAATTGACGCAATTCCGCCCAACTAACTTGTAACCGTCGCAGCGTTAAACCCAACTTTTCGCCAGCTTCTACCACTTGCTTAGGATTTTGTCCCCGCAGTTGGCGTTGAACCCATTCCAGTTTTACCGAGTTATCTAACTGTTGGGCAGCCATTGTTAAACAAGCAGCCCCCGTATTCCAACTAGCCACAAACGGATAATTTTGGGTTGTCTGTGGAGGAGTTGGTGTTGTTGGCGTTGATTCTGGTGTGATGACGGGGAATGCTTGCGCCCCTGCGGCGATTTCTGGATTTTCCGGCTGTTTCACACCTAACCAAAACTGTTCCATCTCTGGGGTAGATATTTCCGCCCACAGTTTCGTCTCCCAACAAACTACTGCTACCTCTTTACTAGCCGCTACAACTTTGTAATCTCCTGCAAGTTTTTGTAAGTCACCAAACCAATCACCCGCTTCTAAAGCTGCTAAAGGTTGCCCTGTATCCTCTTCCCGCAGACGCACTTTACCAGCAATAATTAAAAACTGGTAGCCTCCCAATTCGTTTGACCAAATTTTCTCACCTAGTCGATAGCGACGGGTTTCTAAACGCTGTTCTAATTGGGATTTTTGCTCAGGATTGAGCAAATTTAGCGGCGGTTGATGCCAAGGTATAGCAGCTAGCAAGTTTTTTCTTAGAGATTCATTTTCCTGAAGTTCTAACTTACTTGTAATTTGACTGTCAGCTTTTGAATTTTCTCCGCTAGCCATTTTTCAAATAATTCGTTTTGTAGTGCTTGCTGTAGTTGAGTATCTTCTAAAGACGCTGGCAAAAATTGTTCTACACGAAACAAACCATAACGTCCTTCAATTTCTATCGGCCCTATGATTTGCCCAGGTTTGGCAATATCAATAGCAGCCCTTAAAATATCGGGCATCGTTCCCCGGCTAACGGGGCCCATCATGCCGTTAAAAACCCGATCATCTGCTAGTGAATATTCCTTAGCTAATTGCTCAAAATTACCTCCTTCTTCAATTTGGATTTGTAATTCTTCTGCTAGTTCTCGACTATCAACGATAATCCGCGAAATTACCACCCGATCTAGAAAGATTTTGCGTTCAATGAAATATTCTGACAGTTTAGTTGCAGTAACTACAGATTTGAGTTTGTCTACCTTAAATTTCAAAACAATTGATGCGTGGAATCTGGGGTAATCTGTACCATTTTGTTTGAGCCATTCTTGAAAGGTATCAGGGTCAGCTAACTGATTTTTTAGGCGAAAATCAATAATAGCCTGTTCAGTTACGCCTGGACTAATTTCAATATCATCTCGCGTGTTAATTTCTTGCTCAATCACATATTGACGCATAATATCGCCGATGAATTGAGCAAGTTTGCCTGAAGTTTGCAGATATTGTACTGTCTTTTCTACAGAAATTGGTTGGTCATCTATACTCAAAAAGGATAAAGTTTCCATGAAATCACCTGGTAAAAACAGCTATAAGTTTATAAACTATAAGCAATGGTAAGCAATAAGAGATTTTAACAAAATAATATTTTAATGGCGATTTCTGGTCACAGGCAAAATGGTCAAATTCAACTATGTAGCTGAAAGTGACTTCACCTATATTTATGAAGCTGCAAAATAACCGGGTAAATGCTAATCAAGTTAACAAGTAAAGAGTGCTAAGTCTTGAGTAAAAACACTAGCTTTTAGCCTCTATTCCCTACTCCCTACTGTCTTACCTCTCTACTGAAGACTTATCCAGATGAATGCGAATAGCATAGCGGCGATCGCACCAATCAGAGTGTTAATAATATTAACGACTTCATTCGTCAGCCAAGTATATTCAGCTTGTACAGTTGCCCCAATTACACTTTCTAAATTAGTAGCAATCAAAGCAGCCAAAACGCACCAAACAATACCCAACGGTTGCAGCAACCCCACACTCCAACCTAAAATAGCGATCGCCACGGAAGCCACAACACCAGCCAAAGTCCCCTCTAAACTCACCGCCCCCTCTGTACCTCTAGGCACTGGTTGCAATGTCGTAATCAAAAAGGTACGTTGACCATAGGCTTTACCCACTTCACTAGCACAGGTGTCAGACAGTTTAGTGCTAAAACTGGCAACATAGCCCAATAACAGTAGAGATTGCAGATGAGAGACAGGCAACTGGGAACTAGGTATCAGTCCGGAATTAATTAATCCCAATCCTACAGCACACAACGCCGCAGTCAATGCCGAACCCCAGACATTTTCCGGGCCTCTTGCGCCTGAACGCTTTTCAGCAATGCCTTGCGCTTCTTTTTCTGCCATACCAATGCGCGTTACACCAGAACCCACTAAAAAATAGAACCCTACCACTACATATCCCTGCCAACCTAGAGTTCCCCAAATCAACACACCCAGTAACCAAGCGTGGAGTATTCCCGCAGGAGTCAGCAGCTTTTTAGGCGCAAACCACACTAAACTTAATAAAATAGTGTTCAGTCCTATTCCCACTAACCAAGGATTGGCAGAGCTAAAAAATGAGAACATCAGCCATCAACCATCAATAGTTTTGCCAAGATATCAACAGAATAGCGAATTTTATCACTGACAGGCGACTTTAGCCGTCATAATTCACAATACCCTACAGTATCTTGCTCAAACCTGTATCTGCTTGATTTCCTCGACCTCCTCATCCCTAAAGTAGATAGTTTATATTCACTTTACGGGTAGAAATATCAATAAACAGGCAAAACCGCAAAAAAATTATGTTCCAGGGTGCCTCAGATAGCAAAAATACATTTATCAGTCTGACGCACCCTACAAGACTCCTCAAGATGATGCCAAAGCCGCCAATAGAATAGAAGTTATATCATGTCCGGTTGAATCGTTATCATATCTGTTGGGGTAGGGAACAAGAAAAGAGAAAAGAGAAAAGATCAGCATCGCAAACTTATCATAAGTAATTAGCCGGACATGATATTAAGGTATCCTAAAACTGTATTTCAATTAACTACTCTTGTATAGACACGATTCATCGCGTCTCTTGGTAAATCCTATGAGCAAAACTTTATTTCATCTCGCTTTCCCTGTTACTGATATCGCTCAGGCAAAAGCTTATTATGTTGATGGCTTGGGCTGTACACCCGGACGCGAAAATACCCATGCTCTAATTTTGAATCTTTATGGTCATCAATTAGTAGCTCATCTCACCAAAGAACCGTTAACACCCCAACGGACTATTTATCCCAGACACTTTGGTTTGATTTTTACCGAACAAACAGACTGGGAAACACTGCTACAGCACGTACAACAAAAACAATTGTCGTTTCGTGAACTGCCGAAAAACCGTTTTCCTGGTTCTCCCCTAGAGCATCGTACTTTCTTTTTAGAAGATCCGTTTTATAACTTAATGGAATTTAAGTATTATTGCCACCCAGAGGCGATTTTTGGTAGCTATGAATACGCAGAGATTGGCGATCGCGCTTAATCGGTTCTGCCAAGGCTGCGGCTACAGATGCTATACACCGCGAGTCTGTCAGCATCCATGAATGTAACGCGACTGGGATGATCACTTCTCTGCCTAAAGGCATTTTAGAGCTATTCGTCGGGACAATCATCAAATCATAAGGTGTCCAAATCGAAGTAAAGTTTAACTGCTGCAACATCATAGCATCCTGATTCAACTCTCTGAGAAATTCACTGTTAGGACGCATTTGCATACATCCTGGATTCTGCGAAGCATAAGCAACCACCGTACCATGATGTGGTGAAGAAATCGTAATGAACCGTTGCACACGGTTAATTCCTCCCAAACGTTGGATATAGTAACGGCTGACAATTCCACCCATGCTAAAGCCGACTATATCCAAGGGTGCTTCTGGTGCAAAAGTTTTGGCAATATAATCAGCTAGTTGCTGTGCTAACACATCAAGACCGACTTCACCCCAGTTCGGGACTAAATTCAGAGAATACACCGGCCAACCCTGTTGAGCCAAACTAATAGCCATCTGATTAAATACAGCTTCTGTATCGGTAATGCCATGCACCAATACCACGGCATGACGCTGCTGGTTGTGAATTTCCATTGTTTAATCAATCTATATCCAGTCTGTAGAAAATGTAACTCAGTCTGATCCCCGTCCGCAGCCTGATTATGACACTCTTCTGATTGGTTGAAAATACTACTATTGATATAGGTAATAGATACCCGTCCCAAAAAACAATGTTAAATTATGTTAAGCTTCCTTTCAGAATCTTGCTCTCAGTTACGGTAAAATTTAATAATTAGTTTTCAGTGTTGGCAGCTTGTAAGTCTTAGTTAACAAGAGTCCGCCACCTTTACCGTTAGTATGAAGCTGGATGAAAAACCAACCAATCCAGTTTGTAGAATACATTGCTAATCGACAAATAAGTTAGTATTTCGACGTAATTTTTAACATTACAGTCAAGGTTACAAATATAGAACTCAGGAGTCAGTCTCATGTTCGGTTTTCTCAAAAATTTAATTGGTGGCATCGTTAGTTTCATCACTGGT
>NZ_CAWMSA010000049.1:0-7789 GCF_963870205.1 Anabaena sp. CA = ATCC 33047 | reverse complement strand
CCTACACCAGCCGCACCTAAGCCAGAAGCAACCCAGCCAGAAACAACCAACGGTACAAAAGCAACTGTAGCCGCAGAACCCGCTACAACACCTGCGAAACAAGCACCTGCGAAAAACGGCAAAGCTGAATCAGCACCCGCACCCGCACCCGCACCCGCACCCGCAGCGAGTACCAAAACCACTGCGCCCACTGAAACCACATTTGCACCCAAATATTTAGCACCATCAGCTTCTATTTCTAATGGTCGTCGTCGTCCCGGTGCTAATATGAGCAGTTATCTAGACATGGCTAGTCAAGTGAAAACTCCTGGCTAACAACTGTTCAAAATTTCAGTCAACTGTTAGCTGTCTTGCCTGAAAATCAATCCGCTATATAGATGAAATGCTGAGTCCCAATTAGTTTTATCCCGACGAAACAGACGGATGTGAGATGGGATGTTACTCAGCATTTCTGTTTGTTCTAGGACTGTTTCCGCAAAGGGTGTAAAGTCTGACCAAAGTTTAACTTGTGGTAAATGCTGTTGCATCCAGTCTAACAAGGCATTCCAATTAATTCTCATGGTATTTTGGCTAGCTAGGGGGCTGATTTCTACACCCTGCTGGAATTGATAGCTTTGATCAGATATTCTTAAAATACAGTTTCTCTGTGGTAAATGTAAATCACAGAATTGAGCATAGTCCTGGGTTTGGGTTTTGCGTTGTAGTTGGCGTTGGGCATTGACATCTACAACTTGTTCAAAAATCGGTAGTAAGCCTGTAACTCTTGCTGTCACTTCTAACCAATCAAATGTGAGAGAACCCGATTGATTGAACTGATTGCAGCAGATTACGGTAGGTTTTGGCTGAGATTCCTGAAAATACTGAACTTGAAAAACTTGTATTTGGTTAATCGCTGTTAAGGTTGTCCACAAGCAAGGAATTCCTGCTTGCTGTAGCTGCATACCATAAAATTTGAGTTCGCCGATTTTCCCAGTTCGGTAAAATTTCCAATTGCGGCTAGGAAGTACCAATCTAGCCGTGTAGGGGTCTAACTGCATAATTTGGGCGAATTTTGCTGCTAGTTGGGTTTTTTGTGCATTGCTCAGGGGTGCTAAAATTAGTATCCCTAATTCATTATTGTTTGGTTCGGCTGTGGCTTGAGCTATGGCTCGTTGTTTTTCTTCTCGCGCCATTTCTTGTAGTCGTTGCAAACCTTGCCGTGCTTGCCTGATAATCTTTTGATTGGTGGTATTTAAAAGTAGTTTGCGGTAGGTTTTTTCTGCTTCTGGGCGTTTGCCTGATACTTCTTGCAGTCTTGCTAGATAAAATTGCACCCAAGGATTATCCGGGGACTCTTTGAGTAGGTGTTGGAGTAATTTGGCGGCAGTTTGATAATCTTTCCGTTCCAAGGCGATCGCCACTTTTTCAATCATAAGATATTTTTCTCGGCTGGAGATAAATTATTTATACTTCACAAGCTGCGGTAATTAGGGATAATGCGACGATGGGGGCTGTGACTGCGCGTAAGATACGACGACCGAGGGAGACTGGTTGAAATCCAGATGCGATCGCCGCCTCAATTTCTGCTGTTGTCCAACCTCCTTCCGGCCCGGTTGCAATCACAATTTCCCCGGCAATCTCCGTCATTGCGTGGTTGAGATGCAGATACTCGCCTCGTGCTTCACAAATATAGCGGTGAGTGGCAGTGATATTAGTCACAGCATCACTAAAAGCCACAGGTTCTAAAATAGTAGGGACGAAAGCCCGTTCTGATTGTTCGGCGGCTTCGGTGGCAATGCGTCGCCAGCGTTCGAGTTTTTGGGGACTGGGATTTAGTAAAGTGCGATCGCTCAAAACTGGAGTAATACAGGCTACACCTAACTCTGTACAACTCCGCACCACCTCATCAAACCCGCTTGCTTTAGGTAAAGCAATCATTAAAGTAATGGCTACAGGTAACTCAGTTTCGACAGTTAGCGGTTCTAAAACCTGTGCTTGTTCTCCGGTAAGACAGGCTAACCACCACTTACCCCTACCATCCATAGCAATGAAATGCTCACCCTCACGTAAGCGTAACACCCGCCTTAAATAGTGTTGTTGCTCTGGAGTCAGCAAAATTTCGGCTTGCTGGATTTGAGTAGGTGCGATCGCAATTCGTTGTAGTTGAGCCATGCTAAACAGTTAAAAATTTCAAATTACAACATTTCATCTGATTTAAGCCCCAATTGAGGAATATTTACACAATTGGCTAGTCTGGATGTTCCTCTGGTTAATTTTCTGGGAAAAATAAATATAAAATTGAATTTCCATAAAAATGCTGCCGACATTAACACAAAATAACTTCATTTTAGTTGTAGATGATACTCTGACGAATCTAGAAATTATCTCCATCGCACTGACTGAGGAGGGTTTTGCAGTCGCCACAGCGATGAATGGGGAAACCGCGCTTGAGCAGATACAAACTCGATTACCAGATTTAATTTTATTAGATGTGATGATGCCAAGAATGGATGGCTTTGAGACTTGTAAAAAGTTAAAAAGCAATCCCATAACTCAAGATATTCCTGTCATCTTCATGACGGGAATTACAGATACAGAAAGTAAGGTGACTGGTTTAAGTTTAGGAGCAGTTGATTATATTACTAAACCTTTTCATAAAAAGGAAGTATTAGCGAGAATTAGAACACATCTACAACTGAGCATTTTAACTAAAAGTTTAGAACAGCAGGTAGTAGAACGCACAGCCGCATTAAATCAAGCATTGCGAGAATTACAAGAATTTCAAGTCCAGATTATACAACAAGAAAAAATGTCTGTTCTCGGTCAATTAGTGACAGGGTTGGCTCATGAAATTAATAATCCAGTTAGTTGTATTTATGGTAATTTAGGTCATACTTTTACATACTTTCAAAATTTGCTCAATTTGATTGACCTTTATCAACTAAACTATCCTGAGCCAGTCACAGAGATTAAAGAAGAAATTGCCGCAATGGATTTGGAATATGTGCGTTCTGATTTACCTAACTTAATTTCGGCAATGAAAGCAGGAATTCAACGCATTCGAGATATGAGCAAGAGTTTGCGAATTTTTTCTAGAGCCGATACCGAAAATAAAGTACAGTGTGATATTCATGAAGGGATAGATAGCACACTTTTAATTTTGAAACATCGGCTGAAAGGTTCTGAAAATTGTCCTCCTATTGAAGTTATCAAAAACTATGGAGATTTACCACCTATAGAATGCTTTCCCGGACAACTAAATCAGGTATTTATGAATATTTTAGCCAATGCGATTGATGCCTTAGAAGAGTCTAGTGAGCAATATATTTTAGATAATCATAAACAAATTTTTATTCAGACGATGCTAAGTGCAGATGAAAAGCAAGTTTTAATTACAATTAAAGATAATGGTGTAGGAATGCCTGAAGAAATTAAGCAAAGAATCTTTGACTATTTATTTACTACTAAAAAAGTGGGTAAAGGCACAGGCTTAGGGTTAGCGATCGCTCACCAAATCATTGTCCAGAAACATGGCGGAACACTGGAAGTAAAATCTGTTTTAGGAGAGGGTTCTGAGTTTGCGATCGCTATTCCCATTTGTTAGCACACATAGAAACATTTTTTGATTTTATTTGATTAATTAG
Organism: Anabaena sp. CA = ATCC 33047; assembly: GCF_963870205.1. Taxonomy (NCBI): domain Bacteria; kingdom Bacillati; phylum Cyanobacteriota; class Cyanophyceae; order Nostocales; family Nostocaceae; genus Anabaena; species Anabaena sp. CA = ATCC 33047. Next base: position 4,166 of record NZ_CAWMSA010000049.1, on the reverse strand, counting down.
CTGCAATTTTGTAATTTTTTAAAATAGAGAAAATGACTAATAGTTTTGCAACTATTAGCCAAGATAAAAATACAGCAGTCTACAAATCTTCTGATGTTTCAGTAGGAATAGCACTTACTTGAGTGCTGACAACTGCTGTGGTTTGTAAGATTCGGGTATGGGTGACAGAACTGTTTGCCAAAGTAAACAGAGGATTTGACAAAATTCCAGCGAGGGAGGTAGCAATTAAAGTGACTATCAACCCTACTTGTAAAGGTCTAAATCCTGGTAAATTCCAACGTACTTCAGGATAGTTTTTCACTACGTCGGACATTTCTTGGGGTTCTTTGACTACCATCATCTTAACTACACGAATGTAGTAATAGATGGAAACCACACTGGTAACTAGACCTAATAAGACTAACCAATAAAGACCAGCTTGCCAACCTGCCCAGAATAGGTAAATCTTCCCAAAGAATCCAGCCAGAGGCGGAATACCACCGAGGGACAACAGGGATATACTTAAACCAAGTGTGAGCAGTGGGTCTTTTTGATATAACCCAGAGTATTCGGCAATTTGGTCTGTTCCTGTCCGTAGGGAGAACAGAATGATGCAGGTAAAGCCGCACAGGTTCATGAATAGATATACCAGCAAATAGAAAATCATGCTGGAGTAACCTGCATCAGTCCCAGCAATCAAGCCAATCATCACAAACCCAGCTTGGGCGATGGATGAATAAGCTAACATTCGTTTCATGCTGGTTTGAGCCAGGGCGACAACGTTACCCAAAATCATGCTGAGGACAGCCAGGGCGGTGAAGACAAACTTCCACTCTTCAGCTACGAGGGGGAAGACTGTAGTTAGTAAACGGATAGCTAGGGCGAATCCGGCTGCTTTAGAACCAACGGATAAAAAGGCGATGACTGGGGTAGGTGCGCCTTCATAAACGTCTGGTGTCCATTGGTGGAAAGGTGCAGCAGAGATTTTAAAGCCAACACCTGCGATCACAAATACTAAAGCAATCACCAAACCCAAGGATTGACCAACATTAGCTTGAGCAATACCGTTGGCGATCGCACTCAGTTCTGTTTGACCACCAGACAGACCATACAGCAATGATACACCGTACAAAAATACTGCGGTGCTGGAAGCTCCAATCAGCAGATATTTTAACGCCGCTTCATTAGAACGGGGGTCACGCTTGGTATAACCTGTTAACAAATAAGAGGAAATACTCAGGGTTTCTAGGGAGATGAAAATCATCACTAATTCACTAGCCCCAGAGACAAACATTCCTCCGAGAGTAGCAGTCAACAAAATAGCGATGAATTCTGCTAAAGCAGTACCACTCTGCTCAACGTAGCGAATTGACATCAGTATAGTGACTACGGCAGATAGAGCAATGATACCGCGAAACACAATACTGAGGTCGTCGCCGTTAAAGCCACCGCTAAAAGAGATGGGATTAGTAGCATCCCATTGGAAACATAGGGCGACAGTCGCAGCTAGTAAACCTGCGATCGCTAGATATCCAATCCAGCGTGAAGATGTGCGCCCTAAAATCAAATCAACAATCAAAACCCCCATGAGGGTAACAATGACAATTCCCTCTGGTAAAATCGTTCCAGCATTTAACTGAGATGCAAGACTAGCAAAATCCATGATATATACAGGTTTTGGCGATTAGATATCAAGGCTAACTTTGATCATTCTATCTATTGTTTCTGACCAAAGTTGCATTTAACTGACTGTCTTTTGGTTGAAACCTCTTTTGAGTCAAAACTACTTCCTCAAAGCATAGTAGCTTTTTGTTACGTCACCTTACTAGCTATCACATTCAATTAACTTATCCTTAAAATAAGGGATTGGGGACTGGAAGGGACTGGCGACTGGCGCATCAAAGAAGTCAACAGTCAACAATCCCCATTTTGAATTTTGAATTTTGAATTTTGAATTTTGAATTGATTTGTCTCCCCTACACCCTCACCACACACTCCGAAAACTCCCGCTTCAAGGCGGCAAAAACCGGACAGGCTGCTTGTTCTTGTAAATTTTCGGGTTTACTCCAAGTGAAGGGGGCTTTTTGTGCCGCAGACATCCATAACAATTGTTTGGCTCTAGTCATGGCTACGTAGAGTAAACGGTACTCCTCGGCGGTTTTCAGGTGTTTGGCTTGTTCCCAAGCTGAGATGACTTCTGGTATGGTGTCTTCACCGTGGAGTGCAGCGCGAATCTGGGCGCGGGCAACTTCTGATAATGTAAAGTCACCCAAAAATTGACTATGGGGAGGAACCCAAAACCGACCAGGAATTAAGTTTTCATGGAGGAAGGGAAGAAAAACATAGTTCCAATCTAAGCCTTTGGCTTTGTGCATGGTGATAATTGTTAATTGACCTTCGCGGGTGTAACGCTTTTCTATATCCTCGGTTTCCACTGGTTCAAAGCGTTCAGAATTGACAATTTCACTTAACGCTGATAGCATCGCCCCCATTGAGTTATTACCAGCTATTTGCTTGTTGACTCGTTCTGAGAGTTTATCAGCAGTGGCGAGTTCGGCTTGGTCATAACTTAAGGTCAAAGCTAGGAAATAAATTAACTGATATGAAGGTAATTCTAACCGGGCGCGGAGTAAACTACGGCACAGATGAGAGGCTTTTTGAACTGGTTCAGGTTGGGGGGCGGCTAAGGGGCCGGGGTAGAGAAATTCTTCTGGTAGACTAGCTAGGGCGTTGAGGTCTTGGGTGGGAATTAATTGACGCTGTACTAATACTTCTAAGGTAGTTTTGAGGTAGTCGGGGGAATGGGGGCGATCGCAAAATTGCAGCAGTGATAAAATTTCTTGGGGTACATGAGAACGGCGATCGCTTTCTCCCACATCAAAGATTCTAATTTTATGCTCTTTAAACAGTGGTTCTAGTGCTTGAGCTAACCAGCGTCCCTGGCGATTTTCCCGTACTAATACGGCGGCACTTTTGCTAGAATCTGCTGTTAATAACTCTATTGCCCGTTCACCCAGTAATTCGACTGTGTGATGAATATCACGGGGTGTGTATAGTTCTAAACCTCTACCGACTGCGGGGGGGTTAACATTTGCTTGGTTAACAGGGTGGATAATTTGCAGACTAAAGGGACTAGGAAGATGGGGAGAGTTTTGATTTTTAGCCGCATAGAAGCTATTTACCCATTCCAGAGCAAAATTAGCGGCAGAAATAATCATACTGGTACTGCGACCAGCTTGATCCATAGTTGCTAGTCTGCCAGAGCGATCGCACTCTTGGCAAAACTCCCGGAAGTAAATCGGATCAGCCGGGGTAAACGTCGAGTTAATCGCTTGGTTGGGGTCGCCAACTCGGATCAGGTTGACTGGGGACTGGGGACTGGGGACTGGGGACTGGGTAAAAGTTCTTCTCCCCTGCTCCTCTGCTTCCTCCGCTCCCCTGCTCCTCTGCTCCAGAGCGTCACCACTGGCTAAAATTTCTAATAACTGCGTCTGTAATGGGCTTGAGTCTTGGGCTTCGTCTTCAAAGACGGCGAAAACTTGGTTTTGCTCAATGCGACGGGCTTGGTCGTTTTCTAAGACGCACAGAGCGGCTAAAATCATGTCATCATAATCGATGAAGTCGCGCGATCGCATCAAGTTTTCATATTCCTCATACAATCCCGCAGCTATAGTTAAAATTTCATAAGCGTCTGTAGTTTGTTGACTCCATTGCCGTAGTTTAGTAGGAGATATACCAGAACTTTTAGCTTCATGAATAACAGTAGTTGCTAAATCTGGTAAGACTTCTGTTCGTAGCACAGACTGACGGCGTAACTTTTCTGTTTCTTCACCATCAAATTGCAGTCCTTCTAATAACTGAGCATACAGTCTGGGGTGATTAGTAATCCATTGCTCTACAGCAGTGCGAATAAAGCGGTGGCTTTGGTTAGGTGTAATTAGGGTAACATTTTCTAAATCTAACCCGGATAAATCAGGATGACGGCTAGCAATATTTAACGCTAAACCATGCAGGGTATAAACAGCGAAACCCGTTTGAGGTAAAGATAATTGCTTGAGGTATTCGCGGATTTTGAGTTTAATATTAGCAGCCGCCGAACGTGTAAAAGTTACTACTACTAACTGACGACGAGAAGATAAACGCGACTGACTAGCATTTTGATATTGTCGGGCAATTGCGATCGCTGC
>NZ_CAWMSA010000048.1:0-284 GCF_963870205.1 Anabaena sp. CA = ATCC 33047 | reverse complement strand
TAAATCTTCTTTGGTAATTGGTAATTGCTTTTTCTGAGAGTAATAACTGGGATTGTCTCTCAGTTGAGATATTGAGCAGATTAACGGACAAGCATTAATACTATTGCGGTTATTTTCCCACCAATCAAACCTATCTCCTAGTTGCTTGTTGTACCAGTATCGGCAGACTCGCAACCAATAATTGAGTTCTAGTTTTTGATTGGTGTTTGGGTAAGCTCGATACTGGTAATTAAGCAACATAATTAAGCTACAACTACCTTCATAAAACGAGTGGGACGGTTAAG
>NZ_CAWMSA010000047.1:136773-210273 GCF_963870205.1 Anabaena sp. CA = ATCC 33047 | reverse complement strand
AGTTCTGGAAACATTAAAAATGTGCCAGAAGCCTACATCGACCCGCTAGGGCGATGTAGGTAGTTCACGAAACTTGTAGATTACTACAGTCTCAATAAATTCTATAACTTGTTGTTGGGTGAGTGAGTCGGTTAACTGCTGTTGGGTTTGCTCAATTAACTGTCTAGCTTTTGTGGTTGTTCTATTTTCGCTTTCGACAATCAGCTGTACAATCCCAACTCCTATTGAAGTATTTTCGGTTTCAGTTAATTCATTTAAATATACACAGTCCCTGTTCCCCGTTCCCTGTTCCCTGTTCCCTTTTACCTTGCCCTAGAAGGGGCGATCGCGTCAAAATAAGAATTATCATGGCTTAATTTCTCTTAACAATGGCGATAACGCAGCTTAATCAAACTATTTCCCCGCAAGCATCACCGCCACAATTGCGGAAATATGATTATGATTTGGTAATTGTCGGTGGTGGAATTGTCGGCTTAACTCTCGCCGCCGCTTTAAAAGATTCGGGCTTGAGTATACTATTAATTGAGGCGAAAGTTACATCAGCCGCAGTTGCTAAAGGACAAGCCTACGCAGTCCATATCCTCTCAGCCCTAATTTACCAAGGTATTGGCATCTGGGACAAAATTTTACCTCAGATTGCTAAATACCGCCAAGTCCGGTTGTCTGATGCAGATTATCCTGATGTGGTGGAGTTTAAAACCAACGATTTAGGGACAGCAGAGTTGGGTTATGTGGCGGAACACCAAGCTTTGTTGCAACCTTTACAGGAATTTGTGCAGAATTGCCCAAATGTAACTTATCTTTGTCCGGCGCAAGTGGTAAGTACACAGTATCAGCAGGATCAAGTAGTCATAGAAGTCAAGATTGCCGAGCAAATCAACGTAGTTCGGAGTAAATTAATTGTAGCTGCCGATGGTTCGCGATCGCCTATTCGGCAAGCGGCGGGAATCAAAACTCATGGCTGGAAATATTGGCAGTCTTGCATTGTGGCTTTTGTCAAACCAGAAAAACCCCACAATGACACAGCATACGAAAAATTTTGGCCAAGTGGCCCCTTTGCGATTTTACCTTTACCGGGGAATCGTTGCCGCATCGTGTGGACAGCCCCCCATGAAGAAGCCAAAGCTTTGTGTGCTTTAAGTGATGAGGAATTTTTACAAGAACTCACTCGCCGCTATGGTGAGCAAATGGGTAAGTTAGAATTGCTAGGCGATCGCTTTATTTTTCAGGTACAGTTAATGCAGAGCGATCGTTATGCCCTACACCGCTTGGCATTATTGGGAGATGCGGCACATAATTGTCATCCTGTGGGTGGACAAGGTTTAAATTTAGGTATTCGAGACGCAGCAGCCTTAGCGCAAATCATCCAAACCGCCCATCAAGACGGTGAAGATATTGGTAAACTCCAGGTACTCAAACGTTATGAACGTTGGCGCAAGCGCGAAAACCTCACCATTTTAGGGTTCACAGACTTGTTAGATCGGATGTTTTCTAATAAATTCTTGCCTGTGGTGCTAGTTCGCCGTTTGGGTTTATGGTTTTTAAAGCGTGTACCCCTGCTGAAAGTCTTTATGCTCAAATTGATGATTGGGTTAAAGGGACGAACACCAGAACTAGCAAGGCGTTAAAGCAATTCGCAATTAAAAGCAGATTTAAGAGCGATCGCATTTCACCGCTTGGTAGAAGTGCGATCGCTCATATTTTCCTAACGATATATTTCTCAACACGCCTGATACCAATTCTCTATCTCATATCTTGCACCATTCTCAATAACCGTAGGGCGATGCACAGCCAACAACGTAAAAATCTATCTTTTGAGCGAATTTTTAGGAGTGCATCGCCGCCCCGTAATCGCAATAAAGCAACTGGTGCAAGATGTCAGCTATGAAGTTGCACCAAATAAATGATGTAGAGACGTTGCATGCAACGTCTCTACAGTGCTTGATCAAGAAACGGTATGAGTCAATAACAAAATTATGTCTTCTTGATGTTGAAGATTTGAGGACTGCCAGAGTAGGTTCAAAGTGATTTGTTAATTGCAGTCACAGGTAACATTACTATGGCTTTAGTTCTAGAGCAAATAAACGTCGAAGGGTTAGCACACTTATCCTACCTTGTTGGAGATGATAAGGCAGGTTTAGCAGCCGTGATTGATCCGCGCCGTGACGTAGAGATTTATCTGCAAAAAGCGCGGGATTTGGGCGTGAGAATTACCCACATTATCGAAACTCACATTCATGCAGATTTTGTCTCTGGTACTCACGAACTCCAGGCGCGGACGGGTGCGCCGATTTACGGAGGTAAGAGTGATGCTTATCAATTCGAGTTGCGACAGTTGAATGAAGGCGACAAATTAAAAATTGGCAGTGTGACTTTACAGGCATTGCACACACCCGGACATACGTTGGAACACCTTTGTTTCTTGATTTTTGATAGCAAGCAAGGTGATCAACCATTTGGGATATTTACTGGCGACACTTTATTTAATTTAGATGTTGGTAGACCGGATTTAGTAGGTGGTGGTACTGAGAAAAAACAGGCAACACAACTTTATCATTCAATTTTCGACAAACTTGTACCATTAGGCGATCGCCTAGAAATTTATCCCTGTCATGGTGCTGGTTCATCCTGTGGTAAATCCATAGGCGATCGCAGACAAAGTACCATCGGTAACGAGAAAGTTTTTAACCCCGCATTACAACAACGCAGCGAAACCGAGTTTGTCGAGTGGATATTGAAAGGAATGCCCGAACCACCAAAATTTTATTCTCGCCTGAAACAACTTAACGCTCAAGGTGCAGAAGTGATGGGATGCGTACCAACTCTGCAACCCCTATCACCCCAAGAATTTCAGCAGATGATGCAGGATGAAAACACCATCATCATTGATACCCGTTCCATTCTCGCCTTTGGTGGCGGACATATTCCAGGGGCTATTAACATTGCTTTACGCCCTGAGTTTCCTAACTGGGTAGGTTGGATGATTGAGTCAGACAAGAAACTGTTACTGGTAATAGAAAGTCAACGGGATGTCAAATTAGTCACAGAGCAGTTATTCCGCCTTGGTTACGACAACTTAGGGGGATACCTACATAATGGCATGACCAGTTGGCAGAATGCCGGCTTACCACTACAGCAGTTGGGTGAGTGGACAGTTCAGGAATTAAACGCCCATAAACAAGACCCAAATGTTACCGTTTTAGATGTACGTAGCGATGATGAATTTCAACATGGTCAAGTGCCTGGTGCTAAACATATCTATGTACCCCATCTAGAAGAACATCTAGATGAACTGGATAAAAATCAAGCGATCGCCACCTACTGCGGTAGTGGCTACCGTGCCTCAATTGCTGCCAGCCTCCTGCAAAAACACGGTTTTGAGAAAGTGATCAACATTCCCGGCTCATGGATGGCTTGGAAAGCTGCCGGGCTACCAGTGGCAGGTTAGTGTGCTTGAAGCAGGGGGGCAGGGAAGCACAGAGAAAAGGGGAAAGTCTTCTCCCCCTTGCCCCTTGCCCCTGCCCACATTCCGCTTCGTTGCCCCATGCCCAATTCTTAAGCCACAGGTGCAAACTCAGCTTTAACTGTGGCGTATGCCCAATCTAACCAAGGAAGTAAGGCTTCCGTATCTGTAGATTCTACCGTCGCGCCTCCCCAAATCCGCAGTCCGGGAGGTGCAGCCCGATAAGGAGCAATATCATAAGCTACCTGTTGTTTTTCCAACAGTTTCGCTATCTTCTTGGCGAATTTCGCTTGGTCTTCCGCACTCAAGCTAGTAAAATCAGCATCGACAATTTTTAAGCAAATGGAAGTACAAGAGCGATTTTCTGGTTTTTCTGCCAAAAACGCAGCCCAACTGCTTTGCTCAACCCATTTGGTAATCGCCGCTAGGTTAGCTTCACTGCGGCTAATTAAGCCAGGAAGCCCACCAATACTTTCTGCCCAAATTAACGCATCTAAGGCATCTTCTACACACAACATTGATGGGGTGTTGATGGTATCTCCCTTAAAAACGCCTTCAATCAGCTTACCTTTTTGGGTGAGGCGGAAGATTTTGGGTATAGGCCAAGCTGGTTTATAGCTTTCCAAACGTTCCACAGCGCGGGGTGACAGAACAATTACACCATGCTGTGCTTCTCCACCTAAAACTTTTTGCCAAGAATAGGTAAGGACATCGATTTTTTCCCAAGGAATATCCATTGCAAACACGGCTGATGTAGCATCACAGATAGTCAATCCTTGGCGATCGTCTTTAATCCAGTCACCATTGGGAACTCTCACGCCGGATGTAGTACCATTCCACAAAAACACTACATCATGGCTAAAATCAACTTCTTCTAAGTTAGGCAAACTGCCATAAGGTGCTTTCATCAACCGCACATCAGGCAATTTTAATTCATCTACGACATCTTTAACCCATTCTTGACCAAAACTTTCCCAGGCTAAAATATCTAGGGGTCTTTGTCCCAGCAGTGACCATAATGCCATTTCTACAGCACCAGTATCAGAAGCGGGAACAATACCTAAACGATAGTCATCAGGAAGACCAAGAATTTTTTTAGAGCGTTCAATAACTTCTGATAGTTTAGCTTTGCCATCTTCAGACCGATGGGAACGACCTAAACAGGCGTTTTGCAAATTGGAAACAGACCAGCCTGGGTGTTTTGCACAAGGGCCGGAAGAAAAATGAGGAACGTGAGGCTTATTAGTTGGGGGTGTAAGATGCTCTGACATTGTTCCAGCTAGTAGGCTTAAATAATAAATAGTAGTGTAGATACTACATTACAGGATATGTGGGGCATAGTTGCAAAAGTCAGTATTGGTCATTAGTCATTAGTTATTAGTCATTGGTCATTGGTCATTAGTCATTAGTTTTTCTCACCCTGCCCCCTGCCTTCTTCATCATAATTTTATAATTAACCCGTATTTTCCGCAGTTACACAAAGTTTTTATCAATATATTTACTTACGTGTCCACAAGATGAGGATTTTAGTTTAGTAGTTGGGTATGTGGCTATAGATGTTAGAGCTACCCAACCCTATGAAGCGATCGCACTTATTAGTCAAATTTACCATGATAGTTTTCTGCTCTCTAGGCAGCGTTGGTATTGTTATCGGCAGTTACTTTCTCAAAAAAGCTGTTATCAACAGCCAGCCCCAAATAGTTACTGACATCTCCCGCTATCAAGACATTCGTTATCAACTCTGGTCTAATCAGAAAACAATTCAGCATTTTCCCTCTGGTATTTCTACTGACAGTGAGATAGTGCGGATTGCTTACTCTCCAGGGGTAATGCAAGCAGGTAGTTTCTTTCAAGCTAGGGTGAGAAAATCCCCAGAACAAATTCAAAAACTACTGACACAATATAGAAAAGTCGCACAACGCCAATACCGAGGCGGTGATACTAACGACCATGCTAATTTACCCAATGGTGTACCGACAACTTTTTTCTATACCAGTAACTCGGAAGATGCGGCAGCTTTTCCCAATTCCTATGAAATATTAGTATTGAATGCCGAAGATCAAGGTCAACCTGGCTTTAACTGGAATAACGGAAATAGTTACGGCGTAGCCATTGACACTTCAGCCTCGGAAGTTGTCTATTGGGCTGAAACATGGTAGTCACGTCGCTGCGCTGCGAATTCAAAATTCAAAATTCAAAATTCAAAATTAAGAGGATGTCTCTTAAGTATCAAGTTTTAATCTGATCCCCCCTTACCCCCCTTTTTAAGGGGGGAAATTTTTCTCAATTATTCAATATTTATCTTTCACCATCAAATTTACACCACCATTAGGCGCGAAAACTATACCACGACGCACAGGTTTAAGAGGAACTTTATCTAGCAATTCCAAGGAGTAATTTGAGAGAATGGTTGCTAAGACTAACTTCATTTCAAACAGAGCAAACGCCATGCCTAAACAGCGACGATTTCCCCCACCAAAGGGTAAAAATTCATAGGGAGAAAACTGACGTTCTAAAAAGCGTTCTGGTTTAAACTTTTCTGGCTCAGGATAAATATCTGGGCGATGATGAGTTAAATAAATACAAGGTGAAATTCTCATACCTTGGGATAAATCATAACCCATTAATTTCATCGGTGCTTTGAGAATCCGGGTAAAAGTAAAGAAAGCTACCGGATAAATTCTTAAGGTTTCTGAGCAAACAGCATTTAAATAAGGTAATTGGGTAATTGTTGTGGGTTCTGCATTGGCTATATCAATAGAGTTGAGTTCTTGCAGTAATTTTTCGCGGACTTCTGGGACAGAATGAACCCAATATAATGCCCAAGATAAGGCGATCGCTGTAGTTTCATGACCAGCAAATAGCATAGTCATTAACTCGTCGCGTAACTCAACATCTGTCATGGGTTGCCCATTTTCGTCACGCGCAGACAATAACAAACTCAAAATATCTTCGCCTTGAGTCTCAACTTGAGTACGACGTTCATTAATTTCCTGATAAAGTAATTGATCAAGTTGCTTTCTGCGGCGTACAAATCTCCCCCAAGGTGTCCAAGAACCTAAGTCCCGTTGCAAAGATTTGAAAAATAAGAAAACCACACTCAAAGGGTTGTTAAAAGTATCCAACATCTCCACTAAAACGTGCCTGATTTGCTGGTAACGTTCACCTTCCTTTAACCCAAACACAGACTTTAAAATCACTTGCAGAGAAATATCCTGCATACTGGAACGGGCGACAAATGGCTGTTTAAGATGCCATTTGCTGGTGACTTGCTGAGTAATTTCACGGATTAATTCACCATAAGCCCGCATCCGTTCACCGTGGAAAGGAGGCATTAATAGTTTACGCTGTTTGAGATGGCGATCGCCATCCAATAAAATCAACGAGTTAGCCCCTACTAACGGTTGAATTACATCATTACCTGTACCTGAATCAAATAGTTGAGCATCAGCAGTAAATAGTTCTTGAATTGCTTGGGGATTACTAATAATTATTTGTGCAGGAAAACTACTAAACTCCGAGATAAATATATCCCCATAATCCTGGTATAATTTTTCGAGGTAATATAACGGATTAATAATACCTCTCCAAGTTTGCAGCCATCGAGGTATCGCTGCTTTAACTGGTAATTTAGGGATATTTTGATGAGTGGGATTTTCTTCAACGGTAATCATCAGTAATGCTCCTAATTTTCATTTTTCCACATTTTTTTAGGAAACAACACAATCTTGAATTAGTATAACAGTCGGAAATTATACCAATCCTAGACTATTTTTTAATTTCTCTAGAGGTTCTTGCCAGTGTTCTTCAAAGCGATAATTTAACATAAAACCGGCTCTTCTGCCGATTTTTTCACCTTTTTTCAGGTTAGCGAAAATCAATTTTGTTTGTTGGGGAGCAAGTAAAGGATAAAGCCATTTAGCTATTTTGACACTAATTTTGAGTGACTTACTATAGTTCTGCTCCGCAGCAAAAGCTAATACACCAATTTCTCCAGCGTAGCTAGTATCAAAGCCAAGTAAAATATGAAAAATATCATGGGTGACAACGTAGCGTAAAGCAAAGACGTTGCGCCTCGCCACATCCTCTAATTCTGGGCTAACATTGAGTGGTTGGAGATGGTTGGCTTGCATATAATTGGCATATTCTCGACCGAATGTACCAGGAGGATATTGACTTAATTGTTCTAAATCAATCGGGGGATGATATCCTGCTAACGGTTGTAATTTAGCGGCGGTTTCCGGTGCAACTTTAGCACCAAGTAAATCAGACTTAAGAATAGCGAAATCACCAAGGTTGCCGGATTTTTTAGCAGCCACAAGAGCCTTGATTTTTTGTAATTGTTTGAGCATGATCAGTTGCTACCTCAAATTTTACTTTGACTTCAACTGCGGCGGCTGCTTGCTTGTTCAACCACGCCAGCACATAACGCTGATGGATATCGGTTTTTATTGAGCTTGAATAGTTATCTCTCTGGGCGTGGTTAGTTATGCACTCATTTGTGGTGAAATTCAGAGAAGTTTGCTCTGGGTGCTAATTGCTCCTGCTAAATCTCATATCATATCCGAAGAAAGCTGAATCTATCTTCGGGATGTTTTTACGAACACATTAATCACGTTTAATTGATCAAGCCGTATGGCCATACGGGTAATATCTAATGAAACGTGATCACAAAGGCAGATTTATTCAGGCTTGGGACTCAGAACCAAAGCAAGCATTTAGGCTATCTTTAACTAAAACTGCTTGGCAAATCCTAGAACAGCAAGCTTCAGAACATGGTATTTCCTGTTCTGAAGTTATCGAACGCTACGCCCGCAGCTTACAGCCTAATTCTGTGAGCGTTGATATTGGCAAAAGCGATAGTAATGTTGATGCTTCTCATCATGAGCAAGCATTACAGGAAAGCGAGGAGCGGGCAAGATTGGCGATTCAGGTGGCTCGGTTGGGAACTTGGCGTTACAACCCCAGCACAGAGATTGTAGAAATCGATGGGCGGATGCGCGAGATTTGGGGTGAGCCGGATGACACCGTGATGATTCCCCTGTCAAGGGTGATGGCGCGCATACATCCTGATGACAGAGCATCCGTAACCCAAGCGATGAATGCGGCTCTTAATCCTCAGTCTTCGGGTAGTTACGAACTAGACTACCGAATTCTGTGGTCTGACGGAACTGAGCGATGGCTGTCGGCGAATGGAAAAGCCCAATTTACCGGTGAGGGAGCGTCTAGGCGGGCAGTCGGGTTTTTTGGCACTGCATTCGATATTACTGACAGCAAACAAGCTGAAAAGGCTTTGGATCAAAGTAATGCTCGGCTCAGACAGTTAGTCAAACTGAATTTAATCGGTGTGATGTTTTGGGATTTAGACGGATCAGTTTTAGATGCCAATGATGCTTTTTTGAATATGGTGGGCTATACGCGCGAAGATTTACAAGCGGGTAGATTAAACTGGCGATCGCTCACTCCTGTAGAACAAATCACTTGGAGTAATGATTCGTTGCAGAAAATGCAACAATCCACCTGTGACGTTTTGGAAAAAGAATATATTCGCAAGGATGGTACTCGTATCCCTGTTCTCTTGGGCGGTGCGATGTTTGTTGATTCTCAAAGCCAAGGAGTAAGCTTTGTGATTGATTTGACTAAACGCAAACAGACAGAGGCAGCCCTGCGAGAAAGTGAGGAACGGTTTCGGACTTTAGCTGATAATATCCCCCAACTCGCCTGGATGGCAGATGAGAACGGTTGGATTTTTTGGTACAGCCGACGCTGGTTTGATTACACTGGTACAACATTGGCGGCAATGGAAGGCTGGGGCTGGCAAAAAGTACATCACCCTGAACACGTGGAGCGAGTGGTGGAGAAAATTCGCCATTGCTTTGCTACTGGCGAAACTTGGGAAGATACATTTCCCCTACGAAGTCATGATGGACAATATCGCTGGTTTTTGTCACGAGCTATTCCTGTGCGTGATGAGCAGGGTAAGGTGTTGCGTTGGTTTGGTACAAATACTGACATTACCGCCCAAAAAGCAGCCGAAACCGAGCGAGAACTGTTGCTAGAACGTGAACAAGCTGCCAGGGAAGCAGCCGAAACCGCTAACCGGATGAAAGATGAGTTTTTAGCGGTTCTCTCCCATGAATTGCGAACACCCCTAAATCCGATTTTGGGCTGGGCAAAACTGCTGCAAACTACTCGACTTCATCCCGAAAAGTTTCAGCAAGGACTAGCTACTATTGAGCGCAATGCTCAACAACAGGTACAACTAATTGATGATTTGCTGGATATTTCCCGAATCATGCGCGGTAAACTGTCTATGAATTTTGCTTTAGTTGCCTTAGAAACTCCCATCAAGGCGGCTATAGAAACGGTACAGTTAGCGTTAGAAGCAAAATCAATTCAGCTAATGGTGTCACTTGCTCCCAATGTGGGGCAGGTGATGGGTGATGCTGGCAGACTGCAACAGGTAGTATGGAATCTGCTGTCAAATGCGATTAAGTTTACACCAGAAGGCGGACAGGTGACTGTGCAATTAACTCCAGTTGGTTGTCATGCTCACATCCAAGTGAGTGATACTGGTAAAGGCATCCAGCCTGAGTTCCTGCCTCATGTGTTTGAGTTGTTCAAACAACAAGATAGCTCCACCACTCGCCGATTTGGTGGGTTAGGCTTAGGATTAGCTATCGTGCGGCAAGTTGTAGAAGCGCATGGTGGTACAGTCACCGTTGACAGTCTGGGAGAGGGAAAGGGGGCAACTTTTACTGTTGGGTTGCCTTTGGTTGCTGCTGCTACTCCGGTGTCTTCTTCTTTGGGAGAAAATCCAGGTTTTGATTTAGAGAATGTGCGTGTGTTGGTGGTGGACGATGAGATTGATAATCTAGAGTTGATTACTTTTCTCTTAGAAGAAGAAGGTGGTTTAGTGACGGCGGTATCTTCGGCGACGGCTGCCCTTGAGGCTCTTTCTCAGTCGCATTTTGATGTTTTGGTGAGCGATATTGGCATGCCACAAATGAATGGTTATAGCTTAATTAAAAAGATTCGTTCCCTATCATCTCCATTTAAGCGAGAAATGCCAGCGATCGCCCTGACTGCCTACGCTAGTGACAAGGATAAACACCAAGCCCTTGCGGCTGGTTTTCAATTTCATCTTGCCAAACCAATCAATTCTCATCTGCTGCTATCCTTGATTACTAAGTTAGCACAGAGAAAAATCACTCATAACTAATGACTCAACGCATCATCGGCTTAACTGGGGGAATTGCTACAGGCAAAACTACTGTAGCTAATTATTTAGCTAGTGCTTATGATTTACCGATTTTAGATGCTGATATTTATGCTAGGGATGCAGTATCTTTAGGTTCTCCTATTTTAGATGCGATCGCTCGTCGTTATGGTGAAGAAATATTACTCCCCGATGGTAGCCTCAACCGCCAACAACTAGGGGAAATTATCTTTAATCAACCAGCAGAACGCCTGTGGTTAGAGAATATCATACATCCCTATGTGCGCGATCGCTTGCTCAAGGCCATGTCTGAATCGTCGGCACCAACTCTAGTCTTAGTCATCCCTTTACTATTTGAAGCACAGATGACTAACTTAGTTACAGAAATTTGGGTAGTGACTTGTTCAGAATCCCAACAATTGCAAAGATTAATCAAGCGCAATCATCTAACCACAGCACAAGCCGCATCCCGCATCAATAGCCAATTATCCCTCGCAGAAAAAGCCGCCCGCGCCGATGTTGTATTAGACAACTCCAGCACCTTAGAAGCACTATTAAAACAGATAGACATCGCCATAAAAAATTGATTACTAAAGCATTTATCAAATTTTATTTAATGAAAAAACCTGCAAATCCAAATATTAAATTATATTAAACCTAAATTAGCAGTTAGTTCAATTGCTTTGTCAAAGGTAATACCTTGTTTAGTGGCAATGTATAACATAGCGATAACTGCTGAACGAATAGCATTATCACAATGAATCAAGGCAGGTTTAGGTAATTCATGGATAATCTTTAACACTTCGAGTGTAGTTTGATGGTTAATATCTTCAACCTTGGTAGGAAAATTGATATAGAAAAATCCTAATAATTCTAGCTTGTCTTTTTCATCATCTAATAAATTGGATTCATCAGGCGATCGCAGGTTAAGTACAGACTTATAACCATCAGCAATAATTTGTGAAAATTGCTCTGGCGTAATTTGCCCGGTAATGGCTAATTCATTGTTAATTTTGCGGATGATATCCATATCACCACCTTGCTAATATTGAGTCAACAGGTTTACAGATAACTCAAATAGTAAGAACTCAGGAGGAATTAGCACGCACACAAGGCTAGTCATAATGATTGCAGAAATTTTAATTTTTCTATCTCCTGAACTCTCACCACCAAGTTTTCCTGTCAGTAACCAAAGTGGTTGCTGATAGATATTCAAAAATCTTGTTTTTTTGCAGGTTCACCCTCATAAGGTTGAAATCCGGTTGCCGGATAGTCATCATCTCGCACACCAAAAATTCTGGCAACTGCACCTGAAATATAGTTAATGACTTGCATACCTGAGTTTTGGAATTGCTGCATTTTTTGGCGGAAGCTATGGGTAGTATTCATAAATTTGGCTCCAGTGAAAATGATTTTAAACAATGATTGATTGCGAATCGTTTTCTGATGGCAAGCAGTTATTTAATAACTGATTTTCTGGCAGATGCCAACATTCTTCTAGAGATTGAATGATGTCATATTGCCAGCACTCCTCTAACATTTGTTGATTTTGGTAAATATGCCAAAATTTTACCGGATTTAACACTGTTTCCCTAGCAAAAAGCGGTTGATTAAAAAAATGGCTGATTGCTACTATGATTTTTTTTGCAGATTTTTGATATGACATAGAATATATGGGTAGAAAATGCTAAAAGGTATAGATATTGATAGGTCAAAAATAATAGTAAGATAAAGCCAGCATCGCTTGTTGATGAACCCAGTAGCGGTGTTGGATGTTCATAGCTGACTTCTACAACTTTTTAACTACAAAAATATCTCCCTGTAAACACATCTGCTCACAAGTACGGCAATACCCAGACAGATGTTGTACCAGAGATAGTTGTAGCCGTTGTTAGCGTGAAGCCAGCTATTGAGATTGTCCAACTCATGCTGGCACTTTCTACACTTTTAAACTTATAAGAAGAATTTGAGGAAGTTGTGAGGAAATGGTCTACAGGACAAAATTTTTTCCTTTCGGAAGATGTCAGCTTAAGGAAGCTGAGGTTAAAAGCTAGGATTTTTTACTCAAGAGTGAGGAGTGTTGCCAGCTAGCACAGCAGCTAAAAAAAATTTTCTCTACCGACTACTTACAGTCATTTTCTAGACATCTGGGATATTCTCCTCACAAGTTCCTCAAATTTTCCTTTTAACTTCTAAATGGAATATCTCATACATCCGAATTGTGTACACACAAGATTAATCACGTTTCTATCTGAAAAAATTACACAAGCAGAAGATGAAAAACCCTATTCCCTATTCCCCACACCCCATTCCCCAATTTCCCGACAGAGTTCAGCAACTCTTAAACGACAACAAGATGAACAAGAGAAACTTTGCCACGATAGACGGTAATGAGGCTGTGGCTAAAGTTGTGTATCGACTCAATGAAGTCATTGCCATTTATCCAATTACGCCTTCTTCCCCGATGGCAGAATGGGCGGATGCTTGGGCTAGTGAAGACAAACCCAACATTTGGGGTACTGTACCGACAGTAGTACAGATGCAGAGTGAAGGCGGAGTTGCTGGTGCAGTACATGGGGCTTTGCAAACTGGCTCACTAACCACCACTTTCACCGCATCTCAGGGATTATTGTTGATGATCCCGAATATGTATAAAATTGCCGGTGAACTTACACCTACAGTATTTCATATTGCGGCGCGATCGCTCGCGGCTCAAGCCCTGTCAATTTTCGGAGATCATAGTGATGTCATGGCTTGCCGTGGTACTGGTTTTGGGATGTTATGCGCCGCTTCTGTGCAAGAAGCCCATGATTTCGGCTTAATTTCCACAAAAGCCTCCTTAGAATCACGTATACCTTTCCTACACTTTTTTGACGGTTTTCGTACCTCCCACGAAGTTAATAAAGTTGAAATCTTAACAGACGCAGACTTACAAGCATTCATTCCTGATGAATTAGTCATTGCCCATCGTTCACGCGCCCTCACTCCAGATAAGCCCGTGTTACGTGGTACAGCCCAAAACCCTGATGTCTATTTCCAAGCCAGAGAAACCGTCAACCCTTATTATCTAGCTTGTCCAGACATCACCCAAAAAGTGATGGACGAATTCGCCCAACTCACAGGCAGACAATATCAATTATTTGAATATCACGGACACCCCGCCGCCGAAAAGGTGATTGTCCTCATGAGTTCTGGTTGCGAGACAGTCCATGAAACAGTAGACTATCTCAACGCCCAAGGCGCAAAAGTGGGTGTAGTGAAAGTGCGTTTATATCGCCCCTTTGATAACCAAAGATTTCTCGCCGCCTTACCCCCCACGACTCGCAGCATCGCCGTTTTAGATCGGACTAAAGAACCAGGCGCATCGGGTGAACCGTTGTATTTGGATGTGGTGACAGCCTTACATGAGGAAATGGGTGACACCTTACCCAAAGTAGTTGGTGGGCGTTATGGTTTGTCATCGAAAGAATTTACACCGGCAATGGTGAAGGGCATTTTTGATAACTTAGCCCAAACGACACCCAAAAATCATTTCACCATCGGCATCAATGATGATGTCACCCACACCAGCTTAGATTATGACCCTAATTTCAGCATCGAACCGGATAATATAGTCAGAGCTATATTTTACGGCTTAGGTTCTGATGGGACAGTCGGCGCGAATAAAAATTCAATTAAAATTATTGGCGAAGAAACCAACAATTACGCCCAAGGCTACTTTGTTTACGACTCGAAAAAATCTGGTTCTGTAACTGTTTCACATCTGCGCTTTGGTTCTCAACCCATCCGTTCTACATACTTAATCACCAAAGCCAACTTTGTCGCTTGCCATCAGTGGGAATTTTTAGAAAACTTCCCCATCCTGAAAGACATTGTACCAGGAGGGACATTCTTAATCAATGCTCCCTACGACAGAGAACAAGTCTGGCAACAACTACCGGATGCCATCAAAGCCCAAATTCAGGAGAAACAGCTAAAAGTTTATGCCATTAACGCCTACAAAGTAGCCCGTGAAGCGGGGATGGCAAACAGAATTAACACAGTCATGCAAGTCTGTTTCTTTGCTTTGTCTGGTGTACTGCCCAGGGAAGAAGCGATTGCAGAAATTAAGAAATCTATCCGCAAAACCTACGGCAAAAAAGGCGAACAAATCGTCCAAATGAATATCCAAGCGGTTGATACCACCTTGGAAAACTTATACCAACTAGAAATCACAGCCGAATCTTCCCAGTCAAGAGCCAAGAGTCCCCAATCCCCAATTCCCGAAACTGCCCCTCCATTCGTCCGCGATGTTCTGGGTAAAATTATCGCCCGTGCGGGGGATGAGTTACCTGTGAGTGCTTTACCCGTTGATGGCACATATCCCACAGGTACGGCGAAATGGGAAAAACGCAATATTGCCCAAGAAATTCCGGTTTGGGATCCTGATGTCTGCATTCAATGCGGTAAGTGTGTGATGGTGTGTCCGCACAGTGTGATTCGCAGTAAGGTTTACGAACCAGAATTATTAGAAAATGCACCACCGACTTTTAAGAGTGCGAATGCTAAAGATCATGATTGGCATGATTTGAAATTCACTATCCAAGTAGCAGCCGAAGACTGTACTGGTTGCGGTATCTGCGTTGATGTCTGTCCGGCGAAGAATAAGGCTCAACCACGCAATAAGGCGATTAATATGGCAGCCCAATTGCCGTTAAGGGAAGCCGAGAGGGAAAATTGGGATTTCTTCTTGAGTATGCCTAACCCTGACAGACGCGACTTGAAGCTGAATCATATTAATCAGCAGCAGATGCAAGAACCGTTGTTTGAATTCTCTGGGGCTTGTGCGGGTTGTGGTGAGACACCCTATATTAAGTTAGCCACACAATTGTTTGGCGATCGCATGATTGTTGCCAATGCCACAGGTTGTTCTTCCATCTATGGCGGCAATTTACCCACCACCCCCTGGACACACAACGCCGAAGGACGCGGCCCTGCTTGGTCTAATAGCTTGTTTGAAGATAACGCCGAGTTTGGTTTGGGCTTCCGTATTTCTATTGATAAACAAACCGAGTTCGCTGTTCAATTATTACAAAAGTTGGCGAATCAGGTAGGTACAGAATTAGTTGCAGATATCCTGAATAATCAGCAAACAGGAGAGGCGGAGATTTGGGAACAGCGCGATCGCGTGCAGCTACTCAAACAACGGTTAGCAGCCATCGCCAACGAACACCCCAAAGCCCAACAACTCTTAAGTCTGGCTGATTATCTCGTGAAAAAGAGCGTCTGGATTATCGGCGGTGACGGTTGGGCTTATGATATCGGTTTTGGCGGATTAGATCATGTCATAGCCAGTGGTCGCAACGTGAATATTCTCGTGTTAGACACAGAAGTGTATTCTAACACAGGCGGACAAATGTCCAAATCTACACCCAAGGGGGCGGTAGCTAAATTCGCGGCTGGCGGTAAACCGGCGACGAAAAAAGACTTGGGTTTAATCGCCATGACTTACGGTAATGTTTACGTGGCGAGTGTAGCGATGGGTGCAAAAGATGAACATACCCTCAAAGCCTTTTTAGAAGCTGAAGCTTATGATGGCCCTTCCATTATTATTGCTTACAGCCATTGTATAGCCCACGGCATCAACATCAGTACAGCCATGCAGAATCAAAAAGCCGCCGTTGATTCTGGTAGATGGTTATTGTATCGCTATCATCCCGACCTAGTGAAGCAAGGTAAAAATCCCCTACAACTTGACTCACGTACACCCAGATTACCTGTAGAAGAGTCAATGTATCGAGAAAACCGCTTCAAGATGTTAACAAAAATTAACCCAGAAGTTGCTCAAGAATTGCTGCAAGAAGCGCAAAATGATGTGCATTTGCGCTGGCAAATGTACCAATATTTAGCGGCGCGACAAGTAGCAAATGGTACTAGCAATAAATCAGAGAAGAACGGGAAAGATATCTCGCATTCTCCAGGTTTAGGGGTATGAGGATTCAGGAGTGTCCGGGTTGTCAAGACCTCAATCCTACACTCCTAAACTGCCTAATATGTATGTCTATTTAGATACAAAGGATTATAGCAATATGGATTTAAGCACAAATTATATGGGGATGAAATTGCGATCGCCACTGGTGCCTTCAGCATCGCCCCTGACGGGAGACATTGATAACATTGTGTGGATGGAAGATGCCGGTGCGGGTGCGATTGTCCTGCCTTCCCTGTTTGAAGAACAGTTGAGCATGGAAAGTTACGAACTGCATCATCATCTTACCTATGGAACCGAAAGCTTTCCTGAGTCTTTGAGCTACTTCCCCGAACCGGAAAATTTCCGCCTTGGCCCCGACGAATATCTAGATTTGATTTACAAAGCCAAACAAAAGGTTAAAATTCCCATTATTGCCAGTCTTAACGGTGTGTCACTAGATGGCTGGACTGACTACGCCAGAATGACCGAACAAGCTGGAGCAGCTGCCTTAGAATTAAATATTTACTCTGTGCAAACCAACCCAGACATCACAGGTGAGCAGATAGAGCAGAGCTATATCAATATGGTGAGGACAGTGAAAGCCTCGGTTTCTATTCCTGTATCAATCAAGCTCAGTCCTTATTTTACCAACATGGCCAACATGGCGCAGCGTTTAGATCATGCTGGTGCTGATGCCTTAGTGCTATTTAACCGCTTTTACCAGCCAGATATTAACTTAGAACACCTAGAAGTAGAACCCCATGTATTGTTAAGTACACCCCAAGCCATGCGTTTACCGTTACGCTGGATTGCGATTTTATACGGTCAGATCAATGCTAACTTAGCCGCTACCAGTGGCATTCACAACGCCCATGATGTGTTAAAGATGCTGATGGCTGGCGCAAATATCACCATGCTGTGTTCTGTGTTATTACGACATGGAATCAATCATCTGCGATGTATAGAAAAAGAAATGCTTCAATGGATGGAAAAACACGAATATGAATCTGTACAACAGATGCAAGGCAGCATGAGCCAGAAAAACTGTCCTAACCCCACAGCCTTTGAACGCGCTCAATATATGCGAGCATTGCAAACATATAAACCAGAATGGGGGCGAGTTTACGAACCTTCTCATTATCACGGATGAGGGATTGGGGACTGGGGATTGGAAGGGACTGGATTTTTCCCCTCCGCCTCCCCTGCCTCCCCTGCCTCCCCTGCCTCCCCTGCCTCCCCACTCCCTACTCCCTAATTTTTATGCGTAAACGAATTGGCATTCTTACCAGTGGCGGCGACTGTCCGGGACTCAATTGTGTGATTCGAGCCGTTGTCAGCCATGCTACACTTACTTATGATTGGGAAGTATTAGGTATTCCCTACGCTACTCAAGGTTTATTGGAGCGTCAAACGATCGCTCTCAATTGTCACGGTTGGGATTTGCGCGGTATCGATCCCCTGCTGAATATGGGCGGCACAATTCTCGGCACGATTAATAAGGGCGATACCTTAAGTCGTGTAGATGAAATGCTCGCCAGTTATGAGGCGTTAGGTTTGGATGGGTTGATTGCCATTGGTGGTGATGGGAGTTTAGGCATTATCAATCAACTGGCGCAAAAAGGTAATTGGAATTTAGTTGCTATTCCCAAAACTATAGATAATGATGTCGCCCTGACGGAACGAGCCATTGGCTTTGATACGGCTGTGAATACGATTGTTGATGCTTTAAATCGTCTCACCTTTACCGCCGCTAGTCACGATCGCGTCATGGTTGTGGAAGTCATGGGACGCTCCGCCGGGCATTTAGCACTCCACGCCGGAATCGCTGGGGGTGCAGATGTAATTTTAATCCCAGAACTAGAATACACAATCAAGGGATTATGTCAACATCTAGCAGAATTGCGCGATCGCTGGCGGCGCAAATTTGGGATAATTGTAGTTGCCGAAGGTGCAAAATTGTGCGTAGACGATATGTGCAATTTAGGCAACAAGGAAATCAAAACAGATAGTGCTACCGCTTCTCTCCCCACCCCCAAATGCGGCAAAGGTCAATATATCGCCGAACAAATTGCTTTTTGCAGTCGTGATATGATTGATACCAGAGTTTCTGTTTTAGGACATATTCAGCGTGGTGGGATACCATCAGCATTAGACCGTTTGACAGCCACAGTTTTTGGGAAAGCAGCCGTTGATTTAATCGCTCAAGATAAGTATGGTCAAATGCTAGCTTGGCAAAATGGCCAAGTTGTCTCTGTTCCCATTCAAGAAGCTGTAGCCCAAAGTCCCTTACACGTAGATCCGCATGGCTATTTAGTACAGAGTGCGCGTTCTTTGGGGATTTATGTAGGCGAGAAAAGTTAAAAAATAGCATTATTCATATCTTCAAGAGTCTTGGGACTGCCTTGATACTGCAAACAACCTGCAACATCATCCAAAGTGGTTTCAGGAAAAGTTTTTCTGGGTTTTAAAAGAATCCCATCACCAATTGCAATTACTATTAGTTCCTGGCCAACTTCCCAACCGTGAGATTTGCGTAATTCTTCAGGAATCATGACTCGTCCTTCATCAGACAATTTAGTAATTTCCATCTCTGTTACCAAGCAGAAAAAATATTGATATTGCTAGTATTTTAGCTAATTCGGGCAGCAGCCTCAGTGCATCGATGCCTAATGCCCTGTTTCCTAATTCCTGCCTCCGAGTGTATTGTGCAAGGTATATAACAACTCTTTAGCCGTGAAAGGTTTGGGCAGAACTTGCTGCACACCCATCTCAGATGCTTTTGTTAAGCCTTCCGTGGAACTGATGCCGCTAGAAGCAATAATCTGCACGTTACAGTTCATTCTTTGCATAGTGCGAATGGCAGTAGTTCCATCCATTTCTGGCATCATTAAATCCATGAGGACGACACTAATTTGATGCTTGTGTTGGGCATAAAGTGCGATCGCCTCAATGCCATTACAAGCTGTGATAATTCTATAGTTGTGACTCTCTAGGATCATCTGAACAATTTCACAGATTTGGGGTTCATCATCCACAACTAAAATCAATTCTCTGTTGCCTTGCGGTATTTCTAACTCGTCTGTGGTTAAATCTGGCATTGCTTGTACTGCTGGCAAGAACAGCTGAAATTGACTACCTTGACTCACTTTGCTCAATACAGTCATAAAACCGCCGTGGCTTTTGGTAATCCCTAATACAGTCGCCAAACCTAATCCAGTACCAGTACCTACTTCTTTAGTCGTAAAGAATGGTTCAAAAATTCGATCTAATACTTGGGGCGGCATCCCCACACCTGTATCTATAACTTTTACTAAAATGTAATGCCCGACTTTGGCATTCAGATTCATGCTGGCATAAGCCTCATCAATAAACACATTTTCCGCCGTGATGGTAATTCTACCGCCCTGTGGCATGGCATCACGGGCATTAACTACCAAGTTCATTAAAACTTGATGTAATTGGGTGATATCTCCAGAAACAGCCCAGAGGTCTGATGATAAATTAGTGGTAAATTCAATAGATTTAGGGAAAGTCTGTTTACCAATTAAGATAATGTCAGCAATCAGGTGTTTGAGTTGTACGATGGTGCGTTCTCCTTTAAATCCCCGCGCAAAGGATAACACTTGCTTGACTAAGGCGGCTCCGCGTTTGGCGTTGTTTTCCACAATCTCGATCAGTTGTTGCGATCGCTCTGGATTTTTCTGAATTCTAGTTTTGAGTAGTTGAGCCGATGCCACAATCGGAGTCAAAATATTATTTAAATCATGGGCAATTCCACCAGCTAGTGTGCCTAAACTTTCTAACCGTTGCGCCCGGAAAAACTGCTCTTCGAGTTGTTTTTTTTGGGTGATGTCGGTATCTACAATCAAAATTGATTTAGGTTTGCCGGCTGCGTCGCGCATCAATGTCCAACGGCTTTCCACAATCATATCTTTGCCGGATTTAGTCACTTTCTGCAATTCACCATGCCACACCCCAGTCGCAATGACAATCTTCATCGCTTCTTGATGAATGGGAGACATTGGTTCTGAAGATAATAAATCCTGGGATTTTTTGCCTATCACCTCCTCGGCTAACCAACCATAGAGACGCTCGGCTCCTTGATTCCAGAATGAAATCTGATGTTGTAAGTCTTTGACAAAAATCCCATCGGTAGCAATGTCGAGTAGGGCAGCTTGTTCGTGGATTTTTTGTTCAGCTTGTTTACGCTCGGTAATATCAGAAAAGGAAGCCACCACTGCATAAGGACTGGTTTCCTGTTCCCGCAATAGCGGCTGAGAATTAATTGAAATCCAGCTAAGTTGTCCGTTGGGTTTGCAGACTCCCATCACTACATTTGTGCAGGGTTTGCCTGTACGTAATGTCACCATCGCGGGATGCTGTTCACCAGGAAAGGCAGAACCGTCTTCATAAGTGGTATGCCAAGCAGCATCACAACACGCACGCCCTAATATCTGATCTTGAGATAATCCCAAAATCCTCTCCGCACTGGCATTACAAGCGATGATTCTCCCATGATGATCATGTAGCACTACGCCCTCTTGCATGGCTGTAACTACAGAACGATAACGTTCTTCACTTTCTTGTAAGGCAATTTCTGCTTGTTTGCGTTCGCTGATATCTCTAGTTGTCCCTACCATTCTCATCGGCTTACCGAGTTGGTCACAGTAAGTTACAGCTTTGCTGCTTAACCAGTGGATGCTACCATCAGGACAAACAACGCGATATTCAAGCGCAAATTCTTGCTGTTGCTCAATACTCTGCTGCACAGCCCGAATGAAAGATTGTCTGTCTTCAGGATGTAATAGATTGATAAAGTCTTCCTGACTCGGACACAGAGTTGCTGCCGGTAAACCATAGAGTGGCCCCATATTGGCAGACCAAATAGCATCATTAGTCAAGAGATTCCAGTCAAATAGACCCATACAGGCGGATTTCAGAGCTAAACTCAATCTTTCCTCGCTTTGGCGTAGGGCTTCTTCTGCTTGCTTGCGCCCTGTGATATCTTCAGCCATGCCCGCATAACAGTAAATCGTGCCTGACTCGTTACGGATGGGAAAATTGCGCTCCCAAATCCAACGCATTGAGCCATCAGGGCGGAAAATGCGGTATTCTATATTGGTAGCTTGGGCGTGAGTGGCGATCGCTGCCAGAAGGCGATCGCGATCCTCTGGGTGTACAGCTTCCAACCAAGACTCAGGATGACTGTGTAGACTTTCACAAGAGCGTCCCCAAATTTTTTCGTAAGCTGGGTTTACATATAATAATTCTCTAGAGTGATTGCGTTCTATCCAAATTACTGCTTGGTGGTTTTCGGCAAAATGGCGAAATTTTGTCTCGCTCTCTAGTAATGCTTCCTCGGCTCTTTGACGCTCGTTGATTTCTTGTTGCAAACGCTGATAGGATAATTCTAATGCTGCCGTTTGTTCTTCTAGTGGAAAATTCTTTTGACTGGAGCAGTGTCCCGATTTGTAGCTTTGCTGATTGAGTTGTTGTTGCTCTTGTTCTCTGCCTTCAATCATGCTCACCATCTGTGACTGATTCAATGCTTGTAACAAGCCGGTTGTGGTGATCACTCCTAGCAGTTCCCCGTCATCGTCCAAAATTGGCAAATGCTCAAGCTGATAATCCTGAAATAACGACAAGATGCTGAAAAAATTATGGCACTGTGACAGTTTCCTCGTGATTACTGGCTGTGTCATCACTTGCGTCATTGTCACTTCACAGAAATTGATTTTTGATGCCGCCAGTTTCACTATATCCTGCGCTGTGAAGATGCCTACTAACTGTCCTGCGTCTACAACTAAAACATAATTGGTGTTTTGTAAATGCCAATGGCGCGAGTTGAGGTGAGTCAAAGGCCAACTTGTACTTGTTTGTGGATTCATTAAGCTGATGGCATCGACTACATAGCTATCAGAGCTAATCGTCAATGGACAACGGTTGATTACATGATGCGGAAGAGGTAAGTCGATGAGCCGCTCGTTGAATTGCATAGTTAATTCGTCAATTTTCATTATCCTATTGACAACATGACGAGTAAGCGAAACAGGCAGTAAGCTAATGGTACTTTAATCAGCTTGCTGTCAGATGATTACATTTCATAACAGTTTTGAGATACATTGTGATATCGCTATCATTAGGCCGATAGCCTAGTTGATGCGCCACATAGATACAGTCGGGGATGCTATTACTATTTAGGCACTGTTGCTAATTATTCTCTTGTCAATCTAGAAATAGATAACCTCCTACTTTAAAGAGATTATCGTATTTGATGCTTTTACGGATCTACTTGAGTTGAAATTTATCAGATTATTTTTTTTGAGCTAGCGATCGCCTGAATCATTGATGTATTTTAAAATTCTGTCAACTAACTGACACTAACATGGTCTCAGACAAGCAGTCACAACATTCCCAAATTTAATTATTTTGAGTTTTTCTTGCAGGCTTAAGTGACGATTTTTACAAAAATTTAACTTTTATTACTTAACCCAGAAAATATAGAATGGTGACAAAATTTTGATTGTCAATTGATAATTTTCTACCATTAACTATTTTATCTGCCAATTGCCCAAAGAAAAAAAATACTTATAGATAGCATTGATAATAGTTGATAATTTGGCCTGTAAATTTATATTTCTTCAGGAAGATGAATCAGATAACAAATAGCTTCATCATCTGATTTCCCAGTTTTTCCACACAAATATCAAATTAAATCAACTAAATCTTAATTTTTGATTATTTTTTCGCAGATACGTGTCATATTTATTGCCGCTTGTCGTATGGTAGATACAGTAAATACGCCTGAAGTCTAACTGGGAAAACGTATTTACCACCGAACTTATCTGTCAATATTGCCGCTAGCATTACAGATGCTCAACAAGCAAATACGGAGTAAAATTTTATATGGACTTTCAAGATTTTCTCAGACATCAGTTTGCTCATGTAGTGGTTGGAGAATTCAAGCCAGGGCAATTTGAAGTTGCCAAACAACTCTATGAAGAAGCTGTTTCAACCTATAAGACAGGGTTTAAGAAAGCATACCTATTACAAGAACCAGGAACAGATAAAGGCGTATCGATTATTTTCTGGGAAAGTGTAGAAGATATGGCAGCCAATCAAAGTGAGGCTTACCAAAATATCTTAAAACAGATGATGCCCTTATTTGCCCATCCACCACAAACGACTATATACGAACTGGTTTGTGAAATTCAGCCAGCACCAACACAAGAGTAAGCAAGTAGCTGCGAATATAGTCAGATAGTGATGAGATAACTCTAAACCTCAGAATTGCGAACTTGACAGTCATAGTTTAGAGTTTCTCAGGTAGACAATAAAAAATGTAACAAATCTATGTATAATAAATGACTTTTTAAATAGGTCAAAATAATTAAAGATAAAATCATGATGGGATAGATCCCCGACTTTTTAAAGAAGTCGGGTATCTGATTATTACCTTTTTTTAAGTTGAGCTACTTAGTTATAACCCTAGTATTACTACTGCGGAAAAGTATGGACAATTTGCCGAAAATACAAGACAATTACTCGGCTTTTTGGCTAAGGATGATCCAGCCAAAAATGAAAATAGATTAAGTAACAAACAATTGTATTGCTCACTACATCACAGCTTATATTAAAGTCTATATATAAAGTCATAGTGACTTGATGCCAGTGGTGGAAGTCTGGCTAGTTACTGGTAGTTATTCTGGTGAAAGTATGGTGATACTTAACCACAGTGATGGAGTGTAGTTTCATGTCGAGGCTGCTTCAGCCTGAGAACACCTGGAAATACCAACCAAGTCTTCCTACTGACGCACCCGATTAACTGTTTAGGTTCTTGAGCAATCAAAAATTTAATTAATTGACCATTTTAACAGGAACTTGGCATCATCTACTGAACCATTGTCTTTTTACTGCTGCAATTGCACAAATTTGTGAATTTACTACCAAAGATAGATGTCATGTCAAGCAATAAGCCTTATGATATCTTTTCCCGGTTTTTTTCAGTCAATATCATAAATTAGGTTTATGCCATGCCACGCTGATATCTACATATAAGAATATCCCTGGAATTGCAAATTTTAGTGTGTCCATTTTTAGTATCCCAATGGTTGTGCTAGTGGTTTGGTTTGAGATAGAAAAATCAGCTAAATCCCAGTAGAGATAGATATTGTGAGCCTTTATTGTTGCGGTAATTGTAGTTTATTGCATACACATTTTACCATTGATAACTTCAGGCTCGTTGCACTTCCTCTCAAGATTGATGGAGTTAGTTTTGCCGTAACCTCTGCAAGCAATTCGTGAGAATCTAAAGTGAACATAGAACAATTTATCCAACGAGCAGAAGCATTACACAAACAACTAGCAGATTTATACCAAACTGCTAGCGTTTTACCTTGGATTCCACCAGATTTGCTACCCCAAGCTTTTAAAGAACTCTATAGCAACTCCAAAATGGTGCAGTTAGCCGCAGAAGAACTATATCAACAAAACGAGCAACTGTTAAAAACCAGGAATCTGTTAGAAGCGGAACGTTTACATTACTATGATTTATTTGAGTATGCACCAGATGGCTATTTGGTAACTGATTTAGAAGGGATTATCCAAGAAACTAACCTAGCCGCCGCTAAGTTGCTGAATGCTGCCAAGTATAACTTAGTCGGTAAATCGATAATGAACTTTATCCGACTGGAAGAAAGAGAAAGCTTTAGGAGTGAACTAAACGAGTTATTTGAGTCTGACAGAGTTAGAGAGTTAGTGTTGCGCCTACAGCAACATCATGGAGAATCTTTTGATGCAGCTTTGAAGGTGACGGTAGTTCGTAATCAACATGGTAAGGCTACCTCTTTACGTTGGTTACTGCGTCATATTAATCAACATCAGCAACAAGACTTAGGATTAGTCAATAATGATCAATTCCTCAGTCAAGAACGCCCAATTTGTACATATACTAAGGGTGAAAACATTCCCCTACACCCGTTAGTAATTTGGTATGTTCGCCAAGGTTTAGTCAAACTTAGTACCTTTTGTGAGGCTGGGGAAGAAGTTCTCATCGGGTTAGCAACATCACAAATGGTGTTTGGCTCTAGTATGACATCTTTACCTCTCTACCAAGCTACAGCCCTATCAGATGTAGAACTCGTATCAATTAATGCTAATGAGATGGCAGTAACTCCCATACTCAGCCATATTTTATTACCTAAAATCAATCAGAGGTTAAGGCAAACTGAATCTTTGTTAGTGATTTGTGGTAGACGACGAGTAGAAGAACGCCTACATCATTTATTGCAACTCTTGAAACAAGAAGTAGGTGAACCTGTAGCTGAAGGAATTCGCTTACCTGTTCGCTTTACTCATGAAGATATTGCTAGTGCTTGTGGTACTACGAGAGTCACGATTACACGATTGATGGGCAAATTACAACAACAAGGGTTAATTAGTTTTGACTCGAAGAAACACATAATCTTGAGGGAGTAGGGAAGGGGAGGAAGGGGAGAAAACGGAGGAAGAAATTATTTCTCAGTCAAGAGTCCCTCATCCCCAGTACCCTATCTGATGATGTAGGGAGGGTCAATTCTATGACTACGGATTGCAAGGTTGGGAGTGATTCGCTAGGCTATTGATAAACCCGTTTCTTCTCAGGCGTGCTATGGATGTTGAAAGCAAAGCCAATGTCTCAAATGCTCCAAATCAGACGGAATTTATGCAACCTGTGACAGTACGCAAACCATTGGAATTGTTGCGTGATACTGAAGCTTTCATCCGTCGCCCCACTGTTGCGACATTGACACCAATTTTACCGCCAAAGTTGAGCGATCGCTTGCAAGTAGCCTCAAATTTGGCTGATAACTCCTTGCAAGAACTCTCAAATATTGACTTAGAGCAAATTAGCGACTGGGAACTCAAACCCGCAAGGATTCTTATAGGTTTAAGCTTTGTTGGTTTTGGGGCGTTAATGCTTCTGATGTTGCTGCTGTATGTTCACACATTGCACCCAAACCTCAATACCATTGAGCAGATTCGTCAATACTGGTATGAATATGTCTGGTGTGTCAGTTTGGGAGTGGCGGGAATGTTTCTCTTAGGGCGGGAAGCTATGCGCCCTACTCCTAAATCACAAAAAGTGAGAAAATCAAAACTTTAATATTCAGCCATTCATCGTAATTTACAGGTTTTTAATTTTAATGAAACATGATGATTTTATTTTTCCAGCCGGGTCAAAAGTTTCTCTATTAAAACATTATGACCCAGCTTACCATGATGCTTATCATGATAAAGCTGAGGCGGTGAAAAAATTACAAGCCAATATTGAAAAACTAGCAGAATATCAAGATGTTCTTTATGCTCAAAATACCTACGCCTTGCTGATTATCTTTCAAGCAATGGATGCGGCTGGCAAAGATAGCACCATTAAACACGTTATGTCTGGTGTGAATCCCCAAGGTTTTCAGGTATTTAGTTTTAAATCCCCCAGTGCAGAAGAATTAGATCATGATTATCTCTGGCGAACCATGAAATCCTTGCCAGAAAGGGGACGTATTGGCATCTTCAACCGTTCCTACTATGAAGAAGTTTTAGTAGTTCGGGTGCATCCAGAAATTTTACTTAACCAACAATTACCCCATCATCCCAAAGGTAATCAGATATGGAAACAACGTTTCCACGAAATCAATAATTTTGAAAAATATCTAGTCCATAATGGAATTATCGTCTTAAAATTTTTTCTGAATGTTTCCAAGTCGGAACAAAAAAAGCGGTTTTTACAAAGAATTGAATCCCCGGAAAAACATTGGAAATTTTCTGTAAATGATGTCCGCGAAAGAGCTTTCTGGGATGAGTACATGAAAGCTTATGAAGAAGTTTTTCATCACACCAGCACTGAACACGCTCCTTGGTATATTATCCCTGCTGATCACAAATGGTATACACGTTTAGTTGTGGCTGATATTATCTGCTCAAAGCTCAAAGAACTAAATCTGCAATACCCTACAGTTAGTGAAGCATATAAGCAAGAACTTTTGCAAGCTAAGTATATTTTAGAGCAGGAAGAATAGCTGTAGTCATTAGTCATTAGTCATTAGTCATTAGTCATTAGTCATTAATCATTAGTCATGAATTTTTCTTCCCCTACTTATATCAAGTTCTTTCATCTGACACGATGTCAAGTATAGCCCACCTTAACTGTATTTCCTACATCAAAGCTGATTCAACCACAAGAGAGATTAATATACTCTACAGGAATATTTATCACTCATATTCAGTAGTTAAATAAATGGTATAATTTAAGTCAAACTCATATATACATAATGCACAAATTCGTCAATAATGAGTCTATCTAAAGGCTGAAAACAAACTTAGATAAATAGGCTTTAATCTTTAGAGTCTTCACAATTTCGACCAATTTTTTTGATAAGTTTAAAGTGGAGTCAAAACATTTGTTGTTTTAACTCTTTATTCCTTGATGAAATAAGAAGGAACGAGCTATGGATACTGCTGTCAAATACGATATTGAGGTTATCAAGGATGAAGCACGTCAACTCGTCTCCAAAGGGCTAGTTAACCGTCAACAGCCAATTTATACTCTATGTAAATACATTTCTGAGCGTGAATGGCCATTGTTTGAGTTGGAATTGGAAAAAAATGAATTTTTGCTCAGAGATAGAATTATTGACTTGTTGAGCCATGAAAGATGGGAAGAAGACTAAATCTCTCATTTAACCTTGATCCCCATAAATGCCATTCTTGAACAATCACAATCTAAAATTCTCACAAAAACAACAACCCTCGAACTAATTCGAGGGTTTGAGATCAGAGGTAAAAGTAGTTGACAAATGCGCTAGTTTATGGAGGGGGATATTGTCATGTTTACAGGCGATCGCTCTATAGTGGCACATCTTGGAGTTCATGCGATTCGATATATTCAACAGTCGCAGCCGGTTCTCGCGGCTCAAAACCACGAGAGAGTTTTGCAACAATGATCTCAACTAAGGAACCAGGAGTTTCCATACTGTAGACTGGCATATCTTGCCAACAGTGGCGACAAAACCAATGAACTTCAGAACCACGGATATGTGGTAACAGTAAACCAGAACAACATGGGCAGCTAATCATAACCGTATATCCTCTTTGAAAACAGTATTTATCGAAAAATAAAAAAGTGAATTGAAAAAATAGAACTATAAAAAACTTATTTCTACTTTCAGAATAGTAATAAATTATGAGGATTCTGTGAGGAAAAACATCATACGCAATAGTTCGTAATTTTTGTACATTAAATTAGAAGTGTTCACTCACAAAAGGGGACTCAGGAGAAGCGGAGGGAGCGGAGGAAGCAGGGGGGAAAATCTAGTGCATCGATCCCCAATGTCCAATCACCAATAACTAATGACTAATGACTAATGACTAATATCCTCACAAGATCCTCAAAATATCTTCCTATAAACATAGGTGTGAGGCTTAGGAGTAGTTCATTTGACTACATTTTCTTAAGTATCTCTTAATGTTATTGGGGATATCAAACATGGTTAACATCTTGCTAAATCGACCAACGGACAATTCATTTTCCAGAGAACAAGCTTTAGTATTACATTTCAACCAAGTCGGGATTGCAGACATACCCTTAGTTGGGGGGAAAAATGCTTCTTTGGGGGAAATGATTCAGCAACTACGACGCAAAGGCGTAAAAGTTCCGACTGGATTCGCTACAACTGCTTATGCTTATAGATATTTCATTTCAGCCGCAGGTATAGAAAAACAACTAAGAGATATTTTTGCAAATTTAGATGTCGAAGATGTGAACAATCTGCGCCAGTGTGGTAAGCAAGCAAGATTGTTAATGCTGCAAACGCCATTTCCGCAAGACTTACAGGATGCGATCGCAGCTGCTTATGAAAAGCTGTGTCAAGAGTATGGTGCAGATACCGATGTGGCTGTACGTTCTAGTGCTACCGCCGAAGACTTACCCGATGCTAGCTTTGCCGGACAACAAGAAACCTACTTAAACGTCCACGGCTTGCAAGCTGTTCTGGAATCCTGCCATAAATGCTTTGCGTCTATCTTTACTGACCGCGCTATTTCCTACCGCCAAATCAAAGGCTTTGACCATTTTAACATAGCCCTATCCGTCGGCGTGCAGAAAATGGTACGTTCTGACTTAGCTACCTCTGGCGTGATGTTCTCCATCGACACCGAAACAGGTTTTAAAGATGCGGCTTTGATTACCGCCGCCTATGGCTTAGGTGAGAACGTGGTTCAAGGCGCAGTTAACCCCGACGAATATTTAGTTTTTAAACCCACACTGCAACAAGGATACCGTTCAATTATTGAAAAACGCCTCGGCAGCAAAGAAATTAAAATGGTTTATGACCTAGGTGGCTCAAAATTGACGAAAAATGTTGCTGTTGCACCTTCAGAACGTCATGTTTTCGCCCTCAACGACGACGAAATTTTACAATTGGGTAACTGGGCTTGCATAATTGAAGAACATTATTCTCAAGTCCGTGGTGTCTACACACCAATGGATATTGAATGGGCTAAAGACGGCTTGACTAATGAATTATTTATAGTACAAGCCCGTCCTGAAACAGTGCAATCTCAGAAAACTAAAAACGTACTGCGTAACTATCGATTACAAGGGAAACTTGAAGAACAACCCAAACCTGTGGTAATTGGTCGTAGCGTTGGGGAAATGATCGGACAAGGTAAAGCCAGAGTTATTCTTGATGTGCATCAAATTGGTCAGTTTCAACCCGGTGAAGTGTTAGTCACCAACCGCACAGACCCAGACTGGGAACCCATTATGAAACGTGCCAGTGCAATTGTCACTAACTCCGGCGGTAGAACTTGTCACGCGGCGATTATTGCCAGAGAGTTAGGAATTCCGGCGATAGTGGGATGCGGTAATGCAACCACAGTTTTAAAAACAGGTCAAGAAATCACAATTAGCTGTGCGGAAGGGGAAACAGGTAAAGTTTATCCGGGTTTATTAGCTTACGAAATTAATGAAGTTCCCCTGGAGAAATTGCCCCGCACCCACACCCAAATTATGATGAATTTGGGCAACCCTGAAGAAGCTTTTGGCTTAACTAATATTCCGAATGATGGTGTGGGTTTGGCACGGATGGAATTTATCATTAACAACCACATCAAAGCCCACCCCCTAGCATTGATTCATTTTGATGAGTTAGATGACGAATTGGCGAAATACAAAATCGCCGAGTTAACCGCCCAATACGCAGATAAAGCCCAATTCTTTGTAGATAAACTCGCCCAAGGTATTGCTACTATCGCCGCAGCTTTCTATCCCAAACCTGTAATTGTGCGCCTCTCTGACTTCAAGAGTAACGAATACGCCAATTTGTTGGGTGGTAAGCAATTTGAACCCCAAGAAGAAAACCCGATGATTGGCTGGCGTGGTGCTTCTCGCTATTATGATCCTCGTTACCGTGAAGGTTTCGCCCTAGAGTGTCAAGCCATGAAGCGGGTACGGGATGAGATGGGTTTAACCAATGTAATTTTAATGATTCCTTTCTGTCGTACCCCCAACGAAGGGCGACGGGTGTTAGCTGAGATGGAACAACATGGTTTAGTGCGGGGAAAAAATGGCTTACAAGTCTACGTTATGTGTGAGTTACCCAGTAACGTGCAGTTAGCCGACGAATTTTGTCAAGTCTTTGATGGGTTCTCGATTGGTTCTAATGACCTGACACAGTTGACACTCGGACTAGACCGAGATTCGGAATTAGTCGCCCATTTATTTGATGAACGAGATGAAGCTGTTAAGAGGATGATAGGGAAAGCGATCGCCACTGTCAAAGAATATGGACGTAAAATTGGTATTTGCGGTCAAGCACCTAGTGATTACCCAGAATTTGCCCGTTTCTTAGTCGAACTAGGGATTGATTCTATTAGTCTTAACCCTGATTCTGTCCTCAAAACCATGTTAGAAATCGCCGCCGCCGAACAGGGTAATTAACATCAGACCCATTTTTCTGATGACTAATGTACGGGCGGGTTTACTCAGAATTATGATGGCTCTACAGATTATCTGGTAAACCCGCCCCTACTGACTAATGACTAACGACTAATAACTAATGACTACACTATGTTTAACAGAATTTTAGTTGCTCTGAACAACAATGAAGTTGGTCAACAGGTTTTTGACCACGCTCTGACTTTAGCCACAGCAACTCATGCAGAATTGTTGTTGTTACACGTTATTTCTCCTTTTGAGGAAGATTATCTTAACTCTTCCGCAATGGAAACATACAGTGTCTATGACGATTATCAGGCTGATAAGGTGGAATATTATGTCAATCAATGGGAAACTTTAAAGCTGGCAGGAATTGAGTTTTTAACATTATTAAATAATCAGGCGATCGCTAAAGGGATAACATCTGATTTCACCCAAGAATTAGGCGAACCTAGCCGGATTATCTGTCAAATTGCTCGCAGTTGGAATGCGGAATTAATTGTTTTAGGTCGTCGGGGACTCAGTGGATTAAGTGAATTTTTCCTGGGTAGTGTGAGTAATTATGTCTTACATCATGCACCCTGTTCTGTGTTAACAGTTCAAGGCAAAATTCCGGAAAATACACCAACTTCTGTGGACACACCCACAGTTAATTAAACAATTGATGTCTTAATTTTTAATTGTTATGTCATCCACTAACTTACAACCTCCATATTTAGCCACAGAGTTATCACATCCTCAAACTTTACTGGCTCATTTGCGAGAACTGCGTCAATCAGTGTATCAAGAAGGTCAGGCACTTTTTCAAGAATGGCGATCGCATATTCAACGCCCAGCTTTTATTGATAGCAGTCTGAACTTAGCTTACTACTTAGCATTGCGACGACATGATTTAAGACCTTTACAAGCTGCTTTAATGCCTTGGGGTGTATCTTCTTTGGGAAGAATTGAAGCCAGAGTCATGGCTAATTTAGATGCGGTGATTGCAACTTTAGCCGCCGTTTGTCATGAGCAATCGGATAGTCATCCACCTGTAGAAGCATTTTTTGAAGGCGATCGCTTACTCAAGCAGAACACTGAGGAGTTATTCGGCAAAACCTTAAGTCATCGCCGGGTAAGAATCATGGTGACATTGCCCACACAAGCCGCCAGCAATTATGATTTTGTCAGAAATCTCATCCATTGCGGTACAGATTGTGTCAGAATTAACTGCGCCCATGATACATCGAAAGAATGGTCAGCGATGATTGATCATGTACGTTTAGCACAATCAGAAATGGGTCGTCCTTGCAAAATCTTCATGGATTTAAGCGGGCCTAAAATTCGCCTGCAATACGCCATTGCACCCCAAGCTAAACAACGTATTTACCGAGGTGAGTCTTTGTTACTTACCCGTGATTTACCAACTACCATTGACTCGGTTTGTTTCCAGGCAAACTGTACATTACCGGAAGTATTAGAACGGCTAGAAGTTGGTGCTACAGTATGGATTGACGATGGTCATATTGGTGCAGTTGTAGAGGCGATCGCACCGGAAGGAGTATGGTTAAAAATTACCCATACACGCCCCAAAGGTGAAAAACTCCGTCCCGATAAAGGTATTAACTTTCCTTACACAGATTTAAATCTTAGTCCATTAACTGATAAAGATCGACAAGATTTAGATTTTATAACTGCTAACGCCGATAATATTGATATTATCGGCTATTCTTTTGTGCAGAAACCAGAGGATATTGAGATTTTGCAAGGAGAGTTAGAGGCTAGATTACCAAAAAATGCACCTATACCGGCGATTGTTGCCAAAATAGAAACACCCCTAGCTGTCACCAACCTCCCAGAATTAATAGTGCAAGCCGCAGGTAAACAACCCTTTGGAATTATGATTGCTAGAGGAGACTTAGCCGTTGAAATTGGCTACCAACGTCTAGCAGAAATTCAAGAAGAAATTCTATGGCTATGTGAAGCTGCCCATGTCCCCGTAATTTGGGCTACCCAAGTCTTAGAAAACCTCGTGAAAAATGGTATGCCATCACGAGCAGAAATGACAGATGCAGCAATGGCAGAACGGGCAGAATGTGTGATGTTAAATAAAGGAGCTTATATCGTTGATGCCGTCGAAATTTTAGACGATGTGCTGACGAGAATGCAAGCACATCAAGTTAAGAAAACTCCACAATTACGCGCCTTGCATTCCTGGTGAATATTTAGCCTAAAGATAAAAAAAGAGTGGGAGAAAGCATATCAATCGCTTTCATCTCCCACTCTGCCATTTGCCACTGTAGCGGTTAGGCACTTGTATAGTTTTTGTCATTTATTTTGGGGGGCT
Organism: Anabaena sp. CA = ATCC 33047; assembly: GCF_963870205.1. Taxonomy (NCBI): domain Bacteria; kingdom Bacillati; phylum Cyanobacteriota; class Cyanophyceae; order Nostocales; family Nostocaceae; genus Anabaena; species Anabaena sp. CA = ATCC 33047. The sequence continues at coordinate 176,344 of NZ_CAWMSA010000047.1, read as the reverse complement.
AATAGGAGGTTAATGACAAAACCAATACAAAGTCATCCCTGTTGTGGCAAATGCCAAGTTTAATTGTTTAAATTGCCAATGAATTCTACATAATTGTATTTACTAAATCATGTTTGATAAAAAGATGTGGATAACTTGGTAGCCCCTGACAACCACATCTTGGAAGTCGTTTATCTTCTATATAACTTAACTGAGAAAATTTGATTGTAGTTGCCATTTTGGCAGATTTTTTAAATTCCTCAGTCTGTTGGTAGAAGCTCACCAGTTTACTGAGGGACTTCCCACACCGAATGCTAAACTTGTTTCATTAAAGACGGAGTGAGGAGTCAGTCAGGTGATGAAGTTTATACCTCATTTAGTTGCTGCTGTGGCAACAAGTTCAATCTTGAGTTTAGCTATTAACACTCGCCCAGCCCAAGCTCAAGTAGCCTATGGTAGTTATGTAGGTATTGGCCCTACTGTCGGTATGACTGATGGTATTCAAGTAGGTGGGGTGTTGGCTTTTCGCTACAAACTTTTAGAAGCACCAATTTCTTTTCGCGCTCAAGCTTTAATCGGTCAGAATACAGCAGTTGTCCCCACAGTATCCTATGACATTCCTCTGAATTGGCAAACTGATGCTTACTTAGGCGCAGGTTTAGTATTAACTGGTGGTGAAAGTGCTTCTCCTGTAGGTAACAAAATGAGTTTTGCCTTACAGCCAGGTATTGATTACGCTGTGCCTAACAGTAATACCGTGTTTTTTGGTAACGCCATTATCGCTTTTGATGCTTACCGTAATGGCGGTGGTACGGCTGTTTCTGTTCAAGGTGGTGTAGGCTTGCGATTTTAACAAACTTTGACAGGCTGATCACGACATCATACTGACTTGGCTTTTATGAGATGATAATCATTATCAATCTCATAAAGATTTGCACGATGACAGTTGAAGATTCTCAAGTTAAAACCGACAGATTAATTTATCGTCCCCGTCGTTTGCGCCGTACAACTGCTTTACGGCGTATGGTGCAAGAAACAACGCTGACTGTGAATGACTTGATTTATCCACTATTCGTCATGGAGGGAGAACAGCAAAAAGTTGAAATTGCTTCGATGCCTGGGTGTTATCGCTATTCCCTGGATTTATTACTGTCAGAAGTACAACAAGCTTTTGATTTGGGAATTAATGCGATCGCACTTTTCCCTGTCATCTCAGAACATCTCAAAGATGACACAGGCACAGAAAGCCATAACCCAGACGGACTGGTACAGCGTACTGTCAAAGCTATTAAACAAACAGTTCCCGAAATCGTCGTTATTACAGATGTTGCCCTTGATCCCTTCACCACTCACGGTCATGATGGTTTAGTCGATGACAAGGGTATTATTTTAAATGACCCGACTGTAGAAGTGTTGGTAAAAATGGCACTTTCCCAAGCAGCAGCCGGGGCTGATTTGGTTGCACCTTCCGATATGATGGATGGTAGAGTCGGGGCAATTCGTCGCGCTTTGGATGCTGCCGGCTATTATGATGTAGGGATTCTCGCATATTCTGCTAAGTACGCTTCGGCTTATTATGGCCCCTTCCGTGATGCTTTAGATTCTGCCCCCAAATTTGGGGATAAAAAGACTTATCAAATGGATGCAGCTAACGCTAGAGAAGCTATCAAAGAAGTGGAATTAGATATTGCTGAAGGTGCAGATATTGTGATGGTGAAACCTGCTTTAGCTTATCTTGATATTATCCATCAAATACGTGAATATACGCATCTGCCTGTAGCAGCTTATAATGTGAGTGGGGAGTATGCCATGATTAAGGCGGCCGCACAGCATGGTTGGATTGATGAGAAAAAAGTTATTCTGGAAAGTTTAACCAGTATGAAACGTGCTGGTGCTGATTTGATTTTGACGTATTTTGCTAAGGATGTGGCTTTGATGTTGGTTTGAGGTAGTTTTCAGGGTAGAGGTTTTCTACCCACGAAGAATTTTACTTGTCAAAAATAATCTATGTAAGTCTGATGGTATAGGGCTAATCACCGAAAAATTACTTCTTGTGGCCGTCAAGGCATAATCTGATTCTACCTTTAGATTTATGAATTTCTGACAAACGATTCTTAGCATTTAAAACATTAGGTAACTTTTACCTAATTACGTAAGTGAGGTAAACAATTATGTCAGTTAAAATCAACCAACCTGAGCTACTGATAGAATTATCTAATGAGCAACAACAGTTGCTATCAGCCGGACAATTCCCCGGAGGACAACCCCCAACCGGACAATTCCCCGGAGGACAACCCCCAACCGGACAATTCCCCGGAGGACAACCCCCAACCGGACAACCTTCAGGAGGCAGTCAATGCCCACCGTACTATTATTGCGGTGGCTACTACTACTACCCATATACTGGAAGAACTGGCGGTGGTACAGGGGGATATTAAGTCACCTCAGTCAAGAGATGGGATAGTAACGGCACTTAACTTTACCAGTGAATAAAATTCTTGCCTGACAAGTATTCTTGACAATACGACCGCACACAGCTAGGTTATGTGCGGTCGTTCTGTGATTTATGGAATTTTCAGGGTAGAGGTTTTCTACCCTTGGTATTTTTTTAAACGCGGAGGGGCGCGGAGGTAAACGCGGAGGAACGCGGAGTTTTTTTGAGTGTGTGGGTGAAGGTATAATTAATTTTTCTATACATCTGCGAGGTATGGATGATTACTGGCGATTCTCTGGATACTGTTTCTCATCGGTTATTTGTTTGTAAAACCTGTGCTAGTGTTTGGCAAGATGGTAAGCGTGTCGGTGAAAGTGGTGGCGAAAAACTTTTACGTCAGTTGCAGGAGTTGGCGCAAAGTTGGGAATTACGAGATGAGTTTCCTATCGAAGCTGTTGAATGTATGAGTGCTTGCAACCGTTCCTGTGTGGTGGCTTTTGCTGGTGCTGGTAAGTTGACTTATATGTTTGGTGATTTGACTGTAGATGACTGTGCCTCTGCGGTTTTGGAATGTGCTAGTAAATATTATGCTAAGTCTGATGGGTTACTACCTTGGTCAGAACGTCCTGAACCTTTAAAGAAAGGCATTTTGGCGAGAATTCCGGCTTTAGGTATGGGAAAAGGGGAGTAGAGGGAGATGAGGAAGATGAGGGAGATGAGGGAGAATAACTAATGACTAATAACTAATGACTAATAACTAATGACTAATAACTAATGTTGCGTGTTTTAATTCTGGGTGGTACTGGAGATGCAGCACAATTGGTTGCTAGAGTTGCTACTATTCCGGGTATGGAAGTGATAGCATCTTTAGCGGGGCGCACTCGTGATCCTACTCTCCCGGCTGGTAATGTGCGGGTTGGTGGGTTTGGTGGTGCGTCTGGACTGGCTGAGTATTTACGTCAGATGCAAGTTGATGTCCTCATAGATGCGACTCATCCCTTTGCTAATCAGATTACCTGGAATGCGGCGACGGCTGCACAGGAAGTAGGGATACCCAGATTAATGTTAATTCGTCCGGCTTGGGAACAGGTAGCTGGTGATCGCTGGATTGAAGTTGATAGTCATGTCTCCGCCGCATCTGTTTTAGAAAACCAAGCCAAACGGGTATTTTTAACGGTTGGTAGGCAAGAATTAGCGGCTTTTGCCCATCTTAAAGATATTTGGTTTTTGATGCGGATGATTGACCCGCCGGCGGCTGATGCTTTAGTACCACCGGGGATGATATTGTGCGATCGCGGCCCCTTTTCATTAGATAATGAACGGGAAATTTTAGTTCAACACCATATTGATACTATCGTCAGTAAAAATAGCGGCGGCAATGCCACCTACGCCAAAATTATTGCAGCGCGGGATTTGAATATCCCAGTAGTAATAATTCAACGTCCTGTCACACCACCCGGTGAACAAGTAGCAGATGTTGATACTGCGGTGGCTTGGCTACTTGAACAACTACACAGTCAAAAATAAATAATCAGATTAAATAGTCCATGTTCTTCCTAGGTGGAAATTAAATAATCAGGAAGAACATGATGATGTTTCAGAACGGGACTGTCTGATAAATTGTGTCTAAGATTGTGCCACAGTCAGAAAATTGCTGAATGAATTAACCAAGCAAGACACTAACTCATGCAAAAATTATCTAACTTCTCCAAACGCTTGTTCTACGTCTGCCATATTGTTATATTCCCGTTCTGGCATTTTTTGCAGGGTTTCGATTATCTCCTGACTAGCATTTTTCTGTCTGGCATGATTGATTAAATCTTGTTTATTTCCTGGAAAATCCATGCCACTGAGATTTCTAGAAATATCTACCGCAGATACAGCCATGACTTAACCTCTATGTAATTTGCTTGTTTTATACATCTAGGCTATTGGCAATTACTCTCTATTATTATCTACCGAGAGATATAACTTTAACTTCTAAATATTTGTGCTTTTCTATATATTCATTTTGGTAAATTATCAACTAATAATTAATAGCAATCTCAGCATTATTGAAAAACTACATCCTCGTAAATCTCAGCCATTTTCCCCTCAAAATTAATACTGTTGAGTTGGAAAAAATTGTTTTGCAATGTATAAGTTTGCAAAACCCACAAGCCTTGTTCATTGCGTCTAAAACATTCAACTCGCTGACGTTTAGTATTGATTAAAACGTATTCTTGTAGGGTAACAATTTCTTGATAATCAGCGAATTTATCACCTCTATCAAAAGCTTCAGTAGAATCAGATAAAACTTCCACAATTAAACAGGGAAATCTCTTATAAACAGATGTTTCCTCATCTCTTTGGTCACAAGTTACCATAACATCAGGATAGTAGTATCGATTTAGCGACTCAATTCGGGCTTTCATGTCAGAGATGTAAACACGACAACCAGAACCGCGTACATGGCTACGAAGAAGTATAGCAAGGTTGAGAGCAATGGTAACATGAGAGTCGCTGGCTCCCGCCATTGCGTAGATGTAGCCATTGATGTATTCGTGTTTGATAGAGCTTTCCTCCTCCATTTGGAGGTATTCTTCAGGAGTCAGGTAGTTTTCTTGGGGGGAAGCAATCATAGTTAAGTTAAAATTCAAAATGAAAGCACTTGAATTAATCTTTGACTACTATCCATTGTGTAACAGGAGCCATTGCCCGCCAACCTAAAAATTTCCCAATGGGTTCAGCCCGTTGAATAGCAATACGGGTGAAACTGCCGCCCACTTTCTGATACCATTGAAATAATGTCTGCTCACCTTCGATAGTGACAACGTTAGCAACTAAACGTCCACCTGGGCGTAATGCTTGCCAACAAATATCAAATAAACCATCGGCTGTGACTCCACCACCAATGAAGATAGCGTCTGGTGTGGGTAAATCTTTCAGGGCTGAGGGTGACTTTCCAGCGATAATTTTTAAGTTGGGAGTACCCAAAGCTGTGGCATTATCAGCAATATATTGTAGCCTAGTGGAATTTTGTTCAATAGCGATCGCTTGACATCGGGGATGAGTCCGCATCCATTCTATAGATATCGAACCACAACCAGCCCCCACATCCCAAAGTAATTGTCCAGGTGTCGGTGCTAAACTAGAGAGAGTCACCGCCCTCACTTCCCGTTTAGTTAGCTGTCCATCATGATGATAAGCTTCATCTGGTAAACCTGGTAATCTAGATAAAGGTAAAACCCCAGCATCAGCAATACAATGGACAGCGATCGCATTTAAATCTGCAATATCCGTTTCCTGCCAACTTGCGGCTGTTCCTGTGACTATTCTCTCATGAACACCGCCCATCCGTTCCAAAACAGTGATGACACTATTACCAAAACCGCGCTTTGTCAGAATTTCCGCCACCACACCCGGCGTACTTTTCCCTGCACTCAAAATCAACAACCGCGCCCCCGGATAAATATAACACTGAAGCAAAGCCGGAGGACGACCGCATAAACTTAAAGTTTCCACCTCAGTCAAAGACCATCCCAACCTAGCACAAGCCAGACTAAAAGCCGACGGTGCCGGAATAATCGTCATTTCCGAGATAGGAACGCAACGTAAGAGCGTCACACCAATACCATAACACAAAGGATCACCACTAGCCAACACACAAACCGACCGACCGCGAAACTGCAAAATAGCTTCAACCGAACCACTAATAGGAGAACACCAAACTAACTTCTCCCGTGCGTCATCCTTTCCTAACATAGCCAGATGACGCTCCCCCCCCACAATAATCTCAGCCTCAGCCACCAAAGAACAAGCGATCGCCCCCAACCCCTGTAACCCATCCTCACCAACACCCACAACAGAAAGCCACTTCCTCCTCATAACCTCCTCTTTGCGCCCCTCCGCGTTTACCTCCGCGCTCCTTTGCGTTTCAAAAACTCCCCCTCAAAACCCCACGACTCATGCTAAACTAGCAAAGCTTGAGATTGGGAAACTCTGGTGAGATTCCGGGACTGTGCCGCAGCTGTAATAAAAACCAAAAAAGTTTTTGAGTCAGAATGCCAACCTCAAGAGTTTACCATCTACTCCCTGCGTCGCACGGGGAAGGAGCTTGAGCCTTGCAGTCTGGAACTACACCTTGTCCTGGTTTATTTTATGCCACACCTGCCCAAGATGGAATTCTATCACGTATTAGGATAGCAGGTGGAATCATCAATAGTAAACAAAGTCAAGCGATCGCAGATATTGCCGATAGATATGGCGGTGGGTATGTAGACATAACCAACCGTGCCAACCTGCAAATCCGAGAAATTCGCCAAGATATAACAGCAGAAGACCTAAAACACCTGCAAAACTTAGGAATAGGCTCTACCAACCCAGAAGTAGACCAAATTCGGAATATAATGACAAGTCCCACAGCAGGTATTGATCCCCAAGAAATCATCGATACCCGCCCATTAGTGCAAGCCTGGGACAAATACATCACCGAACATAGCGAATTATCGCAACTCTCGCCGAAATTTAGCGTATGTTTTGATGGAGGAGGCTTAATTTCAGTGAGCGATCGCCTAAACGACATCACACTAAAAGCCATCACCATAAATTCTACAACATACTTCCGCCTCCACCTAACCACCGCAACAGAAATCATCATCTTACCAGAACAAACCCTACCAACTCTCACCGCCTTAACCAACACCTATCTAACCAACTCTTATCCCCTTTGCGCGACGGACACTTTGCTCAAGTCGGCAAAGCCGCCCACGCAAGTGTCCTCCTCTGCGCCTTTGCGCGAAACAATTAAAACAAATTTTCAACGCAAACCCAGACTAAAACAAATCATCAACCAACTAGGACTAGAGAACTACCTAAAACAAGCCCAGCAACAACTACCATTTAAATTAACCAGAAAACACCCCATCCCCCCCACAGAGAAATCAAACAACCGATATCACCACATAGGGATACATCCCCAACGCCAACCAGGACTATATTACATCGGCGTAGTCTTACCCCTAGGACGCTTAGAAACGCAACAACTCAGAGGTTTAGCCCACCTAGCCGAAAAATACGGTAGTGGAACACTGCGACTTACCCCTTGGCAGAATGTACTATTAACAGACATTCCCCAAGACAAACTCACGGATGTTCAAAGACAAATTACTGAATTAAAATTAGATTTCTCAGCAACTAACATCAAAAGTGGCTTAGTAGCTTGTTCTGGTAAACATGGGTGTGCATCTGCGGCGACAGACACCAAAACTCATGCGCTGACATTAGCAGAGTATCTGCAATCTCATGTTAACCTAGAACATCCGGTAAATATTCACTTGAGCGGCTGTGAAAAATCCTGCGCCCAGCATAGTAAAAGTGATATTGCTTTACTAGGTGTGAGTGAGGAACGCTATCAAGTTTATGTAGGAGACGGAGACAGTGATCAAAAATTTGGTCGTGAACTTTATCATGATGTGCTGTTTACCGACTTACCCGCCCTCATCGAGCAGATGTTAAACGTGTATAAAAACCAACGTTTAAATTCATCGGAAACTTTCGGAGAATTTACCAACCGCTACGCACCAGTGCAACTACAACAGTTATTCTCACGCCCGAACTCCATGACTGACTACATCCGTGATGCTAATGAAATTTATCGTAATTCCTTTGCCATTATTCGCTCCGAAGCCAATCTAGATATACTCCCAGCAGATGTAGCAAAAGTTGCTGTAAGGCTAATTCATGCCTGTGGAATGACGGATATTGTCACCGACTTAGGATATTCACCAACGGCGGTAGAGTCGGGGAGAAAAGCATTAGCAGCTGGCGCACCGATTTTATGTGATTGTCGCATGGTAGCGGACGGCGTGACCAGAAAACGTTTACCTGCGAACAATCGAGTTATCTGTACCCTGAATGAGCCAGAAGTCCCACAACTAGCGCAAAAGTTGGGTAATACGAGGTCGGCGGCAGCTTTAGAATTATGGAAACCGTATCTAGAAGGCGCAGTTGTCGCCATTGGCAATGCACCGACAGCATTATTTAGATTACTGGAAATGTTAGATGCAGGTGTGCCTAAACCGGCGGTAATTTTAGGTTTTCCCGTGGGGTTTGTGGGTGCAGCCGAATCAAAAGCCGCATTAGCAGCAGATAGCCGCAATGTGCCATTTATCACTTTACATGGACGGCGGGGAGGGAGTGCGATCGCAGCCGCCGCAGTTAACGCCCTGGCAACGGAGGAAGAATAATCATGACAGCCAAAGGTCGCCTTTACGGTATTGGTGTAGGGCCAGGAGATCCAGAATTATTGACACTAAAAGCCCTGCGGTTATTACGTAGTGCGCCTGTAGTGGCGTATCAATCAGCCACCGATAAAGAGAGTATAGCCAGGGGAATTGTTGCCCAGTATCTCACAGGCGAACAAATCGAAGTAGGTTTTCACCTCCCCCGCGCCTTAGAACCAGAGAAAGCCAAGGAAATATACGATCAAGAAATTGCACCCATCGCCGAACATTTAGCAGCCGGACGGGATGTAGTAGTATTGTGTGAAGGCGACCCGTTTTTTTACGGTTCATTCATGTATGTCTTCACACGTTTATCGGAACAGTACCAAACGGAAGTCGTTCCCGGAGTATCATCATTAATGGCTTGTCCGGTGGCTTTGGGTGTACCGTTCACCTATTACAATGATATCCTGACTGTGTTACCTGCGCCACTGCCAGCAGAAGAACTAATTTCACAACTACTAACCACCGATGCCGCCGCCATTATGAAACTCGGCCGTCATTTTACCAAAGTGCGAGATATCCTGCATCAATTAGGATTAGCTTCACGGGCATTATATATTGAACGGGCAACAATGTCACAGCAGAGAATTATACCCTTAGATGAAGTTAACCCGGCGGAAGTACCTTATTTTGCGATGATTGTCATACCTACTAAAAATCGACTGTAAAATTTTTCATCCGCGTTTATCTGCGTTTATCTGCGTTCAATTATTTTCCTGTATTTTAAACGCAGAGTCACGCAGAGGTAAGCGCAGAGGTACGCGGAGTTTTGGTTTTGTATTAAGATATCTATTCTAAAGTTCAAGAACTCCCATGAAGAAGGTTGCACCTGCCGTTGTTGTATTAAGTCAAAATAGTGTAGCACTAGCCCGGAAAATTATCACCGTCTTACCAGGGGCGACGCTATACGGGTTAGCAGGGCGCACCTCACAGGTTGATGTTAGCTTTACTAATTTCGGTGACACACTGCGGGAATTGTTCGCGGAGGGTACGCCGTTAATTGGTATTTGTGCGGCGGGTATTCTCATCAGAACTTTAGCACCTCTGATTTCTGATAAACGTCAAGAACCGCCTCTGTTAGCTGTGGCTGAAGATGGTAGCGCGGTTGTGCCTCTGTTGGGGGGACTAAATGGGGTAAATGATTTAGCACGGCGTATTGCTGAGGTGTTGGATACTCAAGCAGCTATTACTACTACAGGTGATATTCGGTTTCGTACTGCTTTGTTATCTCCTCCGCCTGAATATCATTTAGCTAACCCAGACGACGCGAAAAAATTTATCTCTGATTTATTAGCAGGGGAACAGGTAAAACTAGAAGGAATTGCACCTTGGTTAAGTCATAGTCAGTTACCCTTTGACTCTCATGGTAATTTAACTATTACTGTCACAGAACGCTGTGTGACTACGACAGCTAACTGTTTAGTTTATCATCCCAAAAATCTGGCGATCGCCATCTCTGACAATTCTGTTACTCTAGACTCTATCCAACAGTTACTCACCGAGGCTCAACTTGCACCTGCATCTATAGCTGGGATATTTGCACCCCTCACCATCGCCGCACAGCCAGCAATTCACCAGATAGCTGATGCTTTTGGTGTACCGACTCGCTTTTTCACCACCAGTCAACTAGAAAGTTTGTTATCTCAAGGTTATCACCTCGCCGCAGCTGTCGCACTCGCCGCCACTAATTCATCTGGTAAACTGCTTACTGCTTCATCTTCTCAGATGGCGATCGCTATTTCTCCCCAACCCATCGACTCGAACACCATCGGTCAACCACAGGGAAGATTAGCAATTATTGGTACTGGCCCCGGTGGTTTACAATGGATGTCACCAGAAGTTAAAGACATCCTCAAATCGGCAACTGATTTAGTCGGTTACAAAACTTATCTAGATTTAGTCGGTTCTCTGGCGGTGGGAAAACAACGCCATGAGTCAGACAACCGCGAAGAAATCGCACGGGCAACAATGGCACTCGATTTAGCAGCTACCGGACGCTATGTAGCGGTGGTTTCTTCCGGTGATCCTGGTATTTATGCAATGGCGGCGGCGGTGTTTGAAGTTCTGCACCACCACCATAAACCCGAATGGGATAGCATAGACATTCACGTTGCGCCAGGAATTTCCGCCATGCAAGCCGCCGCCGCTACCGTTGGCGCGCCTTTAGGACATGATTTTTGTGCTATCTCTCTGTCTGATATCTTAAAGCCTTGGCCAATTATCGAGCAACGAATTGCCGCAGCAGCCCAAGCAGATTTTATTATGGCTTTTTATAATCCTATATCAAAAGAGCGCACTTGGCAATTAGCAGCAGCGAAAAATATTTTATTGCAGTACAGACAACCTTCTACGCCCGTGGTGTTGGCGCGGAATGTTGGCAGACCAGGGCAAAGGGTGAGGGTAATTACACTTGAGGAATTAGCACCAGATACCGCCGATATGCGGACTGTAATTCTTGTTGGTTCGTCTCAAACTCAAACTATTAAACGCAGTGATGGCAGTATCTCTGTTTATACGCCCCGTCGATATCATTAAGACCAATTATCATGCTAGCAAAAGAAATTTTTTTCAACAAGTTATGAAAGGTAAAATGCACAAAATGGTAATCCATCGCGGATAAATATCAATTTTATTTGACGTTTTTAAGTAAATAAAGTAAAACCCCAGAACTGGGAGTTTCTGGGGTTGATAACCTGACCACCTCTACTTTTATAAATCAAAATTGATAGGAGTTTATCATTTACTTCAGACGTAAAAATGTGTTTTTTGTCCGAAATTATTCACGGTTTTCAAACTATAGTTGAGATAATTTTCAATAAACTCCTTACCCTAGCTATAATCACACTGAAAAATTACATATTTTCGGTATATTTCTATAATAGAATTACCAAATAATCCAGATATAATTCCATAGTTTATGTCTAATTGTGTCAGTTTTATATATTGTCTTATTACTGGAATTGTTCAAAAATAAAAATATCATGTGTAACACATGATTGTAGCCAATCAAAGTGACAGAAAACCTCATAAATGTCTGCTTAGGCAGACATTTTTTATTGCTGAAAAGTGTAAACCGAAGTAGTTGATAGCGGTGACGATATAGGTGATGACGTGATTGATTACTAAATAGTTCTTAAATGATGTATGAAAGATGGCGATCGCTCAGAAATTATTTATAAAGTAAACCTGAGATTGTAGTGGACTGACACAGCTAATTTAGTACATTAGGAAACTCTTGTGGGATGGTCATCTTGCCTGCACCACAAGAAATCTTGAATTATCTTTGTGCATCATTTTAGTCGTGTCAGTCCACTACTTAATATTTACTTGCTAAATAGCCCTCAATCACAAATAATACAGTTTTTCTATCCAAACCATAGTTTGATGATGATGAAGATGATTATCATCTCAGTGCTTCCCTGAGACAAGGGAGAAAAATTGAGGCTCCATTTCCCATTTCTCACCTGCTTCTGTTAATATTCCTGATAGACATTAAAATGCTTTGTAAAATTTAATCGGATTATTCTGAAGAGTCAGGATTACTTTTCCAAAACACCCATGAACAAATTTATACTTAGCTTACTCTCTAGCCCTGTCTTGATTGCATCTGTACTGTCTATGACTGTTATGGTAAATCAAGCGCAAGCTGTGGAGGCACAAGCGAGAACCACAGATAAACTATCTTGTATTAGAAATAAACATAAAGTGGGTTTAGTATGTACTAGGTCTTCTGTATTAGCTCAAGTGCCTCAATATCAACAAGAAGTAGAGTTTTCTCGTGATGATGCTCCGATGTTAGCTTTCAACGTAGAAGAAAGCAATATGGCAGTTGATTTATTTGGCTGTGATTGTCCTGCTTGTATCAATTCTTTGCGTAAAATGCGAGGTGTGACACCTTTGGTGTATTAGTATTCCATGGGCGATCGCTTCACGGCTCACAACATCGATAGCCAAAACTATCAAAGGCAGTCGCCATAATCAAGGTTAACTCTGTTATGGCGACTGCCTCAGCATTTTTAGAGTCATAGTTACTGGTATATTCCGGTTTGAGATTGATTTAGCGACAACCAGCCCAAGTTATCCATTTATGGGATACGCTGATGCGTACAGATGTGCCAGTCATTTCTTTTTCTGTCACCATTGCCTCGGCGATATCTGCACCTCTCAGTTCTGCCTCAATCATATTACTACCAATCAAAGTGGTTTGCTTGAGATTAGCATTACTCAAGTCAGCACCACTCATTTCTGCTTCACTGAGATTTGCACCCAGTAGGTTAGACATCGTTAGGTTAGCACTACGCAAATCAGCCCGGCTGAGGTTACTTTCTTGAAGGTTGGCTCTACATAAATAGGCTCCAATTAAGTTTACCTCATGTAAATTTGCACCAATTAAGCTCGCGCCAGTTAAGTCAGCATCAGTTAAATTGGCTCGACTGAAATCACATCCATCTAAATTAGCTTGACTCAGGTTAGCACCACTTAAGTCAGCCTCAACAAAGTTGGCACCACTTAAATTAGTGCCGGAAAGATTGACTTGATGCAAATTTGCGCGCTCAAATTTTCGTTCTCCTGCTGTATATGAATCTAGGAGCTTGTGAGCATCCATGTTTTCACCTCCCAATTTTGACAAATATCTGTGTTTAGTTGTGAATTCACACTACCCAAACCACACCCAAGACTATTTGTTAAGTCTTCCCAGACTTGATTTTTAGTGAAAAATGGTAACTATATTGTGCTAAATTTTTTCGTCTTCGGCGCAATTACTTCATAGAAATATACTTAATTTTACAGCTAAAAGCTAGAGAGCATAAGGGAACAGCAAAAAATAAATTATCCAAATCGACTGTTAGTAGGGTGCGTCAGTCTGAATATTTTCTTGGTATAGCTAGGGTTTCGCGTTCTGACGCACCCTAAACTTGGGATATTTTTTATCTGGAAGTCCCTAAGTCATGAATCTGTTGCTCTATCTCTTTAGTTATAAGAAAAATCACCTATTTAATTGAATGTTTTGCATTCAAAATATGTTTTATTAAAACAATTTATATGAAAATACTGTATAAAATCCTTGAAACGAGTCAGTTAATAATATTGCATGAATTTTCAAGTCTTTTAATATTTAGTAAATTTTTTATAACTTTCGGTAGCAAAAAATGGTTTGATGATAAATATGTCAACTTGATATTTTCCTCTATCAAGCTGCAAGCGATCGCCTCAGTCACCATCTAAGCGATCGCTTTTTATTTCCACCTGTAAACTCAGGCGATGACACCATTTCATCGGTGTCAACTCAGTGTCAAATTATCATATAATATTACCAAATAATTGCTATTTTCAAGATTTAACAATAAAGAAAAGATTAAATTATCATGACAGCTACCAATACTGAGAATTTTCTTAGCACTTTATGCCAAGCGGCTGCTGCATATCGCGGAAAAAATGCGACAAATCCCACAGCCAAGGAAGTAGTAAACGCCTTATTAGCAGCAGAAAAAACCGCCAAACAGCAACGATTAACTTATAATTTTGAGTCTTTGGTGGGTAAATGGCGGTTATGTTTTGCCACGGGTACTAAAAAAGCCAGACAACGCGGAGGGATTATTTTAGGTAATGGTTGGTATGTGCCGCAACTGGTAACAATTCATATTTCATTTAGTGTAACTCCAGAGGCAGATTTTAATAGAGGGGGAATTGCTAATCAGGTACAATTGGGAGCAATATTATTAAAGCTGACAGGGCCAACCAAATATTTAGGGAAGAAAAATATACTGGCTTTTGACTTTAACCAAATGTGCCTGAGTGTATTTGAACGCACTATTTACAACAAACCTATTCGGGCGGGTAAGGTGGAAGCTGAAGATTTTTACAGCCAATCTATCGGTAAATTACCCTTTTTCGCCTTCTTCTTAATTACAGAAGACATGATTGCCGCCCGTGGACGTGGGGGAGGTTTGGCGTTATGGATACGTGACGATGATAGACTGAATCAGAGTGAAGCGATCGCCCGCTCAATTTCTTGACTGACTAACTTGTTACCTTGTAAATTCAGGTGAATATGGTCTTGGTATAAGGCTGGTGGTTGAGGATTAGCGTTAAATATCGGCAGAAAATCGATATAAGTAATTTGCTGCGCTTGGGTAAAATCCTTGAGACGTTGACGGGCTTTAATCTCATAATCACGAGAACCAGGTTCACCGATTTCTCGCAATAAGGGAGTCATCACCAACAAGAATTTACAATTATTTTGCCGAGTTAACGCTTGAATTTGAGCAATTGCCTCTAGGTTAACACCCACGCGATCGCCTGATTCTTTCTGTACTGCTTTTAATTCAGGAATCGGTGGCTGTTTTTTGCCGTAACGCTGCCATACTTCCACTAAAGCTAGGGGTGGTTTTTTATCTGGGTAATTGCGATCGCGTCCCACTGGTAAAGAAGTAGGTGCAGTAGCAAATAAATCATCGGTATTAATCACCAAAACCACCACCTCAGCCTGAAACGTGCCAAATTTCTGGAGATAAGCCAATTCATTTCTTGGCCCCCAAGAATTAGCAGAAGCATTTAGCACCTCGGTGGGCTGATGTTGAGACAAGCTAGCCATCATCAAGCTAGAAATAGTATGAGTCTGATCAGTCCACCAACCACCATTCACAATTGAGTCGCCCAATAGTAGAATGCGCCGTGTCGAGGGTGCAAGAGTCGGAGATATAGAAGCACTCCGCATAGAATATTGATTAATCTCAATGCGCTTACCAAAACGACGAGTGCGTTGATTAGGTGCTAACAAATAACCGACTTGGGAATCAGCAACATAAGTCAGAGGATTACCAAAACCAAACAGCGATCGCAATCCTATCTCCAATGCCACCAACACCACCACCAGCACCAAATTGATCACCAATACTAACTTCACTTGTAAACAACCTCCGTGATTAGTCATTAGTCATTAGTCATTCTCTCCCTCATATCATGTCCGTTTGAATAGTTATCATATCTGTTGGGGTAGGGAACAGGAACAGAGAAAAGATCAGCATCGAAAACTTATCATAAGTAATTAGCCGGACATGATATCATCCCCCAATCCCCAATCCCCAACCTCTATACAACGTTGCAAAGCTTAAAGTAAATATTATTTATCAGACAGTCTCATCTTTATATAGAAGGTCTAAAATCAAAACGGACAGACTAGCACTGTAACAAAGGGAGGATTACAATAGCTATGTCCGATTTAAACCGAGGAATCATGAAATTTGAAGGGGCAGACTCCCCCAGAGTAGTAACCATCTCTACTGTGTTACTATTGGGATCAATCGCCGCTTTGATTATTTGGGCGTTACAGGCTGCCTACGCGCTAAACTGAAACAATATCTGCCCACAAGGACATCGGCAACCCAGCTTTCTAGGTTAGCCGATTGTCCGTTGAGCAAATCACCAACGCGCCCTAAAAATTCTCAAAAAATTGCGGAAAAACTTGATAATTTGAGATTTTAGATTTTAGGTAGGAAAGAAAATCTCAAATCCAACATCCATAATGATAGAACTTTGGGGTGCCTTATTTATTTTAATTGTCTGTCCCAGCTTGGGTGCGTTGCCAGTCATTGCCTGGATTACCTACGCACTGAAGCGGAAACGCTTGACGCAATTAGGGACAGGAAACGTTAGTGTCTCCGCAGCTTTTTACCACGGTGGCACACTCGCGGGTATTCTGGCAGTTATGTCAGAAGCCATGAAAGGAATAGCAGCAGTGTTAATAGCCCGTGCGTTTTTCCCAGAGGGATCATTTTGGGAATTGCTGGCTCTAATTGCTCTAGTATTTGGTAGATACTCGATGGGGCGAGGGGCAGGAACAACAAACGTTGTTTGGGGCTTGCTGGTACATGATCCACTTTTAACGATATTTGTCGGTTTAGTGGCAATGATCAGTTTTATGCTGTTGCAATCGCGGAATGTAGTCAAGTATGGAGTTTTATTTGTGTTTCCTTTATTTGTGGTACTCCTCCATGCTGAAGATTTTCCCAGGATTCTCGCAGCAATTGCCCTAGCAGGATTATTGGCGTGGATTTACAAACAAATTCCCGATGATTTGAATTTACCAGCCCAAGAGGTAGATGACCAATCACAAGCAGTATTTGAATATTTGCAGAGCGATCGCGCTATCCTCAGCTTAGACGATGAGTTAGATGTGCCTCTCGTCGGGCAGAAAGCCGCTACCTTATCCCAAATTAAACGCTGGGGTTACTCAGTACCGAAGGGATGGGTATTGATTCCCGGTGATGAACCCGAAAAGTTATTAGAATTTCTTCAACCCTCAGATTTATCCCCCTTGGTAGTGCGTTCCTCTGCCATTGGGGAAGACTCAGAACACGCTTCTGCGGCTGGGCAGTACGAAACAGTGTTACAAGTTACCAACAAAGAGCAATTGCAGCAAGCCATTGCCTACGTGCGAGATTCTTACAATCAAGCATCGGCTGTGCAGTATCGGCGCGATCGCAATTTACCAGATGCAGCAATGGCTGTATTAGTTCAACAACAAGTTCAAAGTGCCTATTCTGGGGTGGCGTTTAGTCGTGATCCCATTACCCAGCAAGGCGAAGCAGTAATTATTGAAGCCTTACCCGGTAGCCCGACGCAAGTTGTTTCTGGTAAAGTCACACCCGAACAATATCGGGCTATTGTTATCGAAACAGACAATCATTCCTCTGTACAATTAGAAGGAACTGGACGAGTTCCCCAAGCATTACTGAAGCAAGTTGCATACCTAGCCCGTCGCCTGGAAAAACGTTACCTCGGTGTACCCCAGGATATTGAGTGGAGTTATGACGGTCAAACTCTGTGGATATTGCAAGCTCGACCTATCACTACTTTACTGCCAATCTGGACACGCAAAATTGCCGCCGAAGTCATTCCCGGTGTGGTGCATCCGTTAACATGGTCAATTAATCGTCCTTTGACTTGTAGCGTTTGGGGAGATATTTTTAGTTTAGTCTTAGGCGATCGCGCACAGGGATTAGACTTTACAGACACAGCAACGCTGCACTACTCCAGAGCTTATTTTAATGCCTCCCTCCTGGGGGATATTTTCCTACGGATGGGCTTACCTCCAGAAAGTTTAGAATTTTTAACCAGGGGAGCAAAATTCACTAAACCGCCCTTGCAGTCTACCTGGAAGAGTCTGCCGGGGTTAATCAAGTTACTGCGTCAAGAACTGAATTTAGAAAAGGATTTTAAACAAGATTACAAACAGGTATTTATTCCCGGTTTGTCACAATTAGCTAATGAAGACACAGAACAACTACAGCCAGCCGAATTATTAGACAGGATAGACTTAAACCTAGAACTACTGCGGCGTGGCACATACTACAGCATTTTAGCCCCCTTAAGTGCAGCCATCAGACAGGGAATTTTTCGGGTGAAAGATGAGCAAATTGATAACAGCGTCACCCCCGAAGTCGCCGCCATGCGTTCCCTGAGAGCCTTAGCCGCCGACGCTAAACAAGTATTAGCTGAAGAATGCGAGCCGGAGCAAGTATTTGAGAAGTTAGAGCAAACCCCAGAGGGGAATAAGATTCTTTACGAATTAGATGAACTATTAGAGGATTACGGCTATTTAAGTGATGTTGGTACTAATATTGCCATTCCTACCTGGAAAGAAGAACCCCAACCCATCAAGCAATTGTTTGTACAGTTAATTCAACTGAGTGAACCAGAAAAGGCGCATTTTGAACCCAGCCCACGGAAAGGTGGGATAGTACAACGACGTATAGATATCAAAGGACGAGTAACTGAGGTTTATTCGCGCTTGTTAGCGGTATTGCGTTGGAAATTTATGGCTTTAGAGCAGATTTGGTTAAAATCCGGCTTACTTAAACAAGCGGGGGATATTTTCTTTTTAGAATTGAATGAAGTCAGGCAGTTAGTGGCAAATGCCGATGTAGAATTACAGCAACAGTTCAGGGAAAAGATTAAATTTAGGCGATCGCAATTTGAGCAAGATAGCCAAATTGAGCAAATCCCCCTTGTCGTCTACGGTAATATCCCGCCCCATCCCACACCCGCCGCCAGTATTTACACAGACCAAATATTACAAGGCATTCCCGCCAGCCACGGACAAGCCGAAGGTAGAATCAAGGTAGTGCGGAACTTACAAAACTTGCCAGCCATAGACCAAAATACAATCTTGGTAGTACCTTATACAGACTCCGGTTGGGCTCCATTATTAGTGAGGGCGGGCGGTTTGATTGCTGAAGCCGGAGGTAGACTTTCTCATGGTGCGATCGTTGCCCGTGAGTACGGTATTCCTGCGGTTATGGATGTGAAAGGTGCTACATGGATTTTACAAGATGGGCAAAGAGTCAGAATAGATGGCTCTAGGGGTACAGTGGAATTATCTAATGATTTAAGACCGACTGGATGACTATAGTTGGTGCTGGCAATTTTCGCCATCATGTCCCTATTTCTGTTAGTTAAGTCAGAAATTTAACCAGTAGATTTAAAGCAGTTTGTGTGAGTTTTATACAGTCATCTACCGCAGGCGATCGCAACTTACCAAATTAGTATTGAGTGTGACTAAATTATCAATTCTTCAACCTTGATGCGTAAATCTTAAGGTTATTTAAGGGAACACCAAAAAATAAATTATCCCAATTGACAGTTAGTAGGGTGTGTCAGGATGAATATTTTCTCGGTATACCTAGGGGTTCTCGTACTGACGCACCCTACATTTTGAATATTTTTTTATCTGGAAGTCCCTTAGTCGTGTCAGTCCACTAAAATTTAATACTGACTTTATAAATCATCTCTTAACTTTGATAGACTGGATTTAGACCTAACCCAACATTTAGCATGCAAATATTTATTTGCTAGTATTTAATTCCCCATCCCTATTACACTAAAATAACTCATCACCTAAGCAAAGATGGAAGTTAGAGAACTCAAAAAAACCTACAAGCCAAGAAACCAAGACAACGAAACCAGAAATTTTCAACACGTTAAAATACTCGACTGCACCCAGCCAGTTCATCGAGTCATTTTTGAGTGTTGGCACTGTAAACAAGGTTTATTAACTGAAGTAGAAGTGGAATCTTCACAAGCTTTGGATGTTCGTTGTCCCAATTGTGGCAAAACAGCAATCAAGTTAATGGCTAATAAGGTAATTTCAACAACCGCAATTCCTTCGCCTTGGCAATCATAGAGTATCAACTGTGACAACACTAAAACTCTCCTCTAGCTATCTTTAAGATTTGTGAAAGTTAATCACCCCGGTTTCTTGGAGAAACTGGGGTGATTAATTACGGCAATTTTCGGATCAGCCGTAAAACAGTCCTAAAAGGACGGGTTTACAAACCCTACCAACAAATACAAGCAACACAAGGTTTTTTGTTACCTGTGTTGATTGAAAACATCTTAGAAAGAACAAGTTACGCATTCACGCATTCAAAAAACTTGCAACCTGTTGGAATGTATGAAATAATCCTTTTTTCGCCCCTACAACCCTACATCCTACATCCATCTTGATTGAAAGGTGTAGAAACATTGCATAGCAACGGTTATACAGGCGTTATTATTTTAGCAATTTATTTTGTTAACCTATGATGATTTTGGGAATGATACAAATTTCTAACCAGTAACTTAAGCTGTTTTAATTAATTTACCAACAGTCAAGCAAGTATTTACTAAATCTATACAATTACGTTAATATATTCATTAAAAATAATTATTAATCATGAGACATATTCTGTTATTGTTTATTTCAAGCCAGTTGTGTGAACCGGTGAACAATGACTGTAAATGTACGGCTGTAACTATGTAATGTCATTCTGCAACCCTTGGTCAACAACTGGCGATGGGCTAGGAATACAGAGACAACGCTTGATCCCTGCCTTATATTGCTGTCTTGCTATACCAACTATTCCTTTTGATATATCTATTACAACCGCTTGCCCAATGTTGCAGTTGCCAAATTGCCAAAACCTCTACCCCAGCAGAAAGTAAATGGTTGCACCTAGAAAACATAAAGAAACATTACCAATAGAGCAAAACTTGTCTGTTTTATGTTTAACTCACTTTCTTCAGTAATACCATTATTTATCAAACCGAGATTTATTGAGATGTATAAGTGTTTATTGATGATTATGATTTAATATTGTTTTAACGATTAAGAAATCAAATGTACAATATTGGGTTTAAACACTGTAAGCTATTCTCATCTGTGAATTTATTTAGCTATAAACAAAACTTACTCGTGATGTAAGAGGGTTATATAGCTTTTTTTGTAAGTGTCTTTGACTTATCAAGAAAATTGTGTTTTCTTGTTTTGACTTTTCATGCCTATGAAATAAAAAATTTAGTCAAGACTGCCCAAATTTTTGTCAACCTTCAAAACGTCTTTGCTTGTTTTAGGAAACCAAATGTCCTTGACCAACACTATCCACTTTAGAAACCTGCGAGGGGATATATTCGGTGGTGTAACTGCCGCAATTGTCTCTCTACCACTAGCTTTGGCTTTTGCTGCGGCTTCTGGTGCGGGGCCGGCATCTGGTCTTTATGGTGCTGTTTGTGTCGGCTTTTTTGCCGCATTATTTGGCGGTACACCAACCCTAATTTCTGAACCTACAGGGCCAATGACTGTAGTCATGACGGCAGTTGTCAGTTCCATGACTGCCAAAGATCCCGAAAACGGATTAGCAATGGCCTTTACTGTAGTCATGCTAGCTGGGATATTTCAAATATTATTTGGGGTATTTAAGCTGGGTAAATATGTTACCCTGATGCCCTACAGTGTAATTTCTGGCTTCATGTCAGGGATTGGGGTAATTCTCATTATTTTGCAAATCGCGCCTTTTGTCGGGCAACCAAACCCGAAAGGTGGAGTGCTGGGAATGGTGCAGAATTTGCCGGAACT
The DNA here is from genome assembly GCF_963870205.1 of Anabaena sp. CA = ATCC 33047. Taxonomy (NCBI): domain Bacteria; kingdom Bacillati; phylum Cyanobacteriota; class Cyanophyceae; order Nostocales; family Nostocaceae; genus Anabaena; species Anabaena sp. CA = ATCC 33047. The sequence goes on along the minus strand of NZ_CAWMSA010000047.1, from coordinate 154,770 downwards.
TTTGACAAAAATCAATCCGGCTGAAGCAACTTTGGGTGCGCTGACACTGGCAATTATTTTCTTGATGCCATCTAAAATCAAGCGTCTTGTTCCACCACAGTTAATAGCGTTAATTGTTGGTACTGTAGTTTCTCTCGTCTTTTTTGGCAACGTTGAAATTAGACGAATTGGGGAAATCCCAATGGGACTACCAACATTGCAAATGCCGACCTTTACGCCATCGGAAATCACAACCATGATTGTTGATGGTGCGATGTTGGGAATGTTGGGTTGTATTGACACCCTACTAACTGCGGTGATTGCAGATAGCTTGACCCGTACTGAACATAAATCTAATAAAGAGTTGATTGGTCAAGGCATTGGTAACTTGGTATCTGGTTTGTGTGGTGGATTACCTGGTGCTGGTGCGACAATGGGAACAGTAGTTAATATCCAAACTGGTGCTAGAACTGCTGTATCTGGTTTAACTCGTGCGTTAATTTTGTTAGTGGTTGTATTGTGGGCAGCGAATTTAACAGAAAGCATCCCAATGGCGGTATTGGCAGGTATTGCCTTAAAGGTAGGGATTGATATTCTGGACTGGAGTTTCCTCAAACGCGCTCACAAGGTTTCTTGGAAAGGTACAGCTATCATGTACGGTGTATTATTCCTCACCGTATTTGTAGACTTGATTGTGGCTGTAGGTGTAGGTGTTTTCATTGCTAACATCGTCACTATTGAGCGTCTTTCAGAATTACAAGCGCAAGAAGTTAAAACCATTAGTGATGCTGATGATGCCATCGTCTTGAATGAACAAGAGAAGCAATTGATCGATCAAGCTGATGGACGCATCCTGCTATTTTACTTGAGTGGGCCGATGATTTTTGGAGTTGCCAAAGCCATCTCTCGTGAACATTCAGCAATGGCAGATTCTGATGTGTTAATTGTCGATCTCAGCGACGTACCTATGTTGGGTGTAACTGCATCTTTGTCCATTGAAAATGCTATCAAAGACGCTTCCGATCAAGGTCGTCATGTTCTCATCGTCGGTGCAACCGGCAAAGTCAAACGACGCTTAGAAAGCTTTGGTGTTTCCAGATTTGTACCTCCACATCACATGTTTGTAGACCGTGTAGAAGCCCTAAAACAAGCTGTTACTTTAGTTAAGAGTAATGACACTACCACTGTCTACTAATCAAACCAGTCAACAGGAAACAGGCAAAACGCAACAGTAAAAATGTTTTCTATTTCCGATTTCCCATTCCCTACCCTACTAAATCAAGCTAAACTCTAGCAAAAGATACAACTAAATTGGACAGGTAAACACCTGTCCAATTATTTGCGCCCAAATCAATCAGTAACTGACTTGAGCAGTTACAGATAAGTCAAATGATTTGTTCAGAACCAATAGTTAATGTGATGAATTTTTTTACACCTTTAACTTCCATCTTCCCACCTTTGTTGTTGACAACAGAAAACAACGCCGAAAATGCTCCCATTGTGTTAACTGGTGTACTACTCAGTTTGGTAGTCATTTATCTGGCCAGTAAGATTGGGGGTGAGTTGTCTAGAATCATAGACTTACCGCCAGTTTTAGGGGAATTAGTTGGTGGTGTATTAGTGGGTGCTTCGGTGCTGCATTTGGTTGTGTTTCCCGAAAGTGGTGCCACAGCCAGTGATTCTGTGATTATGACAGTGCTGCAAACGATTAATAATCTTACCCCTGATGCAGCCACAGCCATCTTTAACAGCCAGAGTGAAGCAATTTCGATTTTGGCTGAATTGGGTGTGATTATTCTGTTATTTGAAATCGGTTTGGAGTCAGATTTAAAAGAACTGCAAAAAGTCGGTTATCAAGCGACAATTGTGGCTTGTGTCGGGGTAGCAGTTCCTTTTGCGGCGGGTACAGCCGGACTGATTTTATTATTTCATGCCCCAGTTATTCCGGCGATTTTTGCAGGTGCAGCCCTGACAGCAACAAGTATTGGTATTACCTCCAAAGTTCTCTCAGAACTCGGTCATCTCAAATCTAAAGAAGGTCAAATTATTGTTGGTGCAGCCGTCATTGACGATATCTTAGGCATCATCGTGCTAGCAGTGGTTGCTAGTTTGGCTAAAACTGGCGAAGTAGATATTTTCAATGTCATTTATTTGATCGTCAGTGCTACTGTTTTTCTGATTGGCTCAATTTTACTGGGCAAATTTTTCAATCACACCTTTGTCGCCATTGCCAACAAATTACAAACACGAGGTAATTTAGTCATTCCCGCCTTTATCTTTGCCTTCTTTATGGCATTTTTGGGTAACGCCATTCATTTAGAAGCAATCTTAGGCGCGTTTGCGGCTGGCTTAGTTCTCGATGAAACTGATAAGCGCAAAGAGTTAGATGAGCAAGTTAAGCCTATTGCTGATATTCTTGTACCAGTTTTCTTTGTCACAGTCGGAGCTAAAGTTGATTTAAGTGTACTGAATCCTGTAGTTCCTGAGAATCAACAGGGATTAATTATCTCCTTGTTCTTAATTGTGGTGGCAATTATTGGTAAAGTTGTCACCGGTTGGTCAATTTTTGGTCAGCCTGGTGTTAACCGTTTAGCGGTTGGTGTGGGTATGATTCCCCGTGGTGAAGTTGGTCTAGTGTTTGCAGGTATTGGTGCTGCTAGTGGTACTTTAGATAAACCTCTGCAAGCCGCAATTGTGATTATGGTGATCCTGACTACCTTCTTAGCACCGCCTTTGTTGCGTCTTGCGTTTAAAAAGTCTGTGGATGCGTCAGAATCTTTAGAAAAAGCCGATTTAATTGGTTAATTCGGGACTGGAGACTGGGGACTGGGTAAAAATTCTTCTCCCCCTACTTCCCTGCTCCCCTGCTCCTACTCCCCACTCTCTACTCCCAATTGTTTACTTGCCAGTTAGGGTTAATCAAACTTGTAAGAATATGGTCTTGCCACTTGCCGTTAATTAATAAATAATCTCTAGCATAACCTTCTACCACAAACCCCAGTCTTCTGAGTACGTTGCCACTACGTTGATTGTGGGGCATATAGTTAGCCATAATGCGATGAAAATTTAATTCTTGAAAGACATATTCAGTAGCTGCACCTAATCCTTCAGTCATATAACCTTTACCTTGGGCAGTCTCAGCTAGACTATATCCCACATGACAAAAATGGGCAGCACCTCTAACAAAATTATTAAAATTAATAGTGCCAATCACTTGTGTGGGTTGTGTTTTCGGAAATATAAATAACTTTAAAGATTGGTCGTGAATAAATTCTAAAACATTATTTTCTACTTGATGTTGCCAATAGTATTTTGTAAAAAAATGTTCTACCCAGGTAGGATAAAATGGGGTGAGAAAATCTCGATTATCTAGAAAATATTTGAGTATTTGTGGTATATCTTCTTGAATACCTATTCGTAATAGTAGGCGATCGCTTGTAATTATCGGTAGTTCTGATTTCATACTCTAGCTTGACTTATATGGTTTTTTTGCCCAAATTCTCGATAAATTGTCAATCAGGTGGCAGAAATTCTTGACATCTTGCTGACATTTGCTTTCTAGCAGCAGTCATCTTTTTTGTATACTGAGGCTTGACTGATATATCAAAGTATGGTATATGAGTAATGACTTTGGTGACAACTACTATAGTGAGTATTTTGCCAAATCTTGATCAGCTAAGTCTCATATCTACACCAGAATTAAGAGATGAGCCATAAAACTGGTATGCGATCGCTGAACTCAAAAGATATACTTTGCTGAGATATAACAACAAGACAGCTGTTGATCAATCCAGTAAAGAAGAAGGATACTAATGTCGGGAATACGCTACGATTGGCAAGAAGCAGAGATTAGGGCAATATACGAAACACCATTGCTAGAGCTAATTTATCAAGCTGCTAGTGTCCATCGCCAATATCATAACCCCAAACAGATACAAGTCTGTAAACTCATCTCGATTAAAACAGGCGCGTGTCCAGAAGATTGTAGCTACTGCGCTCAGTCTTCCCGTTATCAAACCGAAGTCAAACCCCAAGCACTCTTAGATAAGCAAACAGTCCTCAACATTGCCGAAACCGCTAAACAAAAGGGTGTCAGTCGTGTTTGTATGGGTGCAGCTTGGCGGGAAGTGCGGGATAATTCTCAATTTGAGAAAGTCCTGGATATGGTGAAAGATGTCACCGACATGGGTTTAGAAGTATGCTGTACCCTAGGGATGTTGACAGCAGACCAAGCCAAACGCTTGGAAACTGCGGGACTATATGCTTACAACCATAACTTAGATACCTCAGCAGAATATTACAGTACAATTATCACCACGAGAACTTATAGCGATCGCCTGAACACAATTGAAAATGTCCGGCAGACCAATGTTACCGTATGTTCTGGCGGTATCCTGGGTTTAGGCGAAACCGTCGAGGATCGGATTTCCATGTTACACACCCTCGCTAACCTCAATCCTCACCCAGAATCAGTACCAATCAATATTCTCTCCCAAGTAGCAGGAACACCCCTAGAAAATCAGCCAGATGTCCCCATTTGGGAAGTTGTCAGGATGATAGCCACAGCACGTATAATTATGCCCACATCAGATGTGCGTTTAAGTGCTGGTAGAGCCAGACTTTCTCAAGTTGAACAAGCATTATGCTTTATGGCGGGGGCTAACTCCATCTTTTCCAGCGACGACAACAAGATGTTAACAGTCACTACCCCCTGTCCAGATTATGACGCAGATCAAGAAATGCTGAATTTACTTGGCTTAGAAATGCGTCCCCCATCCCAAAGACCAAATCGTGTAGTGAGTCAAATAGGAGTTTAGGAGTTAAGGGTGTAACTGACTTTTCTCCGTATTTGGAAAACCCCTCTCCAAACCTCTCCCCTACCAGGAGAGAGGCTTTAACTGTTCCCCCTTCCCTTGTAGGGAAGGGGGTTAGGGGGTTAGGTTTCGCGTTAGCTTTTCCACTTAACGTGACAAGTCAGAAGGGTGTAAAGGTGTAGAATTCTCCCTCACTTTCACCCTACACCCCTATACCCTTAAATTAGAGAATTTTGGCGGAACGCAGACCAAACAGCAAACCTACAGCGATGCCAGTGAACACAGCCAAAAAGCCAATATAAGCTACTACTGCTAACATTTATCTTTCTCCACAATACTTTACTAACTATATTGAACCATTAATTTTTGGTCGTTAGTCATTAGTCGTTAGTCGTTAGTCATTAGTCATTAGTCATTAGTCATTAGTCATTAGTCATTAGTCATTAGTCATTAGTCATTAGTCATTAGCTTCTTTGTCCGTTAAACTAAACTTGCTTAAATCTGTTCAAAGACTTAAGACGTTAGCTTCCTGTTTCATTCTGGTAATGTCGGCATTATCCAGTCCACAGGCTTAAAATCGGGCGTAACTCACCCTATTTTGGAGTTTTTACATTGAGAGGCTTTGCTACTTTACTCCCTGATTTTCAGCCATTTAAAATTTCTGGATTTTCTCAATTACCTTGCTACAGGCTGGCTACTCTCAAAAGTTTTGTACAGGTTCTCAAGCCTAAAATTTTTTTAGCTTGGTTTTCGCTTATCCCTAATCATAGTGGATTTTGAGTAAGTTTGAGCAAGTTTTTCAGCACTGTTTAATTCCCCCTTCCAGTCCCCAATCCCCAGTCCCCAGTCCCCAATCCCCAGTCCCCAATCCCCACCCCCCAAAATGCGGTAAAATACAGCCCACTGTGCTTGTTGGGGTTTGGGTAATGACTTCTATAATTAATGTGAATTTACCACAGCAGTCTTATGAGATTGCGATCGCACCTGGAAGTTTAGAACAACTTGGTCAACGGATGGCTGATTTGAAACTAGGCAAGAAGGTATTGCTGGTTTCTAATCCCACCATATTTAAGCATTATGGCGAAAAAACTATAAATTCCCTGGAATCTGCTGGGTTTACAGTGGCTAGCTATTGCCTACCAGCCGGAGAACGTTACAAAACCCTCAACTCTATTCAAAAACTCTATGATGTCGCCTTAGAAAACCGCTTAGAACGTTCCTCAACAATGGTAGCCTTGGGCGGTGGGGTAATTGGTGATATGACTGGTTTTGCTGCTGCTACTTGGTTACGAGGAATTAATGTTGTACAAGTACCAACAACGCTCCTAGCAATGGTAGACTCAGCCATTGGTGGCAAAACAGGCGTAAATCATCCCCAAGGTAAAAACTTAATAGGGGCTTTCCATCAGCCACGTTTAGTATTAGTAGATCCAGAAGTGTTAAAAACTCTGCCCATGCGTGAATTTCGCGCCGGAATGGCAGAGGTAATTAAATATGGCGTAATTTGGGATGCTGAATTATTTGCCCAAATGGAAGCCAGTAAACATCTGAACCAACTACGCTACATCAAGCCGGAACTCATAAACACTATTTTAACCCGTTCTTGTCAAGCCAAAGCCGATGTCGTCAGCAAAGACGAGAAAGAAGGCGGACTGCGGGCAATTCTCAACTATGGACATACGATTGGTCATGCAGTCGAAAGCTTAACAGGTTATCGGTTAGTGAATCATGGTGAAGCTGTAGCCATTGGCATGGTAGCAGCCGGACAAATTGCTGTCGAATTGGGAATGTGGCAGCAGCAAGACACAGAACGTCAAAATGCGCTGATTCAAAAAGCGGGTTTACCGACAAAGCTACCAGAGGGTTTAGATATTGAAGGCATAATTGACGCACTGCAACTAGATAAGAAAGTCAAAAATGGTAAAGTCCGATTTATTTTACCTACCCAAATGGGCGTAGTCACCATTACCGACGAAGTACCAGCAGATATTATCCGCCAAGTTTTACAGAATATGTATTAACTGGGGTGTGTTACGGTTATGTCAGAATTAGCCGTAACGCAAAATCATTTTATTACGTGTTATTTTTTGCTTTAGCATATCCTATTGATTAAACCGGAATTTGATGAAGATACTACGTAAAAAGCACGATATCAACTCTAGATATCTATAGCCGATAGGAGTAAAACTCGTAAATATACGTAGGTAAAAATTGAGCAGGAAAATTTTTTTACTAAAGTGATATGTTGCTGATTGCAAGTGGGTAAGTTAATTCCAGAACAGAGCGATCGCAATCTACTTACCCCAAACTTCAGGAGACACCCATGCTCAAGCCAGAACTGCAAGCCAAATTCCTCAGCCACCTCAGCAACCGTAAGAATAGAGAAGAAGAAGGTTTTACCTTAATTGAATTGTTGGTGGTAGTAATTATTATCGGTGTACTGGCAGCTATTGCGTTACCTTCACTACTGGGTCAGGTAAATAAAGCTAAACAATCAGAAGCTAGAAACTACGTAGGTACAGTCAACCGTTCTCAACAAGCATACTTCCTAGAATACCAAGAGTTTGCTACCAGTATTTCCCAATTGCAAGTAGGTATCAAGACGCAAACGGAAAACTTCGTCTATGAAATTACAGGTACTACTACTGGCCCCATCCAATTTAAAGGGACAGCCGCTAAAGCTGCTCTGAAATCCTACTATGGTTTAGTAGGTACGACAGTGGGCGATAGTGCTACATCCGAAGCACTTACTATAGCAATTGCTTGTGAATCACCTAATCCTACAACAACAGTCGGTAACTATACTGACATCAATGGTTGTCAAGGTAGTTTCCTGTCTTTGGCAAGATAAGATAAGTTAGGAATTTTTCTCATCGCTTTCTTAGGCAAGATTACATAGAAATTTTGCTCAATTGGGTAATGTGCCACTACATTACCCGATTTCTGCAATTTTTTCATCAGATATCTATCAGATGATAGCTATCCGTTATTTTGGGAAAATTTTGGATAACTTTTATGCTTTCCTCCTCAACTTCCACTCAATTGGTTCAGCGTGCAGAAGAATATTTTCTGAAAGGAAATTACATCCATGCTGCTAGTCTTTATGAACAAGCGATAACTTTAGAGCCTGATGTTCAATCTCATTATTGGTATCTAGGATTAAACTTGTTATTACAAGGACAAGATGCAGAAGCGCAAACAACTTGGTTCATGGGAATGATGCAAGTTGAAGGTGAACAGGTAGATAATGAAAATATAGATTTATTTAATATTTTACAAACAGAAGCTGAACGTCAAGAAAAATTAGAAGAATATTCATTAGCCGAAAAAATTCGTTGTCATATCAAGGAAATTTATCCGCAAAATCTTCAAAATATTTTGCAACTTATTCAGCTATATATCAAATTAGAGAAATATACAGAAGACCATTTACAAGAGCTTTGTGTAATTGATTTAATTAAATCCACATCGAATAACGAAATAAATTTAAATATTTTATCTGAAACGTTACGTAATATTTTAAATTATAATCCGCTACAACAATCTACTCTAGAATTATTGGAAGCTGTTGTTTCATTTTTTAGTGAAAACACCGATATTTTACTGGGAATATTGCTACCTGTTGCAGTCAACATAGCTTATGCTCATAGGCAAGCTAAATTAGCATCAAAATTAATTGAAGTTTATTTACGGTTAGACCCTAATAATCCTGAATGTATAGGACATTTAGCAGGTTTTTATCAAAATGCTGGCGAATATGAGCGTGGCATAGAAACAGCTAAACACTTCTATTCTTTAGTGGATAATTTGCCAGACAAGATTTTTGCTAATCGCCAGATATTAAGAGGCTTAATGAGTGCTGGGGGGCATTGGGAAGAATCTTGTGCAGTAAATCAAAGACAGCAAGAGCTATTACAGGAATTAATTCGACAAAATCCTAAAAATTTGTCACAAATTAATGTAGTCAGGCTGATAAATGCCAATTTTTTTGCTCCTTATATTGAAGATCATCCCCTGAAAAATCGACCTATTCAGAACCAGATACTTCAGCTATGCCAAGAGAATCATGCTATTTATGCACAAGAGCAATTAGACAAATATTCACAAGGCCATTTAGACAGAAAAAAAACCAAAAAATCTCATAAAAAAATTAAAATAGGATATTTGTCACATTGTTTGAAAAGTCATTCTGTTGGCTGGCTAGCGCGATGGCTATTTGAATATCATGACCGAGATCAATTTGAAATTAACGGTTATTTTATTGCTAATGATACAGAAGCTGATCTATTACATCAATGGTATACCGTCCAGGTAGATAAAGCCTATAAATCATATAATGTTTGGTCACTAGCGGAAGAAATATACCAGGATGAAGTTGATATATTAATTGATTTAGATAGTATTACTTTAGATACAACCTGTGAAGTTATAGCATTTAAACCAGCACCAATACAAGCTACTTGGCTGGGTTGGGATGCGTCAGGTAGTCCATCTGTAGATTATTTTATTGCTGACCCCTACGTTTTACCAGAATCAGCATCAGAATATTACAAAGAAAAAATTTGGTGCTTACCTCAAACATACATAGCTGTTGATGGTTTTGAAGTCAATGTACCTAAAGTACATCGTGAGCAATTTGATATTCCGAGTGATGCGGTTGTTTATATGTGCGGACAAAGAGGATTTAAACGTCATCCACATATTACAAGATTACAATTAAGAATTATCAAAGAAGTACCTAATAGCTACTTTTTAATTAAAGGATTTGCTGATGAAAAATCAATTCAAAAATTCTTTTATGATTTAGCGGAAGAAGAAGGCGTAGATGCCTCTAAACTCAGATTTCTTCCAGGTGCGCCTTCAGAGGGCGTTCACCGAGCTAATTTAGACATTGCTGATATAGTATTAGACACCTATCCCTACAACGGTGCGACAACAACCTTAGAAACCCTGTGGATGTGTATTCCTATGGTGACACGAGTAGGTGAGCAATTCGCCGCTCGTAACAGCTACACTATGATGATGAATGCTGGTATTACAGAAGGTATCGCCTGGACTGATGAAGAATATGTAGAGTGGGGTGTGCGTTTAGGTAAGGATGAAGCATTAAGACAACAAATCGCTTGGAAGTTGAGACAGTCAAGAAAAACATCGCCGCTATGGAATGGTAAGCAATTTACCCGTGAGATGGAAAATGCTTACACCCAAATGTGGCAGAAATATATTAGTTCGTAGTAAGCGGCTCTAGCCCTGAGAAATGTTGAGGGCTGAAGCCCTCACTACAAACACAAAACATCACTGCTATGGAATTTTAAGTTTAGGTTCGTAGTAAGCGGCTCTAGCCCTGAGAAATGTTGAGGGCTGAAGCCCTCACTACAAACATTACAAACATTAGGAATCATCCCAATCTTTGCCATAATCTCGCACTGGATATTTAACCCAACAATCGCGTAACCATTCTCGGCCATAAACTTGTAAATACCAGTGAACACTACTTTCAACCCAGTCATAAGGAGATGTTACTAAACCATGTTTGACTGGGTTGTAATGAATATAGTTAAGAGTTGTGTAGTAATGTCTTTCAGTGCGAATTGCGCGATCGCTCCAAGAATACCAAACTTTTCGCTTAGTTATATTATCCTCAATATTCCATTGGCGTGAAGTCAAACCATGTATCTTACGAAATAACTCACTTAAGACATCAAAATTTACAACCTGAAGCAATAAATGATAATGATTAGGTAAAACAACCCAAGCAGAAATCGTGATGTTCGTAGTAAGTGCTTCAGCACTGTCTTCTTCACCTCCACTCTCACCAAATCTATCAAATATCATCTTTAGCAATTGCTGACGACGAGATTGACAGTGCATATAACACTTATGTTCATAACAAGCCGCAGTCAACAAATAAAGTCTTCTATCTTTTATAGGATGTGGCGGTGCATGAGGAGGATAACCACGACTCAAGCGTTGTTCAACTAATTCTGCTTTTTGTCGTGGTGTAAGCTTACCATATTCATACATATATTTTTAAAGCACTGAAGTCTTGAAAAATTTTGTTCGTAGTGTTCGCGTAGCGTCTCGCAGAGAGGACTTTAGTCCTCATAATGAAAACAGCACTCTTCGTGCTTACTACGAACCTAACCCCACAACCTTTTTATAAAACTCTTCCAACCCAGAGACACAAACTTGATCATCAAATAATCTGTCGTGATTTTGACTCATTCGTTCTGAAATATCGCGTCGCCAAGCTGCATCTTGTGCTAATTTGACAGCAATTTCAATGTATTCCACTTCATTTTTAGCAATAGTATCTGTCACTCCCAACATTTTTAAGAAACTATCAGAATGACGACCCCGCATAAATTCCCCTGGACAAGTTACCACGGGGAGATTACAAGCGATCGCTTCTAAGGTAGTATTACCACCAGACCAAGTAAAAGTATCTAGATACACATCTGACAGTAAGTTAATCATCAGATAGTCGAGCCGTTCTGGAATATTTAAAAATACACAATAATCTTGAAATTCCAGCCCCACAGCCGCAAAAGCTCGCTGTAGGCGTTCTTGAAGCAGCGTACCACGCAAAAAGATAAATTTAGCTTGCGGTACACGAGCCGCTATTTCTGCAAAAATAAAATCATATTGTGGTAAATATTTAAACGGTGCTTGACAGCATAAATAAAGAACAGCATCATCTGACAAGCCAAAATCGGTGCGACTTTTAACCACTGGTGGAATGTAGGGTTTTGGGTAAGAAACACCAATATTAGGTAAGCGAATTAATTTTTCTGCATAATGTTCTTCAGCATTGTCTGCTTCCATTAATTCGCTAGATAAAAAGTAATCAATTGTCGGTAAACCAGTTGTTACCGGATGTCCCCAAGCAACACATTGCACTGGCGCAAGTCGTAAAGCTGCCATCAGCATAGTGTGGGGATTCATGCCGATTTCTGGATACACTAAAATGTGTAAATTATCAGAAATTATTTGTTCACAAGCAGCAGACAAATTGAGAGGAATGTGATAGAAGAAATCACTATATTCCCTAAATTTTTCTGTCACTGCATCTGGTTCATTACCTGTGTAATAACAGTAGATTTCAAAATTGTGGCGTTCGCAGTATTTTAACCAACCAGTTAACCACAGTGTACCACTATAAGAATGTAGATAATGGGAAGCGTAGCCAATACGAATTTTTTGATCAGGTTGGACTTTTGGCATAGATAAAGGTACAACCCATTGGGGAAAGTTAGCTGCCATAATCTCATGTATTAACTTTCCGTATTGACGTTGTAAATCTCTATCATTTTGTGCCTGATAAGATAGGTAGAAGTTTGTCAGCCTACTAATACCTGTTAAAGCATTCTGTTTTTCTGCAATGGTGTTGAGAGATGTTTCTTGAATTAAATTTTGCAACCCTTGACTATAGCGTTGGCGATAAATTCCTATCTCTTCTTGAGTGTTATAAATAGTCGGAACTGTGAGATATTTCAGAATTTTAAACGTATAATCATCAGGTAAACATTGACAAGCCTTCTCAGCACAGTTAATTGCTGCCTGAGTACGCCCATTGCGCCGCAAGTCAATAATTAATGTAAAGTGTAGCCTACCATCTGTAGGGTAATTTTCAATTCCTTGCTCTAGAGTTTGAAAATACTCATCTAGTAGGTTTAACTGTCTGTAACACTGGCTTAAATTCCAGTAAATATCTGCACTATCTTGGTGTAATTTTATCACTTGTTGATATGCAGCGATCGCTTCTTGCCATCTGCCCTCACTATATAGTTTTTGGCTCAAGTTAAAAAAAAACTTTTCTTCTTGCGCCTGGTTCAAACTTTCTAGTGTGTAGCTTGACAAGGTTTCTGCTTTAACTTGAATGAGTGCTTGTTGATTTTCATGTTCCAAACAAATTCGGCCATGAATACGAGGTAGTAAAGCTTTCCACTGGATATCAGCCAAATTTACCACCAGAGAAATTTCTAAGCCATCAGTAATATCTAAATCTTCTTCCATCAGAAGAGTCATGGTGACACTAGACAGCAATAGTTCAGCATCTTCCCCAGAAATATTAGTAGTATCAATTAGTAAAGTAGTCTTGCAACTATCAGGAGAAGTTGCTAGTGTCCTAATTACTTGTGCTAACTCTAAACTGATTGACTCTTCCGATGCTGACCAATCAGGGAAGATAATGAAATTAACCTGTTTTAGATTTAATGATAGAAGAGTAGCATCAATTAAAGCAGAACTGACAATATCTGCCATTTTCGACCAAGAAAACTTTTGTGCTTGGGCTAAACCCGCAGTAATTAATGATTGACGAAGACTAGGTTTTTGTACATCACAAAGCGCATTTGCTAAACCATCTACATCATCGTCATTAATATATATTGCAGCTTCTCCTGCCACTTCTGGAATTGAAGCATTAGGACAAGTAATCACCGGACAACCACAAGCCATCGCTTCAATTATCGGCATTCCAAAACCTTCATATTTAGAAGGATAAACTAAAGCTATAGCACCAGAATAAGCTATTGCTAACTCTTCATCACTGAGTTGTAACATATAGACAGCACTACCTGAAGTATGTTCTCTAAATTCAGGTGCTAATATACCGCCGCTACCCGTGCAAATAATATCAAATCCATAGCTACTAGCAAGTTGCGAAAAAGCCTGGAAGAATAAAATACTGTTCTTATAACCAGCCCCACCACCAACTAATAAGAAGTAAGGTTTACTAATGCCATATTTAGTTTTAAAAATATTAATGTCTTCAAACTTTGCAGGTGCAAAAGTAGCATCAACTCCACAATGAGCTACAGTAATAGCATCTATCGATATATCTGGAAAACAGCCTACAAGGTCACGCGCTGTATGTGCGGAAATTGCTATATATGAAGAAGCGTGCTGAATACCTTGATGCTTTTCTCTCCACATGGGATTATTCATATCCCACCCCATTATTTCTGGAATCATGTCATAAGCCATGAATACAGAAGGTGTTGTAATTGATGTTGTGTAGTATGAAGAAATAAATAAGTCTGCTCCTACTTCATCGCATATTTGTTGAAGCATCTGTTTATCAGCTTCTGCATTGTTATAGTCGTAAGGGGGAATAGTACGATAGCAAATACCATTAAATTTAGGTGCTGTGTTACCTCGATCTAAGACTAAGATATGATTAGCAAAGCCAGTCTTTGCCCATTGTTGCAGCAGACTTCGCCAAACTCTAGCAATTCCTGTTTGATATAGTTGGAAAAATACAGCATCAATTATAATAATTGGCTTGACTAAATTTAAATTTTCTATATTAACTTGATTTGTTTCCAGTGTTGGGATTGAATGATTCATTGAATTTAATATTCTGTTTAATTCATTTATTTTTCTTTGTTGTTCAATTAATCTGTAGTCTACATAAAAATCTAAAACATTAACAGGGAATAAAAAATGTTTTGCCAAATCGCTTGACTCTTCTGCTATGTAATAATCATTAATTCCATCAAAAAAAACGTGCTGATAACCTTGAGATTGTAATAATACAGGAATATTATTGTCAACGCGAATATTAGTATTTGGTATAGTCGTTTCTATGACTAATACTGTTGGTCTAAACTTTTCCCAATTAGCACCTAAAATAACTTGTTCTTCTAATCCTTCAACATCAATTTTGATAAAATCAATCTTTTTGTTGACATATTCTTTGCATACTGCTTCTAAAGTCTTGACAGCAACCGTATATTGAGAAACTTCTAAACCTTTTTCTTTGGCAATTGCATAAGCTATTGCCTTATTTAAAGTAGAGTTTCCTGGCTGTCCTACTAATTGAAAAAACTCTAATGTTTCTTCTGAATTACTTATGGCAATATTCAGGTTAATATCTCTTGAGCGTTCTTTTTGAAATAAATTATAGTATTCTTGTATTGGCTCAATATTTATTCCTGACCATCCACGATCATAAAAAGCTTTGGTTACTGAATCAACAGTTGGATGTAATGCTCCTACATCAATATAGAAACCTTGCAATTTATTTTTAAATATTCTATTTAGTAAAACATCCTCAAAATTTTGGGCATAGGAAATAAACTGTTTCATAATTAATCTCTACGTTTATTTTTAGTAACAATCTTTTTTTAGTTATTTTTCAAATTTAAAAATCATTTTTGTCAATTTTTATTCTTGTCTAATTTAAATCAGTCAATTGTGGCACCCTAATAACAACCTTTTGGTCACTTCTCTCTGAGAAAATATAAATATTTATGTAAATTTATTTCGATTGGCACTTATTATGTCTAAATCTGAACCAAGATAGTTTGATATTGAGCTAAATCTATCTACTGGTGAGCTAGCGATCGCTCTGACTCTCCCCCATTCTTTTCTTCACATCCGCAAACACAGTCTTATAATCCTGTCGTTCAGGATGCAATTTAACCAACCTCTCCATAAGTTCCATTGCTCCTTGAGTATCTCCTAACTTTAACCGCATAATAGCCAATTTCTCCAACGCGCTTTGATTATCTGGTTCTCGCTGTAAAACTAATTCGTAACCCTTGGCTTGTTGTTGCAAGGAAGACTCAGCCGATGTAGTTGTATTTACTGACGCAGGACTCTGGATAGCGCGTTGTATAGCTGGAATGGCTGCAAATGCTGTTGAACCCACGAAAGAAACAATCGAAACTATTGTTAAAATTCGTTTCTTCCGTTCAATCTGCCTTTTACGGACAACAAAATAGTCTTCACCTGAACTAGCCATATTTTTATCTGGGTTGTGGTAAATACTTAGTTACAACAAGCTTCTAGTTAAGAGATTACCCATTACTTCACAGAAACTAACACCTAAACCAAAAATTTTTTATGCTGCTATCAGACTCAACATCAAGATATGTTAACTATGCACCAACTACCACATCTAAACCAGCACTTCACAATAGCTGTAATCAAACACTTAAGCAAAAGTAACAATATACGTAAGTATCTACCATTTGAGGATCAGTAGGGAATAAGGAGATCGCCGACTGCTATATGTCTGCTTAATCTCTAGAGAAAGATTAAAAATATATTAAGATTTACGATAACTTGATTTAATTCTAGAGGTTTGCGTTATTGTAGATAAGGTTTGAACCTACAGAGTAAAAATTCCCTAACTGTAGTTTAAAAATCTTCAATCAGCCGTTAATTTATGGCATTTTTAGCAATTGCACAGATTCCGGTAAATATAAACCATAAGTTTTTAGGATTTCTCCCACGGTGCT
Organism: Anabaena sp. CA = ATCC 33047; assembly: GCF_963870205.1. Classification (NCBI taxonomy): domain Bacteria; kingdom Bacillati; phylum Cyanobacteriota; class Cyanophyceae; order Nostocales; family Nostocaceae; genus Anabaena; species Anabaena sp. CA = ATCC 33047. The sequence goes on along the minus strand of NZ_CAWMSA010000047.1, from coordinate 138,728 downwards.
GTTACTGCAACCTTGAGGGGGACTGTTTTCTAAGTTGAGCAATCACCATGTATACTTGGTGAGATTTGAGTTTTGTGGAGTAATTACCGTACAGAACCGAATTTGGTCGCAACTTAATAGAGTTTGTTATGGTATATTGAAAAAGTTAAGACTCGCTTTGCCAAATACACACTCTACGCATTGTTGACAGTTGCAAAACGGAAAGCAGTTTTGATTAAGCATTTACCCAATAAAATTTTGAATTGAATCGAGGTTATGACTCAGCAAGTAATTCACCCAATGGTGAAATTGCAGCGTAATGTGCAATCACTCGTAGAATCGAATATTATCAAGCCGACTGATAGCATTTGGAAGATTGCGCTGCTTTATGGCAATGATTGGCAGCACTGGAAACAGGAACTGCTAGATTTTGGTTTCAGTATGCAAGATCCAGTTAGCGAATTGCTAGACGTGGAAGCTTGGGATGAAGATTAGGGACTGGGGAGATGAGGGAGAATTATTAATGCCCCAATCCCCAATCCCCAGTCCCCAATCACCATTGCCTTGTTTGACAAGCTGCTAAGGCGGCGGCTAATTCCTTTGCTGACTGGAAGCGATCGCGCGGTACTGGTTCTGTCACTTTCTCAATAATCTCCCGCAACTGTGGTGTCAAAGTCGGAATTTTGCTGACATCGAAGCGGAAACCTCGCCCTTTTTGGCGATAAAACTTAAAAGGGTTTTCTCCAGTGATCAGAAAAATTAAGGTGGGGCCGATCGCATATAAATCAGATTGTGTTAAAGGTTGTCCTCGTTCCTGTTCCGGCGCACAATAACCTTCAGCACCAATGCGCGTCCCCGGCGTTGTGCCAATTTCCTTCACCGCGCCAAAATCCAGCACCACTATTTGATTATTCCCATTCCGCACCATTAAGTTGGCGGGTTTAATATCACGGTGAATTAGTGGCGGTTCTTGGCTATGCAGATAGTCGAGAATATCGCAGGTTTGAATCATCCAGGCGATCGCTTGCTGGGGTGTCACAGGGCCATTAGTATAGATGCGTTTTTCCAAATCCTGCCCATGCACTAACTCCATTGCCAAGTATTTCTTACCACCTTCCACAAAAAAATCATAATACTTAGGAATTCCTGGATGATTCAGGGATTTGAGAGTATTCGCCTCTCGCTCAAACAACTCCTGAGCCTTGGCAATTTTCGCCATATCAGCATTCATTTGCTTCAACACCAATAATTGCGGCTGTCTAGCAATCAACCCGGCAGCATCCCAAGCTAGATAGGTAGTACCCATCCCTCCCTGTCCCAAAGTCCGCAAAACTTGGTAATAGCGAATCGTCTGCTGTACCGTAAGCGGTTGTCCGCAGTGGATACAAAATAGATTTCCCGGAGAATTACCTTCATGGGTGCAACTGGGCGCAGAATTGGATCTTTGTGAGGTGACTGGTACAATCATATTTTCCGACGTACCGCCCACCGTAGGCGATCGCGAATTATCTGGTGCTGTCGCCTCCTGAATTTGAAATTGTAAAATTGGCCCTCCCTGTGCTAATTGCAACAGAGAATTATCCGGCAAAGAACTCTGAATTACCAGCACACCATTGAGAAAAGTGCCGTTCGTACCTTTACTAAACACCTGCCACGCCGCACCATTCTTAGCAGAACTTACTTGCCGAATTTCCAGATGATGGCGGGAAACCAAAGTATCAGTTAACACAACATGATTATCCGCAGCGCGACCAATCCGAATCACTGCGGAATTTTCAAAGCACCACTGTTTCAGGGGTGTTTTTTGTTGCGGTTCTAACAAGGTCAGAGTAACCACAATACAACCTGGATAATAATTAGGGATTAGGGCATGGGGGAGGTAGCCACGTCGGCGGGTTTCCTGACTTGAGCGGACTGCCGTCATGGGGCATAGGCCATCAAACAACTCAAAAGTCAATAATTCTGGCTAAAAATTT